>CALWAF010000017.1 GCA_944372795.1 uncultured Clostridia bacterium | reverse complement strand
CACGCTTGACAAGGGTGCCGTCGCCGCCCGCGGAGAAGTCCGTGCGCACATCGAAGAGCCCGTCCGCGCTCCGCACCGAGAAGCCCCTTTCGTCCACAGCCGAAAGGGGTGCGGAGGAGGAGTCGAAAATGTGCTTTCTGCCGCGCGGAGACTCCGACCACACGATGACGACGCCGTCCGCCGCAGAGGTGCGCACGCCCCCGGACAGGAGATTTTCCACCCTCATGCCCGTCTGCCGTGTTTCGTCATAAAAAATGGTTTTTCGCACTTTTTCGGTGCAGTAAACTCGCGAATTTGTCATTTTCCCCGTCCGTGTATCGTTTTCCCGCTCTCCCGTGCGGCTCTTATGTTTTGATTATACAACGGCGCGTCCTCTCCCGCAAGCGGGAATTTCCGCCGCATACGGGTCTTGCCTTCCCGTTCCGCGTGCGCGTGCGCAGCGAGAGAGAGGACGGTGATGCGGCGGCGTCAAGCCCTGCGTTCGGGTCGGACAAAACAAAAAGGAGCTTGCGCTCCTCTTTGTCTTGTGTGATGTGTTGCGGTTTGCTTACGCCTCGGAGATCGCTCCCACGGGGCAGCCGTCCTCGCACGCGCCGCAGTCGATGCACTTGTCCGCATCGACGACATACTTTCCGTCGCCCTCGGAGATCGCCTCCACGGGGCAGGTGTCGGCGCACGCTCCGCAGGAAATGCACTCGTCGCTTATAACTCTTGCCATGATTTTCGCTCCTTTCAACAGATTGATCTTTCGACCGCCATCATCATAGCACACGCTCGCGCGGAGTTCAACCGATTGAGCAAAAATCCCGTCTTTTCCGACGAAAAATTCGCAGTGGCGAACCGCATTATAACGACGCCGTATGGGCTATATTGACAGATGTCGCTTTTCGTGTTAACATGACTTTATCATACGCGCGCTCACCGCCGCGATCACGCTGCGCAGGGTGAGACCGGTCAGGATAATCCGCGCCAAGGAATGAGCCCACGGGCGGAAAGGGCTGCGCGGAACTGCGCCGTATCACTTCGGTCGGTATAAAAAAAGAACGCCTTTCGGCGTTCTTGTCTTTTGCGGGAAGGTCATTCGACGTCGGCGTCCTCTTCGAGGGAGTCGTCGGGCTCGGTCTGTTTCGCCGTGGTCTTCAGTTCGTCCAGCTTGTACGTCTTGACATCGTAAGACCCGTCCTTGGTCAGCACGCGCACGCGGGACGTCTGTTTGATGAGGTCGTTGGACTCCACCACGCCGTCGCCGTCGGCGGTGTGCACCTTGCTGCCCACCTTGGGCATCTGTTTGAAGACTTCGCTGTAATAGTCGTTCTCATATTTCAGACAGCACAGCAGCCTGCCGCACACGCCGCTTATCTTCTGCGGATTGAGGGAAAGACCTTGGATCTTCGCCATCTTGATTGACACCTTCTCGAAATCGGGCAGATGGGTGGTGCAGCAGCATGGTCTGCCGCAGGCGGCAAGCGCACCGCGCATCTTGGTGTCGTCGCGCTCGTAGATCTGGCGCAGCTCTATGCGCACCTTGAATATGGACGCGAGCGCGCGCACCAGCTCGCGGAAATCCACCCTGCCTTCGGCGGTGAAGTAGAAGATGAGTTTGGCGCGGTCGAAGGTGTATTCGGCGTCCACCAGCTTCATGTTCAGCCCGAGCTCCGCCGCTTTTTCGCGGATGGTGCGCAGGGCGGGGGCGCGGTCGGCAAGGTTCTTTTGGAGCTGCTTGTCGTCCTCTTCGGTGGCTTTGCGCACGACGGGTTTCAGGGGAGAGACCACTTCCTTCTCCTCCACCTCGCGGTTGGGGATGGACACCGTGCCGTACTCCAGCCCGCGGGCGGTCTCGACGATGACGCCGTCGCCCTCTGCGAACTCTATGCCCATGGGGTCGAAGTAGTAGACTTTGTTGGAATTGCGGAATTTGACACCGACTATGATTGCCATTTGTGTTTGACCTCCAGAATGTCGAAGAGCAGGCTGTCCTCCACCGCCGCGGTGTTGACGGAAAACGCCAGTTTCTCCTGCGCCTTCCCTATCGCCTCGAGGGTGAGGGCGAGGGCGCGGAGGGAGAACCCCTGCGAGAGTCGTTCTATGCGGGAGGCGGTCGCCTCGCCGAAGAAGAGGGGGGAGCCCTCTTTTGCGGATATGATGTCGCGCACCGCCACGGCAAGCACTTTCAGGAACTCGCCTTCGTTGCTTTTGAGGGAGGGGACGGACTCGGCGTCCAGCACGTCGCGGCTGCGTTTCAGCCGCTCGAGCAGAGTGAGCGCGTCGGCATAGCGCTCGCCGTATTCGGGAGAGAAGGCGATGACTCTCGCCTTGCCCAGCTGTCCCTCGCAACACGCCGCCGCGATCGCCGCTTCCTCGCCGCCGCAGCCCAGATCTTTCAGAGCGTTGTAGACGGTCTCGCGGTCGAAGACGTCGATGTACACCTTCCTGCAACGGGACTTGACGGTGTCCAGCACGCCCGCTTCGTTCGCGACGCCGAGGAAGATGGTCACGCCCGCGGGCGGTTCTTCCAAAGTTTTCAGCAGCTTGTTCTGCGCGTCTTGGGTCATCAGATCCGCGCGGTGCACGAAGTAAGCCTTGACGTCGCCGAGGGGTTTTATGCTGACGGACGCTACGAGGTCCTTGACGTCCTGCACCTTGATCTTGTCACCCTGTTCGTTGAGAGTGAAGACGTCAGGATTGTTGCCGTCCAGCACGGTGCGGCAGCCGCGACACTCCATGCACGCCCTTCCCGTGAGGCAGAACATCTTGGCGGCGACGAGGGAGAAGAACTCCTTGACGATCTCGTCGTCGGGGGAGACGACCATGTAGGCGTGCCCCAGCCCCAGCTGCATGTCCTTGCTTATGAGATAGAACGCACGAGAGGCGCGCAGCACGTTTTCGAAGAGGGGAGCTTTCACTTTACGGCTCCTTTCTCGCGCAGCGCCGCGATGATCTTGCGGTGCGTCTCGTTTTTGTCCTTTTCGGGTTTTATCATCACAAATCTGCCGTTTGAAGTGCTTGCTTGTGCAAGATAGCCTTCATACACTTTGTCGTGGAACTCCGCCTTTTCGCGCTCCAGCCTGTCCTCGCGGCGCACGCTTCTGAAGGCGTCGGAAGGGCGGAGGTCGATGAAGACGGTGACATCCGGCATCGCGTTCGCGAGGGCGTAGGAGTTGATCCTGCGCACGAAGTCGATGCCCAGCCCCCGCGCATAGCCCTGATAGGCGGCGGAGGAGTCCACATATCTGTCGCAGATGACGGTCTTTCCCGCAGAGAGCGCAGGGAGGATGACTTCGCTCACCAGCTGCGCACGCGCCGCGGCGTAGAGCAGAGCCTCGGTCTCCGCGGTCATTTCGGTGTTGGCGGGGTCGAGGATGACGGAGCGTATCTTTTCCGAGATGCGGGTGCTCCCGGGCTCGCGGACGTAGACGGCTTCCTGTCCCGTCGCGGAAAGATATTCCTTCAACATATTCAGCTGGGTGGATTTCCCCACTCCTTCGCAACCCTCGAACGTAACGAACATGTTTTCCTCGCCTTGCGGGCAAAAGCCCCGTACTTCTTGTCAGTATATCACACATCGACGGCATTCTTCAAGGCTTTGAGATAAAGCGGAAAAATTTGCGGCGGTGGTGTGCCACGGCGCGGAGGATGGGAAGGGTTCAAATCCGAGCGTGCATAAATAAGACGTTTCTTTTTCGAAGACGGAATCACGCGCCGCTCACCCAAACTTGCACAGCGGGCGTTTGCGCCCGCTCTTGCAAGTCGCGGCGCGAAATGCGACCTCGCAAGCCGGACGGATAATTAAGTAGACACGGGCGCCGTGCGCGTCGAGTCGCCTTCCTCTCCCCGCGAGCGATGTTCAGTCAGTACTGTTCGCCGCTCGACTATCTCTATGCGAGATTCAAACTTTATCTAAAAGGACGAAAAGTATATCCCGCATTTTAGGAGGACTGCACTCTTCACGAGTGGGGGAGGAAAGCCCGAAGGGAAGGTGGGGGAGCAATACTCCCATGTCAGGGGGACGTACGCCCGTTAAACTAGCTTGAGCACGTCGCACCCTCTGGGCGGGTGTTGCATGAGTTCGCGTATAACTCCGAAACAAACGGGGACGGGGTAAAAATGTTCATTCTCGGACGCGTTCGTCCGAGTTGAACATTTGCGCCCCCAAGCCCCATCGGAGATGTGGACCCCGGCTTGACCCCGTCCCCGTTGGTTTCAACGCGTTCCTTGTTAGGGAAGGAGGGGGAACAACATTCCCATGTCAGGAGACGGACAGCTTGTTCTCTTTTTGGTTGAAATGAAGCCCTCGTTTTAAGACGAGGGCTCTGACAAAGCAATTCGCGAAATAGCGGCGTCAGATTATGGAGTAGCCGCCGGCGGGTTCGCCTTGCGCGAAGGGAGCGGCAGCTGCCGCCGAGACGATGTCCGCAAAGTCCTCGTAAAGGGAGAAGTGCTCCGCGGTGCCCACGGCGGACCATGCGGCGAGGATGTCTTCGTAGGAATCCATGTCCGGGTATATCTTCGTCACGTCGTTTTGGAGGATGGCGGCGTTGAAAAGTCCCCAGTTGCTGTTTCCGAGCGTGACCACCACCTTGTATGTCCAAGTCGTCCAATGCCAGCCCTCGCCGTTGTAGAATTCCAGCACGCCGGCGTTGGCTTCGAGGTCGGTCTGTTCCCTGTCGCCGACGGAGCGGCCTGCGTCGCCCCACGCGTTGAACTCGCCGATGAGGACGGGGACTCCGTGCGGGGTGAGGCTGTCCAAAAGTTGTTTGAAGCTGTAGAAAGACGAATTGGACTGATTGGAATCCGTCCAGTTGTAGTGGTGGTATTCATAGACGACGTTCTCCCAGCCGTAGCTCTCGGGGGAGGGGAGATCCTGCGTCTCCCACGTCGATTCGATGAAGATCATGTGGTCGGGGTCCTTCGCGCGGACGGCGTCGTAGAGGACGTCGTAGTAGTCCCACTGCGTTTCGCGGCTTGCCCTTGTGGGCTCGTTGAGAAGATCGTAGCCCGCGACGTTGCTTTCTCCCGCGAAGTGTTCCGCCACGAGCCCCCAAAGCTCCGCGGTCTTTGCGCGGTACGCTTCGCCGAGCTCGGTGTCCGCATAGAGATTTGTCCGCGAGGTGTCGCCGCTGTGGTCGCTGCCGTTCTGCGAACCCACCGCTCCGTGCAGGTCGAGGATGAGATAGAGCTCATACTTCTTGCACATTTCAAGCGCGAAGTCCAGCCGCTTGAAGGGGTCTTCCCGCAGGGTGAACTCGGAGGGGTGGAGCAGCTCGCCCTTGTCGGAGAGATAGCCATAGACATTCATATAAGTGAAGGGGACGCGCACGACGTTGAGCCCGAGGGCTTTGACGTTGGCAAAATCCGCCTCCGTGATCCAGCTTTCCTCATACGCCGCGATGAGCGCCTCGGCGCGTTCCCTGCCGAAGCGGGAGTAGAGGGTCATGTTGGTGGAGAGGGTGTCCGTCTGCGCGGTGGGGCACATCCAGCCCTCCTGCACCAGCCAACCGCCGAAGTTGGTGCCGCGCAGCGCCACGGTGTTTCCGTCCGCGTCCACGATGTCCTCGCCCGACGCCGAGAGCATGGGCAGCTCCGCGGGTGTTTTGTCCGCGGGGTCGTCGTTGCAGGCGGCAAACGAGAACAGCGCGGAGAGAATGAGCACGGCAAGTAAAAGAACGGTAAAATGTTTTTTCATAACGGTTTCTCCCACTCAAAAGTTTAACCCCATCTTCCCGCTCTGTCAATAGCGGCGAGCGGCGGGAGCCGCCTTCGTGCGCGCATAATGCGCGGATTTGTTTGACTAAACTCCGTTTAGGTATTAAACTGAAAACTGTTTTCCGAAAATCTTTACGTTTCCCGGGCGCAGCTGCCGCGGGAGGACGATCCGAGGAGAGTGTATGGATCTCAAACAAGTTGAGAAAAAATGGCAGAAGATCTGGGCGGACACCGGTCTTTACAAGTTCCACCGCGACAGAGTGGACAAGAAGTGTTACGTGCTGGAAATGTTTTCCTATCCCTCCGGCGCGAAACTGCACGCGGGACATTGGTATAACTACGGACCCGCCGATTCCTACGCCCGTTTCAAGAGGATGCAGGGCTACGAAGTGTTCCAGCCGATGGGCTTCGACGCCTTCGGTCTGCCCGCCGAAAACTACGCGATAAAGACGGGCATCCACCCGCAGGACAGCACGATGAAGAACATCGCCACCATGGAGGAACAGCTCAAAAAGATAGGTGCGATGTACGATTGGGACTATGAGGTGTACACCTGCGTGCCCGAGTACTATAAGTGGACGCAGTGGCTCTTCTTGCAGCTTTACAAGCACGGGCTCGCCTACCGCAAGGAGGCTCCCGTCAACTGGTGTCCCTCGTGTAATACGGTGCTCGCCAACGAGCAGGTCGTGCAGGGCGAGTGCGAACGCTGCGGGACGACGGTGGTGAGAAAGAACCTCACCCAGTGGTTCTTCAAGATCACGGATTACGCCGAAGAACTGCTCGCGGGTCTGGACAAGCTGGATTGGCCCGAGAAGACCAAGCTCATGCAGAAGCACTGGATAGGCAAGTCCTACGGCGGCGATATAGAGTTCGCGGTGAAGGGCAGGGAAGAGAAGTTCCGCGTGTTCACCACGCGTGCGGACACGACCTTCGGCGTGACCTATGTCGTCCTCGCCCCCGAAAATCCCCTCGTGGACGTCATCACCACCCCCGAGTGCAGGGCGGCGGTGGAGGAATATAAGCTGAACGCGTCCAAGGTGACCGAGATAGACCGCCTCGCCAGCAACCGCGAGAAGACGGGCGTCATGACGGGTGCGTATGCCATAAACCCCGTCAACGGCAGAGAAGTGCCCATCCTCGTCGCGGATTACGTGCTCGCGAGCTACGGCACGGGCGCGGTCATGGGCGTCGCCGCTCACGACGAGCGCGACTTTGTCTTCGCCAAGAAACTCGGTCTGCCCATCGAAAGGGTGGTGAAGAGTGCGGACGGCTCTCCCGACGAGCTGCCTTACACCGACTACGGCGTGATGGTCAACTCCGGCGAGTTCGACGGCATGACCTCGGAAGAGGGCAAGATCGCCGTCATCAAGAAGCTGGAGGCGGAGGGCAAGGGCGCCCTTAAAACCAACTACCGCCTGCGCGACTGGCTGGTCAGCCGTCAGCGCTATTGGGGTGCGCCCATCCCGATGATACACTGCGAGCACTGCGGCGTCGTCCCCGTGCCCGAAGAGGATCTGCCCGTCAGGCTCCCTTACAACGTGGAGTTCAAGCCCGACGGAGTCAGCCCCCTTGCCAAGAGCGAGGAATTCATGAACGTGAAGTGCCCCGTGTGCGGCAGACCCGCGCGCAGGGATCCCGATACTTTGGACACCTTCGTGTGCTCCAGTTGGTATTATCTGCGCTATCCCGACAACCGCAACGACAAGGCGGCGTTCGACAGAGAATGGATAGACAAGATGCTGCCCGTGGACAAGTATATCGGCGGCGCGGAGCACGCGTGCATGCACCTGCTTTACGCACGCTTCTTCACCAAGGCGCTGCGGGATATGGGTTATCTCGATTTCGACGAGCCCTTCCTTTCCCTCGTGCATCAGGGCACCATCCTCGGCTCGGACGGCAACAAGATGTCCAAGTCGCGCGGCAACGTGGTGTCTCCCGACGACAGCATCGCGCAGTACGGCGCGGACGTTTTCAGGGTGTATCTGATGTTCGGCTTCAGTTATGTCGAGGGCGGCCCGTGGAACGACAACGGGCTGGAAAGCATAGGCAGATTCTTCGACAGGGTGGAGCGTGTCGTCAAGAAGTGCTACGGGATGAACTTTGAGAAAAGAGCGCCCGAAAAAGCTGAAAAGGAACTTAATTACGTCAGAAACACCACGATAAAGTCCGTTTCTGCCGACATCGAGACGTTCTCGTTCAATACGGCGCTGGCTAGGATCATGGAATTCGTCAACGCGATCTATGCCTACGACGCCGCGGTGCAGAACAAGAGCACCCTCTTCAACGACTGCGTGAAGGATCTCGTGCTGCTGCTCGCTCCCTTTGCGCCGCACTTCGCAGAAGAGCTGTGGGAGATGCTGGGACAGACCTATTCCGTCTTCGATCAGCGCTATCCCGTGGCGGACGAAAAGGCGCTTGTGCGCGACGAGGTCGAGCTCGCGGTGCAGGTCAATTCCAAACTGCGTGCGCGCATAACCGTGGCGCAGGACGCGGCGAAGGAAGACATCGAGAAGGCGGCTCTCGAAGCCGTGGCGGCGCAGCTCGGCGGAGGGGCGTACAAGAAGATAATAATCGTGCCCGGCAGGCTGGTGAACATCATAGCCTGAAAGGAAGAAGGAGTATAATATGTTGGACATCAACAGAATAAAGGCAGACCCCGCAGGGGTGGCGGCGGCGCTCGCGAAGAAGGGCTGTGAAGTCGATTTTTCCGAGGTCATCGCGTGGGACAACGAAAGAAAGGCGGCGATAAGCGCCGTAGAGCAGTTAAAGGCACGCCGCAATAAGGTGTCCGCCGAGATCCCGAAGCTCAAAAAAGAGGGCAAGCCCGTGGACGACATCTTCAAGGAGATGCGCGCGATAGGCGACGAGATCGCGGACAGGGATGCGGACATCAACGCTCTCATGGAGCGCATCGCGGACTTCCTCTCCCGTCTCCCCAACATCCCCGACGACGACCTTCTCCCCGGCGAGAAGGAGAACAACCAAGTGGTGAAGGTGGTGGGCGAGAAGCCGGAGTTCTCCTTCCCCCTGAAAAACCACGTCGACCTCTGCACCTCCCTCGGTCTCATCGACTACGAGAGGGGAGTGAAGCTCGGCGGCAACGGGTTCTGGATCTATCGCGGTTTGGGCGCGCAGCTGGAGTGGGCGCTCCTCAACTACTTCATCGAGGAACATCTGAAGGACGGCTATGAGTTCATCCTTCCCCCTCATCAGCTGGGCTACAGCTGCGGCTTCGGCGCGGGGCAGTTCCCCAAATTCAGCGACGAGGTCTATTGGCTGGACATCGACGAGGACAGACACCGCAACCGTTTCATGCTGCCCACGGCGGAGACCGCGCTGGTCAACATGTACGCGGGCGAGATTATCGACGAGAGCAAACTGCCCATGAAGTTCTTCGCCTACACCCCCTGCTATCGCAAAGAGGCGGGCAGCGCAAGGGCGGAGGAGCGCGGCATGATCCGCGGGCATCAGTTCAACAAGGTGGAGATGGTGCAGTACGCTCATCCCGAGCACAGCATGGAGGCTTTCAACGAGCTCGTCGACAAGGCGGCGAGGCTCGTCGAGGGGCTGGGACTGCACTTCAGAGTGTCCAAGCTCGCGGCGGGCGACTGCTCGGCGTCCATGGCTAGGACTTACGACGTGGAGCTTTGGATCCCCAGCATGGGCATCTATAAGGAATGCAGCTCCGTCTCCAACGCCAACGACTATCAGGCGCGCCGCAACAACACCCGCTATCGCGACTCCAAGACGGGCAAACCCGCCTATGTGCATACGCTTAACGGCAGCGGTCTTGCCACCAGCCGCCTCATCCCCGCCATCGTGGAGCAGTTCCAGAACGAAGACGGCACGGTCACCATCCCCGAAGTGCTGCGCAAGTGGATGGGTGGAAGAGAGTATCTCGGCAAATAAAAACTTATCCCGCCGCGGCGTGCGCCGCAGCGGGAAATAAAGTTCCGCCCCGCGGAAAAAGGGAGGATATATGAGAGAAGAACTGAAAAAGTACGCCGACGAAGCGTTCGGCATCGTCGAGACGGCGGCGAACGAGATAGGGCCCCGTTTGCCGGGCTCGGACAATGAGCGCAAATTCGCCGATCATATGGCGGACAAACTCAAAGCCATAGGCATAGAGCCGATCAAGGAGAAATTCCTCGTCGCGCCCCGTGCCAGCATAGGCGGCATCCCGTATGCGGGTTGGGTGGGCATCGCGGCAAGCGTGCTCATGCTCGTCCCCGCAGGCACCGATTGGGGAGTGGGCTTCCACGGACTTGCGTTTTTCATGTGTCTTGCGACCCTCGTCTGGCTGGTGTGCAGCGTCTTCCTTTACAAGACGTGGTTCGACTTCGCCTTCAAGCAGGAAGTGTCGCAGAACGTCTACGGCGAAGTGCTGCCCAAGGACGGGAAGTACGACTACACCATCATGCTCTCCGCCCACACAGACACCAGCTGGAATTGGAAGCATTCCGCGGCGACGCGTTTCATGCCCGGCGGTCCCGTGTCCGCATTCGTCAAGATGGGCTTGGGCGTGGTGGCGTTCCTGTTCATCTTCATGTCGGCGGCGGCGGTCTTTATCACGGAGCTGTGCATCCTTACAGCGGACTCCATGTCCGTTTCGCAGCTTGAAACGCTGCTCGGAGTGGTCGAGACTCTGCCCGATTTCTCGATAGCTCTTTACATCCTCATCCCGCTGTTCGTCATCCCGGGGTGCTTCCTCATCACGCTGTGGGCGGACAAGAACCCCCGCACCGCGTCCCCCGGCGCCATGGACAACGCGACGGGCATCGGCATCGCGTATGCCGCCACCAAATATTTCAAGGAAAACCCCGACAAGATCCCCGCGGGCTGCCGCATCATCGACTTCAACTGCGGCGCGGAAGAGGCGGGTCTTCGCGGTTCCATCAGCTTCACCCGCCGTCATAAGGGCGAAGACATCCTGAAAAATTGCTGGAACATCAACATTGACTCCATCGCCGACAAGGATCACTTCCAAGTCATCCACGGCGACACGTGGCAGTTCACCCGTTTCGATGCCACCCTCGAGAAGCTGCTCACCGAAGCCATGCTCGACGCCGGCATCGAGAAGCCCGGCAACATCGCAAACCCCGTCGGCGGCTGCGATTCCACCCCCTTCACCAAGGCGGGCGTGAAGAGCATCACCTTTGCGGCGCAGAACCCCATCCTCACTTACTACTATCACACCTTCTACGATCAGCCCGAGCGCTTCGAGAAGGAGACGGTGGGGCTGGGTCTCGACGTCGTGCTCCGTCTTGTGGACAAGATCGCAGAAACGGAAGCGGGTGCGAAGGCAGCGCCCGCGGCGAAAGCGGCGGCACCCGAGGAAGCCACTGCGGAAGAGCCCGTCGCCCGGAGCGAGGCTCCTGCGGAAGCGGAGATCGTGAGCATCCCCGAGGGCAGTGAAGTCGCGCCCGCCGAGGTCGTCGACGAAGAGTGACCGCTCGTTGAAAGCACAAAAAAACGCCGTCCCTTGCGGGGCGGCGTTTTTATCGGTGAGTGTGAACGCAGGTCACTTCGCTGCCTTCTTCATTTCCTTTTCAGCCTTTTTCGCGGCTTTTTCTTTCTCTTTCTCCATTCTCTTCTTCGCGTGTCTGGGCAGCTCGTAGGGCGGGATGGGATCTCCGTCGAACTCGAGGTGCGAGGCGTACCACTGCTGATATTTGATCGGCACCCAGAAACCGTAGATGAAACAGGTGATGACTGTGAGCAGCCCCCACTTGATAAAGCTGCCGATGAGCTGGCTGCCGCGGGCGGTGAGTTTCAGGCGCTGACCGCGTACGATGGTGTGTTTGAGCACCCATTTCTTCTTGCGGATGATCGCCCACGGGATGCCGATGACGGTGATGCATTGCAGGGCGAAGACGATGTTCACGCCGATGTACTGCCACAGTTTGCCGTCAAAGTAGGACGGGATGTGGGGGTCGAAGAGGGCGGCTGCCGCGGGCGCTTGCTGCACGGGCGCGGGGACGGGCGCCGCTCCCTGCGTCATGGGCGTCGGAGCCTGAACGGGTGCGGGTGCCTGAACGGGTGCGGGCGCGGGCGCAGGGGGCGCCAGACGCAGTTTGGCACCGCAAGCGGTGCAGGTCGTCTCCTGCGTGCTGTCGGGCACGGCGAGGATGGCGCCGCACTTGTAGCATTTGATGTTTTTCATAATCTTACCTCCCAATAATACCTCTCGGTAAATTTATAATAAATAACGATTTAATTTATGTCAATATAGTTTTTTCAAAATATTTACAGGCTTAACCAATGTGATTTCTTCGCCTCCGCACGAAAATCCGCTCTTGATTTCGGGCGTGTAAGGATATATCATAAAAGAGCGGAGAACACGAAAAACCGTGCACGTGTCCGCCGTGATGAGAGGGAATATGGAGAAAAAACTCGGTCTGAAAAGCTATATAGGCTACGGCGTGGCGGACCTAGGCAACAACATCGCCTTTGCCGCGGTAGGGTCGTATCTTACGGTGTTCTATTCGGACGTGCTGGGCGCGAAATTCGACGAGGCGACCGCCGCCACGTGGCTCACCGCAGTGACCGCGATCATGATCATCGCCCGCATCTGGGACGCGATAAACGACCCCATCATGGGGTGGCTCGCACAGCGGGCAAAACCGTCAAAATACGGCAAATTCCGACAATATCTGCTGATAGGCGGCATCCCTCTCGCGCTTTCCGCGGTGCTGATGTTCGCGCCCATCCCCGATATGTCGCTTGCGGAGTGCATAGTTTTCGCCTTCTTCACCTACATCGCCTACGGTATGCTTTACACCGTGGTGCTGGTGCCTTACGGGTCGCTTGCCACGGTCATGACCCGCAATCAGAACGAACGCAGCCGCCTTTCCATCGCCCGCTCCATAGGCGGCGGCATAGGCGGCGTGCCCGCGGGCATCCTCTTCCCCCTGCTGGTCTATTCCACGGCGTATAACGCGGCGGGGGAGGAGATCAAACTTCTCGACGGCAACAAGCTGGTGATATGTATGGCGGTCATCGCCGTCATCATGCTGGCGAGTTACACGATCGCCTTCTTTTTCACCAAGGAGAACTTCGAATATCCGCCCGCGGCGCAGCAGACCAAGCTCACCGTGGCGCTCAAATCTCTTGTCAGGAACAAGCCCTTCGTCATCATGAGCCTTGCGGGGATGCTGCTCATCGCGTCCTCGATGTACATCAATTCCATCGACGTCTACCTCTTCAACGTCTACTATCAGAAGGAGGGAATGATGACCTTCGTCACCATCGCCACCTACGCGCCGATGGTGGTCATGATCCCCTTCACGGAGGTGGTCATCAAAAAGGTGGGCAAGAAGGAGATCTGCGTCTACGGGCTCATCCTCTCCGTCATCGCGACGCTGGTCATGACGGCGTGGAGGATCCCGAACCCGTGGATATTCATAGCGTTCTGTTTCCTGCAAGGTGCGGGCGTGAGCTTCTTCACGCTGGAGATATGGGCGCTCGCGATGGACGTCATCGACTGCCACGAGCTCGCGACTGGAAGAAGGGAAGAGGCGATAGGTTACGCCGCGTTCACCTTCATGCGCAAGATAGGACAGGCTATCGCCGCGATCGCGCCCGCGCTGCTCGGAGTGGTGGGCTATGTCGCGCAGAAGGGCTACGGCGGACAGAGCGCGGAGACGGTGGACGGCATTTATCTGCTCGCCACCGTGGTGCCCCTCATCATGTTCGCGCTCATGCTCGTGCTCATGCTCGTCTATCCTCTCGGCAAAAAGAAGGACGCCGAGATGCGCGAAAAGCTCGCGGCGCTCCGCGCAGAACGCGACGGAGAGACCTCTGACAAAGTGTTCGCGGAGCCCGAGTCCGCGGATGACGGGAGCCTCGGCGAGGACGCAGCCGCGCCCGAGGAAGGGGAGAGCGGAGCCCTAGGGAAAGAAGGAGAAGAGATATGAAGCGTCCGAACCTCGTTTACGTCTTTGCCGATCAGCTGCGATGGGCGTCGGTGGGTTACAACGGTGACACGCGCGCGCGTACACCCAATATCGACGCGCTCGCGCGCGAGAGCGCGGACGTCACCAATGCGGTCAGCGGACATCCCGTGTGCGCACCGTACAGGGCGACGTTGCTCACGGGCAAGTACACCACGTCCACGGGCATGGTCATCAACGAGATAAGGATGAACACCCGCCACCGCACCTTCGCGCACGTCCTGAACGACGCGGGTTACGAGTCGTCCTACATCGGCAAGTGGCACCTCTACGCCGCGCAGCTGGGCAATCATTTCGACCCGAAGAATTCCTTTATCCCGCCGGGGCCCGACAGGCTGGGCTTCGACGGATATTTCGCGGCGTACAACTTCCACCACCGCTACTACGCGCCGTACGCCTACTATCACCTCGACACCCCGGAGAAGATATACGCCGAGGGCTACGAGCCCGATTTCATGACCGATCTTGCGATAAAGAGGATGCGCGAATGCGCGGCGGGGGAGAAGCCCTTCGCCCTCTTCCTCTCCCTCGGCACACCCCACGACCCGTGGACGAGGGACAACGTGCCCGACGAGTGGCTGCGCCTCTTCGACGGCGTGGATTTCTCCCTGCCCGACAACTATATGCCCTGCAACGACTCACACGCCGATATGTGGGCGAAGTTCTTCCCCTTCGAGAGGGGGAAGCTCACGGAGTGGATGCGGGTGTATTACGCCATGGTCGCAAATCTCGACTACAACGTCGGCAGACTGCGCGCCGTCCTCGACGAGCTCGGTATCGCGGAGGATACGGTGTTCGTCTTCACCTCCGACCACGGCGAGATGTTCGGCGCACACGGCAGACGCGCCAAGAACATTTTCTACGACGAATCCGTGCGCGTCCCCTTCCTCGTGAGGTGGGGGGACAACATCGCCGCGGGAAGGAGAGACTTCACCTTCAACACCGTTGACATCATGCCCACGCTGCTTTCCCTCATGGGGCTGGAGTGCCCGAAGGAGGCGGAAGGGAAGGATCTTTCCCGTTGTCTTATCTCGGACGAAACGTGCGACGAGCCCTCTCTCATGATGGGCACGGGACCCACCGCCATGTTCGGCAGCGGCAAGGAGTGGAGGGGGGTCAGAGACAAGCGCTTCACCTACGCCGTATATCGCAAGGACCGCGCGGAATACCTCTTCGACAACCTCGAAGACCCGCTGCAAAAACACAATCTTGCGCACGAACCGAGGTTTAAGGGCGAAAAAGAGAGACTTAAAGCCGCGATGTATGCAAAAATGAAGGAGATCGGCGACGAGTTCGACGACAATCTGCACTATATGGGACGGTGGGTGAAAAAGCGCAGGATAGTGCGCACCGCAACGTTGAGATAAGTTTCGTCTTCCGCAGGTGAGGACGGGAGGAAAAGAAAAGAGCGTCCGCAGGGGACGCTCTTTTTCATTTGTCGTTCGGGGTCATTCCTCCGCGCTCGGGGTGTCGGTCTCGCCCTCGTCCGGGGTCTCTTCCGTCTGCGGGTCTTCCACTTCGAGGCGGGGTCCGTTCTCCGTCGCGTGCCACACGCTCGTGTCGAGGTTGAAGTTGCTCTCACCCGTCAGCCAGCTCTCGTCCGAGAACTTCTCGCTCTCGATGCCCGTCATGCCGGAGAGGGAGGGAGAGGACGCGTCCTCGCCGTTCACCTTGACGGAGGCGTCGGAGGCGAAATAGCACTTGGAGAGAGTGACGGTGTTCGCCGTGCCGCCAAAGGATGCGCCCGCTTTCACGGTGTTCGCGGTGCCGTTCACGGTGATGTCCACGTCCGCAAAGGAGCGCTCGGAGCGCATGTTGGACACGTGTCCCGCCACGCCGCCGAGATAGATGTCGCCCGCGGCATTCGCGGTGACGGTGATGCTGCCGCCGCCGAAGGTGGCGTTGATGTCGCCCGTCGCGGAGGAGGAGGTGGATGCGGAGGCGGACACTCTGGATGCCGTGCCCACTATGCCGCCCGCTCTGACGGAAGCGCCGCTTTCTGCGGTGATGTCGATCGTGCTGCCCGCGCGGCAGTTGGCGATGAGGGTCATGCTTTCGCCCGCGATGCCGCCCGCCTTTACGGAATTCTTCGCCGTGACGTTTATCACGGAATCGGCAAAGCACTGCGAGAGGCTGCCGCCCGAGGCGCTGCCCACTATGCCGCCTGCCCACACTCTGGATGCGGTGGCGGTGAGGGTGAAGGTCTTCACGCCGCTCTTTGTCGCCTCAAGGGCTTTTGCGTTGCCCGCTATGCCGCCCGCGAAGACGTCGGATGCGGAGCCGACGGACACCGTCACTTTGTCTGCAAAGACGTTTGTGAGGGTGGATGCGGTCTCGCCCGCAAGAGCCGCCGCGCCGCCCGCGTAGACGGTGCCTGCGGAAGAGAGGAAGACGGAAACTTCGCTTATCTCGCAATCGGTGGCGGAGCCGCCGTCAAACACTGCGGCGAGCGCGCCCGCATATACGGTCGCCTTGCCCGCATCCGCAGGGGAGGCGGAGGTGCCGATCTTCAGGGAAACGTCCGTTTCCTTCATTGTGCCGCGGTTCCTGCCCGCAAGACCGACCGCGAGGATGCCCTCGGGGTCCGCAACGAAACCGTCGATGACGATGGCAGCGGTGAGGGAGGATATCTCGCCCTCGTTCACGCCGATGAGCGCGAAGGTGGTGCCGGTGTAAGCGGAGGTGTAGGACATGGTGAGCAGGTTCCCGCCGCCGCTCACGGTGCCGACAAAGGGATGTTCCTCGTCAAAGAGGGGCGCAAAGTCGGTGAGGGTGATCGATGCGTCGAAGGTGATGTCCGCATGCACGAGGGAATAGAGAGCGATGTCGTCCTCGTCCTCGATCGCGGTCGTAAGCTCGGTGCGGAGGGTGGTGATGTCGTCTGCGGTGGACACCGTCACCTTGCGCACCCACTTCGCGTAAAGGGTGAGAGAGTAGGTGCTGTCGCCATCGTTGGTGAGGATGCTTTCGTCGAGCACGGTCGCCTCGTCGGCGTTGTCCTCGTTCTCGGCGGCCTCGAAGGGCACGAAGGCGTATTCGGTGGTGACTTCGTCCTCGCCCTCGCCCGTGGTGACGGTGTAATACCATCCGTCAAAGACGTAGCCCGCTCTCTCGGAAGGAGTGGGGACGTCCGCTTTGTCGGCGAAGTCGCCGAGTTTGACGGTGAGGGTGCCCGTCTCGCCGAAGGTCAGATCGACGTCGGGCAGTTTGCTGTGCATCTTGGGATAGAGCACGAGGGAGGAGAGCCCCGTGAAGTCCTCTAGGAGTTTGAGTTCGGAGGTGTCGTTCTTGCCCGTGCGCGAGGTGGTGAAGGGCACTTCGTTCACGACGGTCTTGCCGTCCACCGTTTCGGTGGTGACATAGTACCAATACACCATCCAGTCGTCCTCGCTGTCGGACACCGCCACGGGGACGTCGCCCACCGCTTCGTCGTCGCCGTAGCGGGTGACGAAGGTGGGATCCGCCTCATCCTCTCCCTTGTCGAGGGAAACAGTGCCCGCTGCATCCCAGAAGCCGTTCGCTTCCGAGCCGCCGAAGGGATAGAGGCTGCTGTTCGCAGAGGTGACGAGGGTGTGGGTGTAGCTCTTTGCAGACCACGTCGCGGAAATGGTGATGTCGTCGGTGACGACGGTGGGAGTTTCGTCTTCCTCCGCCGTATCCGAGAAGATGAAGTCCGCGCCGGAGGTGCCGTACACCCAGCCCGTGAAGTCATAGCCCGTGCGTATGGGTTCAAGGGGTTTGCCGTTGAGCTTGGGAGATTCCACGGTGCCGCCGTGCTTCACCTCGACGTCGTACTTGCCTTCGAGGTCCTGTCCGCCCGCGGCGTCGAAGTGCACGGTGTGGGTCGCGGCAGTCGGATCGTCGCCGCCGCCGTTCCCGCCGTTCCCGCCCGTCCCGGTGGTGTCGTTGCACGCCGCCAGCACGAATACCATCAGCGTCGCAAGCAAGAGCAGTAAAAGTTTTCCCGCATGTTTTTTCATTCTGTTCCTCGGGCGGCAGAGCCGCCGTTTCCTCAAAGTTCCCGCAAAAGTCGGAATTTCTATAACATTATAGCATTATTATGTATTATTTCAACCTAATTTTTCGCCCGTGCGCGTAAGCCGCGATTTTTAAGCGAAAATGCGGTATTTTGTCGCGAAACGGACGTATCCCGCGTTTTTGCATACCGTTCCGCCGAGATTTGGCGAGGATAAAGGGCAGGAAAAACGGGCGGGTTTGACAAAAAAATATACCGATGTTAAGATGATTTTAGTTTCTGCGATAAGGAGAAGTTATGGCAGCCAAGCGCAGGACCCTGCCCGCAGACGGTAGCGACGCCGCCCCGGAAGGCGGGGCGGTCGAGCAGTCCGCCGCAGCGGAGTAGTGTTTCTTTTGGGCGCCAAAAGAAACAAAAGCGGCAGGGGGAATTTTCCGAGTTTCCCCCTGCACCCCAAAACTCCTCATACCCCCATAAACAAAATATAAAACTAAAATGAATATCAGCCCCCTTATCAAAGGGGGCAACAAGAAGCGTAGACAAGCGGGCAAAAGAAAGATAAACAGACGGACGACAAAAGACAGACGGCAAATATCCTACGAAAAGTAAGAAAACGGGCGCAGTTATGCAATTAAGGCGCGGAGCAGGTGACCGCTCCGCGCGTGTTTTGATTTTGAGTGTTCCGTCGTTGTCAAGGGCGCGAAAAATTTTGCAGCCTTAAGCAGGCGGCTGGCACATTAGCATTACATCACGCTCGGCAAAATGTAATTAACGTCCCGCTACAACGTGGGGGAGTGGGGGTATAATACCCCCACCGGCAAATTTTTTCGGCGCGATTCCTTGACAAAAAAGAGTGAGGTGAAGCTTCCGCTTGTTTCAGGTGATTCTCCTTACGGGGTGGGTGGGCTTGGAACATTTGTGACGCACACTTGTTCGGAGCGTTCTTGAATACGATGTTTCTTTTTCGAAGACGGAATCACGCGCACCCCGAACGTGACGTCCCCTGACATGATGTTATCTCGTTCGGAGTGGAGCCGCTCACCAAGCGCTCACAGGGCGAAGCCCTCTTGAGCGCCGCGGCGACCGTATGAGTGCCGAGGGCTGACGTAAAGTGCGCTAGCAATGCGCCACTCTTTTCGCGAAGCGGGCGCATTGCAAGCGGCATAACATGGCGGCGCCGTGGAGGCGCCGTCCTCGGACGCCCTCGTGCCCGAGTGCCGAAGGTGTCCCCCGAAATGGTGGGTTCCCTTTTAAGGGGGAACGATTTCGGGGGAAACCCGCAGGAAGGGGGTAAACAATACTCCCATGTCAGGGGACGTAAACACTGTAAACTAGCTTGAACACGCCGTACCCTCCGAGCGGGTGTTTCCGAGCACGACGAAACCCGCAGGAAGGGGGAACAATACTCCCATGTCAGGGACGGCGGTTATTTCTTTCACACGAGCATGATGAAACTTTTGTTCCTCACCCACCTATATTTTGTGGGTATGTGCAATATGTTTACTTTCGTTTGCGGGGGAAATATTAAAAGCGGCAGGGGAGGGGAGAGTGGCGGAAGTGCGCGTTTTCCGCATTCCGAGCGGGGTTTTTCGGGTGTGAAACCAAGGTGCGAAAAGTTTCACAAAAAAACAATATTTTGTGGTCAAATCGTCATTGACAACAACATATTGTTGTGGTACGATTGTCGTGCATTCTTCGGGGAGGACGACAATTTCCGACCCGAACTACCATAATTCGACATAGGGAGAAAGATCATGATCATCAAGATTTTGAAGCGTGACGGAAGGATCGAATTCTTCAACAAGCAGAAGATCGCGGACGCCATTTTCAAGGCGGCACAGGCTTGCGGCGGCAAGAACAGGGAGCTTTCGGCGGAGCTTGCCGAGCTGGTGGTGAAGGCTGCGGAAGTCAAGTTCGTGGACAAGATCCCCTCCGTCGAGGACATTCAGGACCTCGTGGAAGAGGTGCTCATCAACGAGGGTCACGCACAGACCGCGAAGGCGTACATCCTTTACCGCGAGCGTCGTCAGGAAGCGAGGAAGATCTCCGCGCTCATCGGCGAGACCTCGGAGCTCTTCACCGGCTATCTTGCCGACAAGGATTGGGGCGTCAAAGAGAACGCCAACATGCAAAAGAGCGTCAACGGGCTCAACAACTACGTCCGCGAGCACTTCACCAAGAAATATTGGCTGTATAAGGTCTATCCCAAAGAGGTGCGCGAGGCTCACGAGAGCGGCGACATCCATCTGCACGACCTCGGTTTCTTCGGCCCCTACTGCGCGGGCTGGGACGTGAGACAGCTGCTCACCGACGGTTTCGGCGGCGTCAGCGGCAAGGTGGAATCCCGTCCCGCAAAGCACCTGCGTTCATTCCTCGGTCAGCTGGTCAACTCCACGTTCACCACGCAGGGCGAGACGGCGGGTGCACAGGCGTGGAGCTCCATCGACACCTATTGCGCTCCCTTCATCTACTACGACAACATGACCTATGAGCAGGTCAGACAGTGCCTGCAGGAGTTCGTGTTCAACATCAACGTGCCCACGCGCGTAGGTTTCCAGTGCCCCTTCTCCAACCTCACCTTCGACATCAAGGTGCCGCGCACTCTCGCGGATCAGAACGTGGTCGTCGGCGGCGAGATCAAGGACAAGACCTACAAAGAGTTCCAGCACGAGATGGACATCTTCAACAAGGCGTTCTGCGACGTCATGCTCGAGGGCGACTCCAAGGGCAGGGTGTTCACCTTCCCCATCCCCACCATCAACGTCACCAAGGAGTTTGATTGGAACAGCGAAGTGGTCAACGCATTCATGGAGATCACCTGCAAATACGGCATCCCGTATTTTGCCAACTACATCAACTCCGATCTCAACCCCGAGGACGCCGTCAGCATGTGCTGCCGTCTGCGTCTTGACGTCAGTGAGCTCCGCAAGCGCGGCGGCGGTCTGTTCGGCTCCAACCCCCACACGGGTTCCATCGGCGTCGTCACCATCAACCTGCCCCGCATAGGCTATCTCAGCAAGACGGAAGGGGAGTTCCTCGAGCGCGTGCGTCATATGGCGATCATCGCGAAGACCTCCCTCGAGATCAAGCGCAAAATCGTCGAAGCGCAGTCCGAGAGAGGGCTGTATCCCTACTCCACGCATTATCTGCGCGGCGTCAAGGAGCGCACGGGCGAGTATTGGTCCAACCACTTCAACACCATCGGCATCATCGGCATGAACGAGGCGTGCCTCAACTTCATGGGCAAGGACATCTCCACCCCCGAAGGACAGCAGTTCACCATCCGCGTCATGAACTATATGCGTGAGATCATGGTGGAGTTCCAGAAGGAGACGGGTCATATGTACAACCTCGAGGCGACCCCCGCGGAAGGCACTTCCTACCGCCTCGCGCTCCTCGACAAGAAGTACTATCCCGGCATCATCACCGCGGGCGAAGAGGACGTCTATTACACCAACTCCGCGCAGCTCCCCGTCGGCTTCGGCGAGGACATCATGGAGACGGTGAGACTGCAGGACGAGATCCAGTCCCTCTTCACGGGCGGCACCGTGCAGCACCTCTATCTCGGCGAGAGCGTCAAGGACATCAACGCGGCAAAGAAGCTCATCAAGAAGATCTTCGAGACCTCCAAGATGCCTTACATCTCCATCACCCCCACCTTCAGCGTCTGCCCCAACCACGGCTATATCGACGGCGAGCACTTCACTTGCCCCGAGTGCGGCGCGGATGCGGAGGTCTACACCAGAGTCGTGGGTTACCTCCGTCCGGTGCAGAACTTCAACAACGGCAAGAAGGAAGAGTGGCGCGAGAGAGTGAAGTACGAGCTCAAGCCCGATCAGCTGAAGAACGTCAAACTGTAAAAACAATATGTTCATATGCGCAAAATGGACGGTAAACCCGTCCATTTTGCAACTTCCGCCCATACGTCGTACGGCGGCGGGAGGGAGGCGCGGTGCGCAACTCGAAGCGTCCGACGCCGCAAAAGAGAGAGGTGACGGGATATGATGATAGCAGGTTACAATCCCAATACGTTTGTGGATTTTCCGGGCAATATTGCCGCGATAGTGTTCGTCGGAGGGTGCAATCTGCGTTGCTGGTATTGCCACAATGCCGAGATCCTCGACACCAAGGAGTTCCTCTCCGACGACGCCATTCTGGAGAGGATAAAGGACAATTTCCTGTTGGACGGCGTGGTCATCTCGGGAGGGGAGCCCACCTTGCAGCCCGATCTTTTCGATTTCGCGCGGAAACTTCGCGACATCGGTATGCAGGTCAAGCTGGACACCAACGGGATGCGTCCCGATGTCGTGAAGGCGGGCGTCGAACAGGGGTTGTTCGACTACGTTGCCATGGACGTCAAAGCCCCCTTCGACAAGTATTTCAAGGTGTCGCCCACAAGGACAGCCCACCCCGAGAAGCTCCGCGAGACGGCGGCGTACCTCATGCAACAGGACAAGATCCCCTATGAGTTCCGCATGACCGTCGTCCCGCAGTTCGACATCGAAGATATCGTGGAGGCGGCAAAGGAGATCGCGGGCGCGCGCGTCTTCTATCTCCAGCCCTACGTCGATCACGGCATGGGTTTCAAGTCCCCCTCCAAAGACTTCCTCGCCGCCGCCCGCGAGGCGTGTCTGCCTTATGTCAACACCGAGGTAAGATGAACGCCCGTCGGCGCTCATCTTACCTCGGGGGTAAGTAGGCAGGGGCGCCGCCCCTGCACCCCGGCGGGGATGTCATCCCCGCACCCCAAACATTCATATAATAATGCGCCGAAGGCTGCGGTTTCACCCGCAGCCTTCGGCGCACTTTTATAATGAAGTACGGGAGCGCGAGGGATTAAATCCCTCGCAAGGGGGTGTGGGGGAACTCCCCCACAAAAGAAAACAAAACGCCGCCTCGGGTGCTCCGCATCCGAGGCGGCGTTTTGGATGTTTTTATTTATTTTTTGTAAGAGTCGATGAGGGCGCGGAAGGCGGGGAGGGAGCGCTTTATCATCTCGTAGCTGACGCAGTAGGAGATGCGCACATACCCGGGGGCGCCGAAGGTGTCGCCGGGGACGATGAGCAGCCCGTAGTTCTTTGCGCGGTCGGAGAAGGCGTTCGCGTCCGGCTCGAGGGAGCGCACGAAAAGGTAGAACGCGCCGTCGGGGTGCACGCAATCGTAGCCCATCTCGGTGAGAGAAGAGTAGATGAGGTCGCGGTTGCGGCGGTACGCCTCGATGTCGGGCAGCTCGTTCACGCAGGCTGCGGCGATGCGCTGGAACAGAGCGGGGGCGCAGACGTAGCCGAGGGCTCTGCCCGCTCCGCAGACGGCGGCGTAGACGGCTTCCTTTTCGTTGAGCGCGGGGGAGAGGGCGATGTAGCCTATGCGTTCTCCCGGCATGGAGAGGGACTTGGACCAGCTGTAACACACCACCGTATCGGGGTAGATGTTCATAAGATAGGGCACTTCTATGTCGTCGTAGACGAGCTCGCGGTAAGGCTCGTCGGCAATGAGGACGATGTGCGTGCCGAATTTTTCGCCCGCTGCCGAGAGGATGTCCGCGATCTTTTCCAGCGTCTTGCGGGAGTAGACCGCGCCCGAGGGATTGTTGGGGGAATTGACGATGATGCCTTTGGTGTGCGGCGTAACCGCCTTTTCGAGGGCGGTGAGATCGGGCGCGAAGGTCTTTTCGTCGAAGGGTACGACGACGGGGGTGCCGCCCGCCGCTTTCACGAACACGCTGTATTCGGGGAAGAAGGGGGCGAGCAGGATGAACTCGTCGCCCTTCTCGCAAAGGGCGTTCAAGGTGACGGTGAGGGACGCCGCCGCGCCGCAGGTCATATAGATGAGGTCGGGAGTGACGCCCGCCGAGAAGCGCGCGTTTATGCTGTCCGCCACGGCTTTTCTGACGTCGGCGTCGCCTTGTGCCGAGGTGTAGCCGTGCACCACGGTGTTGTCGGGCAGGGCGAAGAGTTTCTCCGCCGCCTCTTTCACACCGTCGGGTGCGGGGACGTTGGGGTTGCCGAGAGAGAAGTCATACACCTTGTCGGCGCCGACCTCCGCCGCGCGTTTTTTGCCGAATTCGAAAAGATCTCTGATGACGGAGCGATGGCTGCCCAGCTCATACATCGTCTTGTTGTACATAGTTCCTCCTAGTGTCCGTCGGGACACCGCTCGTTTGCACCATTATAGTACTTTTTCCCGCACATATCAAACATTTTTCCGTGCTTGCGGCGGCGGGACGTTTTCCGCTCTTGCGCGTCGGGCGGGCGGGGGATATAATGTGATGGGAGGCGACATCATGGACGCGACACTCACCAACGACATCAAAAGACTGCACGAGATAATAGACGGCGCCGAGAGGGCGGTGCTCTTCACGGGCGCGGGGTTTTCGGTGCCCAGCGGCATCCCCGACTTCAGGAGCGCGGGAGGGATATACGACGGCGAGTTCGCGGGATACAGCGCGGAATATATGCTCTCGCACGAGTGCCTGACCCTGCATCCCGACCTGTTTTTCGATTTTTATAAGAGCCATATGCTTTATCCCGAGGCGAAGCCCAATGCCGCGCATTTCTTCTTCGCAGAGCTTGAAAGGAAGGGAAAGTTGCTCTCGGTCGTCACGCAGAACATCGATGGGCTGCATCAGGCTGCGGGCTCGAAGAGGGTGTGGGAGCTGCACGGCAGTGTGGCGCGCAACCGCTGCGAGAAGTGCGGCGCCCGCTACGACGAGGCGTTCGTCATAGCGTCGCAGGGCGTCCCGAGATGCGAAAAGTGCGGAGGGCGGGTGCGTCCGTGCGTGGTGCTCTACGGCGAGAGTCTGGATCAGACCGTGCTGGAGGGCGCGATCCGCGACATCTCGCGCGCGGACGTGCTCATCGTGGCGGGCACCTCGCTTGCCGTCTATCCCGCAGCCATGCTCCCCGACTACTTCAGGGGGAGGGAGCTCGTGCTTGTCAACAAGACTCCCACCGCCCGCGACGGCATCGCGACGCTTGCGGTCTATTCCGACATCGCGGAGGTTTTCGGAGGAGAGGGATAACGGAGCTCGGACGGTGCGAAGCGAGGCGCGCGGGGCAATAATCTTGCGCGCGCGGCGGATGCGCAATTGACTAAACGGCGGAAGGGTGATAAAATCATCGGGAAGAATACGCAGGCGCGCTCGTGTGCGCGCTCAAACGAGGTGAATATGACAGGTTCCAACACCAAAGAGATAGCAGAAAGACTCAAAGGTCTCCGTGAGATGATGGAGATCTCATCCGCCGAGATGGCGGAGGTCGCGGGAGTCGACGAAAAGACTTATCTGGAATACGAGAAGGGCAGTAAGGATTTTTCCGTCACCTTCCTCTATAACTGCGCGGGACGCTTCGGCGTGGACGTGACGGCGCTGCTCACGGGGCACACCCCCACGCTGTCGTCGTACAGCATCGTGCGCGCGGGAGAGGGCATCCTCACCGAGCGCAGACATATGTTCACCTATCAGCATTTGGCGCAGAACTTCCGCGGCAGGACGGCGGAACCCTTCTACGTCACCGCGCCCTACGTCAAAGGAGCGGAGGACAAGCCCATCCCGCTCTCTGCGCATAAGGGACAGGAGATGGACTACATCCTCTCCGGCAAACTCATGGTGAACGTGGCGGGCAACATCGACACCCTTTCCGCAGGCGACACCATCTACTACGACAGCGGACAGCCGCACGGGATGATCGCTGTGGGCGGCGAGCCCTGCACCTTCCTTGCGGTGGTGCTGAAACCCGAAGAAAAATGACGGTCGGCGGCGCGATGCGTCGCCGCGATCTTTTGCGGGCGCATTGCCCGAAGGAGAAATTATGTCCATTTACAATGACGGCAGAGCACGTGCCGCAAAGGAATGCACCGTGGTGAGGGGAGACCTCCGCATCACCGTGCTTACGGATAGGATGCTGCGCGTCGAAAGATGCGCGGGCGGGGTTTTCACCGATGAGCCAACACAGGTGGTCATCGACAGATCTTTCGCAAAACCGCAGTTTGAAGTGTCGGAAACGGACGATAAAATCGTCATTTCGACAAAATGCGTCAAGTTCTTTGTGAACAAAAAGTCCCTTGCCGTCGAGTGCGAGAGGGGAGGGAAACGGGTGAAGCCCTCTTCGCGCTCCAACCTCGGAGGCACCGCAAGGACATTGGACGGCACTTTCGGAGTGGTGCGCATGTTAAAGAGCGGCAGAGGGAAGGATCGCTTCTTTTTTGCCAATATACGCAGCGGTGTCATGGCAAGAAACGGGGTGGCGGAGCTGGACGACTCGAAGTCCCTGCTGATTGCTGCGGACGGCTCGGTGCAGCCCCGCAGACAGAAGTGCACGGACAAGTACGTTTTCGCGTTCGGGGGCGATTTCGCGGGCGGGCTGAAAGAGTATTACGCCCTCACGGGAGCGACTCCGCTGCTGCCCAAATACGCCCTCGGCAATTGGTGGTCGCGCTATCACGCCTACACGCAGGACGAGTATCTCGCGCTCATGGACGAGTTCGCAAAACGGGATATACCTCTCACCGTGGCGACGATAGATATGGACTGGCACATCGTGGACGACGTCCCGAAAGAGTTCAAGCCCCACAATCCCACGCAGTGCGCGGGGTGGACGGGGTATACCTTCAACCGCAAACTTTTCCCCGACCACGTAAGATTCTTCGAGGAGCTGAAAGCGCGCGGACTTGCCGTCACCATGAACCTGCATCCCCGCGACGGCGTGAGATACTACGAGGAGATGTATCCCGAGATGGCGCGCGCCTGCGGCATAGACCCCGCAAGCAAAAAGACGGTGGAGTTCGACCTCACGGACGAGAAGTTCAGGCAGGCGTATTTCGACATCCTGCATCATCCCTACGAGAAGGAGGGTGTGGACTTTTGGTGGATAGATTGGCAGCAGGGCACCAAGTCCAAGATGAAAGGGCTGGATCCGCTGTGGCTGCTTAATCACTATCACACCGAGGACATCTGTCGCGACGGCAAGCGCGGCATCATCCTCTCTCGCTATGCGGGCCCCGGCTCGCACCGCTATCCTTTGGGATTTTCGGGGGACACGATGGTGTGCTGGAAGAGCCTGAAACTCCAGCCGTGGTTCACCGCAAACGCCGCCAACATCGGATACACGTGGTGGTCGCACGACATCGGCGGGCATATGTTCGGCAAGGGGGACCCCGAGCTGTACGTCAGATGGCTGCAATTCGGCGTGTTCTCGCCCGTCAACAGGCTGCATTCCACCAAAAACGGCATTTCCAAGGAACCGTGGCTGTACGGCGAGAGGGCGGAGAAGATAGCCGCCGATTTCATGCGTCTCCGACACAGGCTCCTGCCTTATCTTTATACAGCGAACGTCCTCACCGCGCGGGAAGGTGCGCCGATATGCGCGCCCATGTATTACGGCTGGGACAGCCCGTACGCCTTCGAGGTGAAGAACGAGTACACCTTCGGCTCCGAGCTCATCGTCGCGCCCGTCACGAGCAAGGCGGGGAGGGACGGATCAGCGCGCACCACGGTGTGGCTGCCCGCGGGCAGATGGACGGACTTCTTCACGGGAGAGACCGTGGAGGGCGAGCGCATCCTCACCATCAAGACCCCGTTGGAGCGCATCCCCGTCTTTGCAAAAGAGGGCGCCATCGTCCCCATGATCGCAGAGCGCGAGGGCAATTCGCAAACCTTCGACGCGCTGGAAGTCAGGGTGTACAACGGCAAGGGAAGCTATACGATGTTCGATGAAACGGGCAGTATCAACTTCTCCGTAGAAACGAACGGCAAAGTCACGCGTTTCAACATAAAGCCGAGTTCAGACTGCAAAACCGAGACGATAAAGGTCGTTTTCGCGAATATGAAGAGGGCGCACTTCTCCGTCCGCGAGTATCTTTCCGCCACGGGAAATTCCGTCACCGTGCCCTGTCGCGAGGCGGAGATCCTTGCAGAAGAAGTGCCCGCGGAGTGATTATTCCCGCAGGGGCGCCGCCCCTGCACCCCGCGAGGAGCATCATGCCCCTCGACCCCAAATTTTTATATAATATTGCGCCGAGCGTTGCGGCTTTGCCCGCATCGGTCGGCGCACTTTTATTAAAGCAGGAGCAAGTGTCCCCGAGCACGATGTCTCTCTTTCGGAGACGGTCTTACGCGCCGCTCACCCTCGTCGCGATCCGCGCGTGTTCGTCGCCTTTCCATGATTCCTCCCTTATCCTATTCCGGTCCGGCATGCCATGCCGACCCGGCGTGCTTGGACGAGATATGCCTGTCCGGCATGCGAGCAAATTTTAACATGTGTGCGTTTTTGCTGTCACAGGGCGGAAACGAACCCTTAAAAACCTTTATTGCCGGCGCTGTCTCCCCAACATCTTGCGGTCGGGGGAGGCGGGCGCACATATTTTCTTTTTGGCTCAAAATTCGCTTGACAGGGGATATTTTCTTTACTATTATATTTAAGCGTCTGCACGCAGGCGTATGCGAATATTGTTGTAAGAGCGAACTAGCCCCTCGCCTTGCAGTCTGTATATAGAATCACACACGAAATTTTGGAGGTCTGTATGGCTAAAGATTTGTCTGCAATGGCAAACAACAATAAGTCTTACATGGCGAAACCCGGCGAAGTGGAGAGCAAGTGGTACGTCGTCGACGCCACCGATATGGTGCTCGGACGTCTCGCTTCTCAAGTGGCTGCCATCCTCAAAGGAAAGAACAAGCCCGAATATACTCCCCACGTCGACTGCGGCGACCATGTCATCGTCATCAACTGCGACAAGGTGGTGCTCACCGGCAAGAAGCTGGAGCAGAAGTATTATCGCTATCACACCGGCTACATCGGCGGTCTGAAGGAAGTGCAGTACAAGAAGCTCATGAACGAGAAGCCCGAGTTCGCCGTCTACAAGGCGGTCAAGGGGATGCTCCCCAAGAACTCCCTCGGCAGAGATATGCTCAAGAAACTCCGCGTCTACGCGGGCAGCGAGCACAATCATCAGGCACAGTGCCCCGTCGCGCTGGATCTGAAATAAGGTGAGGTGTGCATATGGCAACGAAGAAAACCGTCAAGAAGAAAGTTCAATATCTCGGCACCGGCAGAAGAAAGACCGCCATCGCGCGCGTCCGTCTTATCCCCGGTGAGGGCAACATCACCATCAACAAGCGCACCTTCGAGGATTACTTCCCCCTCGACACCATGCGTCTCATCGTCAATCAGCCTCTCGAGGCAGTCTCCGCCACGGATAAGTTCGACGTCATCGTCAACGTGCACGGCGGCGGCATGACGGGTCAGGCGGGCGCCATCCGTCACGGCATCGCCCGCGCCCTCTGCGTCTGCGACAGAGAAGCCTATCGCTCCGTTTTGAAGAAAGCAGGCTACCTCAAGCGCGATCCCAGACAGAAAGAGCGCAAGAAGTATGGTCTGCATAAGGCGCGCAAAGCCCCCCAATTCTCCAAGCGCTGACATCACTATTTGGCGAATTGCTTTGTCAGAGCCCCTTCCGCAATGCGGTCACGTACGATCAAGTACGCTCCCTTTTGCGAAAGGGGTTTTTTCGCGCACTTCATCCAAATATTGATGTCAGCTGTTTCGGTCTTTGAACGAGCTGCTGTTCGCACCGACTTTTGCGCACAACTTTGTCAGAGCCACTGTCATGGTGCTCACGTACTAATAGTACGCTCCGCTCCCTGACAGTGGCTCTTTCGCGCACTTCATCCAAATATTGATGTCAGCGAACGGACAGCTTGAGCGGGGGTGCCTTTGAGCACGACGCTTCTCTTTCGAAGACGGTCTAACGAAAACCCCGAGCGTAACGTCGTATGACACGACGTTATCTCGTTCGAAGTGGAGCCTCGTCGCAATCCGCGCGGTTCATCGCCGTACGCCGCTCTGCGGCGGTCGGCTTGCCTGCCGCGCGATTACTCCTCTTCGCGTCGTGAAAATGCGGAGACGCTCGCTTCGCTCCTCGTTCCTCTGGAACTATCGCGAAGCTCGCTCATTTTCACTCCGCGGGGATGAAAGCGGATAAGAGTGCACGAACCGAAGGTCCAGCGATTGCTGCGCTACGCGCCAATCGCGTCGCACCGCACCGAAGGTATAGCGATTGCTACGCAAAGCGTCAATCGCGTCAGGTGTCCCCCGAAATGGTGGGTTCCCTTTTAAGGGGGGACGATCGGGGTCCCCGCCGAAAGTATTTTCGGTGGGGTAAATGAGGGGGAAACCCGCAGGAGGGGGATTGATCTTACTCCCATGTCAGAGGACGGCAGCTTATTTATTCCTTTGAGTACGACATGAACTTTGATAATGACAAAATTTGAGTTTGAACAAATAGGGACGGGCTTGTTTTGTTCAAAAATTGAACATTTTAAGCCCGTCCCCATTTGTTCAAAAGGAGGTTCGCAACCGATCACGAACGGACTTCGTCACATTTCTTCGGAGACGCCTAGGATATAGTCGGAGGAAACGTCAAGCAGGGCACAGAGCTTTGCAAATGTGTCGAGCGCGGGGAAAATGTCCTCTTTCATATACTTGGAGACGGTCTGCGCGGACACGCCGATCGCCTTTGCGATGTCCTTTTGTTTCAAGCCGCTGTTTTTGATCGCCGCGCGCAAACGCACTTGTATTTCTTGAAGACTCATTTGCCCACCTCACGGGCAAATAATCGCACATAAGGTGATTTTTATCTTGACAATCGCATATTATGCGATTTACAATAGGTTCGCGATGATGCCTATCCGATCGGGCGGAATCAAAGGGAGGACAATATGAAACAGTATCAGTATAAAATTGCTAGGTCGATATTTTTTGTGGTTGTGGCGCTTGCCTTTTTCGTTTTCGGTCTGGTGGTCGCCATTCAGCCCGAGATCCCCGAGGAGATGGATGTATCCGTCACTTTGAATCAAGCGGCACTGACGGGCTGCATCATGATGTTGCTCTCGTTGGTGCTTTTTGGGTTTGCTTTGTTTGATATTGCCATAAACAACAATGCGATAAACGAAATGCGAGAGGCACAGGCAAAAGAACGCTCGTCCGTGACGAAAGAAGAAGAGCAACTCTCTCTTCTTGAGAGATATAAAAAGATCCATGCGGACGGCTTGATCTCCGATGAAGAATTTGAATTGAGAAAGAAAGCGATAATGCGAGATCTGTCAAGAAAATGAGGAACTGCGAAGAAAAGATAAAACTAAACCGCCTGTTTTGCAGGCGGTTTTTTATTGCGGGTATTGTGTTATTTCAGCAGGACGTAGGCGCAGGCGGCGACGGCTTCTCCGTGTCCGATGTCGCCCACTTTCTCGTTGGTGGTGGCGGTGATGCCGATCTTGTCCGAGGGCAGGGAGAGCGCTTGCGCCATGCGGGTGCGCATCCTGTCGATGTGGGGGGCGATGACGGGCTTTTCCGCGATGATGCACACCGAGAGGCTGGCGACGCTGCGCCCTTTTTCGTGCATGATCTTCAGCACGCCTTTCAGGAGTTTCAGGCTGTCGGCGCCGTCGTATTTGGGGTCGTCAACGGGGTAAAGGTGTCCGATGTCCTTCTCGCCTAGGGCGGAGAGGATGGCGTCCATTACGGCGTGGACGGCGGCGTCGCCGTCGGAGTGCGCGACGAAGGAGTAGGGGCAGGGGATGCGCTCGCCGAGGAGCTTCACGCCCTTGCCTTCGGTGAGCCTGTGGATGTCGTAGCCGAAGCCGACGAGGGAGGTTTTCAGGTCGTCTTTGACGGTGATCTTTACGTTTTTCGCGTCGCCTTCCGTCACCCCCACTTTGCCCTCCGGCGCGTAGCGGTGCAGCACGGTGAAGTCGTCGAGGCAGTCCTCCTCGCACAGCTCGTATGCGCGTTCTATGCGCGTGCGTTCAAAACCCGCGGGGGTCTGCACCCTGCGGTAGTCCGTGCGGTCGAGGGGGGTGGGATCGCCGCCCGTGACCAGCATGATGTTGTCGGTGAAGGGGAGGGCGGGGATGCACGCGCCGTCGCGTTTCGTCCCCTCGATGACGCGCTCGATGAGTGCGTGCGAGACGAACGGACGCGCACCGTCGTGGATGAGCACAAGGTCGCATTCCTCGTCGAGGGCATTCAAGCCGAACCGCACCGTCTTTGTCCTGCTCGCGCCGCCGCGCGTCAGGGTGATGCGCCTGTCCTCGTCGAGGTGCGCGGTCGCAAGACGGACGAGGAACTCATCCGCCGAGTCGGAGTCTACTGCGATGATCACCCGCTTCACCTCGGGGAAGGCGAGGAAGGGTTTGACCGCTTCCACCAGCACGCAGGATGAGCCGCAGGGCTCGAGCAACTTGTTTTCTTTGCCGTAGCGCAGCCCGGAGCCGCCTGCGGCGATGACGACGTTGATATGTGACATAATTTCCCTCTGCCGCGCGCACGTATATGCGCGCTACAAATAATTATAAAGGCAATCCGCCCGCATTTCAAGAGTGAGTTTCTTCCGCGTCGGCTAGAGGGGGGGGCTCCTTTCGTGGGTGGCGGCGAGCTCAAGCTAGCTTAACGGGCGTACGTCCCCTAATATGGGAGTATTGTTCCCCCTCCTTCCCTTCGGGCTTTCCTCCCCCGCTCGGGAAAAGTTCAGTCCTCCTAAAATGCGGGATAAACTTCTCGTCATTTTGATAAAGTTTGAATCTCGCATAGAGATAATCGAGCGGCGAACAGAATAAACTGAACATCGCTCGCGGGGAGAGGAAGGCGACTCGGCGCGCACGGCGCCCGTGTCTACTTAATGTTTCGTCTAGCTTGCGAGGTCGCAGATCTTTACCCCACCGAAAATACTTTCGGCGGGGACCCCGAATTGTCGCAACTTGCAAGCGGCGGCTTTGCCGCCGTATCATGACGAGGGCATTGCCCTCGTCTCCCGCGTCGTGAAAATGAGCGAGTGAAC
>CALWAF010000016.1 GCA_944372795.1 uncultured Clostridia bacterium | reverse complement strand
ATGCGCCCGCTTCGCGAAGAGAGTGGCGCATTGCCGGCGCACGTTTCGTCAGCCCTCGGCACTCATACGGTCGCCGCGGCGCTCAAGAGGGCTTCGCCCTGTGAGCGCTTGGTGAGCGGCTCCACTCCGAACGAGATAACATCATGTCATACGACGTCACGCTCGGGGTGCGCGTAAGACCGTCTTCGAAAGAGAAACGTCGTGTTCAAGCAATCTCACTCATGCTGTTCGTCGTACTCCATGGACGCCTGCTCATGCTTTAATAGAGTGAGCCGAGTGTTGCGGGCGTAGCCTCAACACTCGGCGCAATATTATATAAAGTAAGGGGTGCGGGGATTTAATCCCCGCCGGGGTGCAGGGGAGGAACCCCTGCCGGGGGTCTAGGAGCGCCCCTGCATAAAATCCCTTGCGTTTGCGCGGGCGGGGTGGTATAATCATAGAAAACTTACCCCATACACAGAAGTAGTAGAAACTTGCGCGTCAAGTGCCGTCGAGACGGGGGGTGCTCACGGACGAAAAGCCTTGCGGCTTGCGGTGCATTTTTCACTCCCGCTTCACTTGCGAGACGAAGTGCTTCTGAGGAGGTGCTTTTTGTTTTATCACGAGGCTCTCGACTATATCAGGCGCATCGAAGCCGACGGCTCCGATTACGGCCTCGAACGCGAGAGAGAATTGCTCGACATCCTAGGCTCACCCGACACGGCATATCCCGTCATACACGTCGCGGGCACCAACGGCAAAGGTTCCGTCTGCGCCATGCTCACTGCTGTGCTTGCGGCGGCAGGGTATCGCGTGGGCACCTACAATTCCCCCTCCGTGCTTCGCTACAACGAGCGCTTCCGTCTGAACGGCGCGCCGCTTGCGGACGACAAGGTCGCGCGGTATATGACCGAGATGCGCGACGCGGTGGAAAAGGAGCGCGCCGCCCGTGACGCCGCAGCGTGTGAGTCGGACGGCGAGGGACGCCCGACGAGAGGGTTCCGTCCCACGGCGTTCGAGCAGGAGACCGCGCTGGCTCTTGCTGCCTTCAGGAGCGAGAAGTGCGACGTCGCGGTGCTGGAGACGGGGTTGGGCGGCAGATGGGACGCCACCAACGCCGTGCGGGAAAAGGCGCTTGCCGTCATCACGAAGATAGGTCTGGATCATTGCGCGTTGCTCGGTGACACCCTGCGCGAGATCGCGGGGGAGAAAGCGGCGATCATACGCGGCGCAGCCGTCACCTGCCCGCAGGAGAAGGAAGCGGCCGACGTGATTTATCCTTTGGCGGAAAGAGTGAGCGGCGTGCCGCATCTCTTAGAGCGCACCCCTCTCGGACAGCGCTTCGAGTACCATGGCGAGGAATATGCGACGGGGCTTGTCGGAGATCATCAGCTCATCAACGCCGCCCTCGTCATAGACGCGGCGGAGATGCTGCGCGAAAGGGGTTTCGACATCCCGCAAGCCGCCCTCAAAGAGGGGCTGAAAAGCGCGGTTTGGCACGCTCGGTTCGAGGTGCTGACGGAGAGGAACATCGCACATTCGCCATATGACATCGTCGTTCCGCATGGGAAAACCCTCGTTTTGGACGGAGCGCACAATCCGCAAGGAGCAAGGGCGCTTGCGGAGACGCTGGCGGAAGTCTTCCCGTCGCGGCGTATCGCAGCCGTCACGGGCGTGCTTGCCGACAAGGACTACGATGGCGTACTGCGGGAGGTGCTGCCCTTGGTGCGGATGGTGTATACGGTGACGCCCGATTCCCCGAGAGCACTTTCGGCAGAGGCGTTATGCGAAGCTGCGGGAAGGGTGTCGGGAGTGTCCGTCGAGGTGTGCGGGGGAGTGCGCGACGGGGTGGACAGAGCCCTTGCCTCCGACGCCGAGGTCGTGGTCGTGTTCGGCTCGCTGACTCTCTTTCACGAGATCGTGGGGAAGAGCGCGGCGGGCGGCGCGCATCGAGAAAGAGAATAAGACTGCGGGCAGTGCCCGCGAGGTGAGATATGGTGGACAGAAAGAGAGCGGAAGACGCGGTGAGAGAGCTTATCGCGGCAATGGGCGAAGACGCGGGACGCGAAGGGTTGAAAGATACGCCCGAGCGGGTCGCGCGTATGCTCGAGGAGCTGACGGCGGGTTACGCCGACAGCGCGGAGGAACACTTGAAGAAGACATTCGAGGAGGGCGGCAGCGCGCTCGTCGTCGAGCGTGACATCGCCTTTTCGTCTACGTGCGAGCATCATCTGATGCCCTTTTTCGGGCATGTGCACATCGCCTACGTCCCCTGCGGCAGAGTGGCGGGGCTCAGCAAGCTCGCGCGCACCGTGGACGTCTTCGCCCGCAGACTGCAATTGCAGGAGAGGATGAACGCCGAGATCGCGGATGCGCTGTTCGAGCATCTAGCTCCCCGCGGCGTCGCGGTCGTCGTAGATGCGGAGCACACGTGCATGACCGCGAGAGGCGTGAAAAAGATAGGGTCGTCCACCGTGACGTACGCCGTGCGCGGGGACATGGATCCGTCCGTGGTGAGCATGCTGCTCTCGTATGCGGGAGGGAGAAAATGACCTTTCGCGTGCGGGGGAGGGAGTTCGCCTCGGGGACTCACGTCATGGGCATCGTCAACGTGACGACGGATTCCTTTTTTGCTGCCAGCCGCGCCGCCGCCGACGAGGCTGCGGAACGCGCCGTAAAGATGGTGGCGGACGGCGCCGCGATAATAGACATCGGCGCGCAGTCCACACGTCCCGGCGCCCGCGAGATCGGCGCCCTCGAGGAGATGAGTCTGTTGCTGCCCTCCCTCGAGAGGGTGCGGGAAGCCACCGACGCGCCCATATCCGTGGACACCTTCTATCCCGAGGTGGCGGAGGCGGCGCTCGCCGCAGGTGCGGATATGATCAACGACGTGTCTTGCCTGCGTTTTTCGGGGCTTGCGGAAGTGACGGCGAGATACGGCGCCGCCATCTGCATCATGCACAACAGGCGCGGGAGCACCGTGCCCGACCTCACCGCCGACAAACTGACGGGACTTACCGCCGCGGCTGCAAAAGCGGTGCGCGCGGGAGTGAGAGAGGACGGCATATTGCTGGACGGAGGCATAGGATTCAACCGCAGCGCGGAAGAGGACAGGTTCCTTGCCGATCACTACGATCTGCTGCTCGCGACGGGCTATCCGCTGCTCATGGGCGCCTCCCGCAAATCCTTCCTCGGCGGCACGCCGGAGACAAGGCTCACCGCCACTCTGGAATGCACGACAGCGGCGGCAAGGATGGGAGTGCTCTTCGTGAGAGTGCACGACGTCAAGGAAAACGTGCTCGCCATACGCTCCGCCCTCACCCGGTGACGCGCGGAAGAAGCGGGACGGACATAAGTTCCCGAAGGAAGATCGGGGCGGGCGTCATGCCGCCCGAAAGGAGAAGATATGAGTGCGAACGGCAGCATCATCATCCGTGATTACGAAGTGACGGCGTGCCACGGGGTCAACCCCGAGGAAAAGACGGAAGCGCAGAGATTCGTGGTGTCCGCTGTGCTCGATTGCGACATCGCGCGGGCGGCGGAGAGCGACGATATTGCACAAACCGTGAGTTATGCGCACGTTTGCAAGCTGATAAAAGCCTTTTTGGGTGAAAACGGCAAAAATCTGTTGGAGTGTCTCGCACTTTCGCTGGCGAGGAAGATCATGCTCGCGTATCCCGCGTTCACCCGCGCCGAGGTCACTGTGGACAAACCCGACGCTCCCATGAAAGGGGTGTTCCGTTCCGTCGCGGTGCGTGCCGAAGTGAAGCGCACCATGGCGTACATCGGCATGGGGTCGAGCATGGGCGACAGGGAGGCGTATATGGACAAAGCGGTCGAGATATTGCGCGAGGATCCCCTCGTGCTCTCCGTCCGTGAAAGCCGCCGCATCCCCACCGCGCCGTACGGCGGTGCGGCGAGGAACGAGTTTCTTAACTCCGCCCTCGAGGTGGTGACTCTCCTTGACGCCGACGGGCTCTTCGCCATTATGCGCCGCGCGGAAGAGGCGTGCGCAAGGGAAAGGAACGTGCATTGGGGGGACAGGACTCTCGACCTCGACCTGCTTCTTTTCGGCGATGAGGTGCGCTCGTCGGGCGACCTCATCCTGCCGCATCCCGAGATGACCAAGCGAGATTTCGTGCTCGCACCCCTTGCGGAGATCGCCCCCCACGCCGTCCACCCGCTCGCACATAAACGCGTCTCCGAACTTCTCGCCGAGCTCTACACCTGCAAACACAGCAAGTGAGGTGTGGGGGATTATCCTCCACGCCCCCTTGTGGGGGTATTATACCCCCACACCCCCTTGCGAGGGGATTATCCCCTCGCGCTCCCATACTTTTTTACAATAAAAAGTGCGCCGAAGGCTGCGGTTTCACCCGCAGCCTTCGGCGCAATATTATATTAAAAACTTGGGGTCGAGGGGTATAATGCCCCTCGCGGAGTCAAGGGGCAGAGCCCCTGCAAGATATCAAGTGATATCATCCGCAGATGGAGTGTCGGAGTGTGTGCCGTTCGTGAGTTTCCGAGGTTTGGCTTTCAGGGCTTCTTTCAGGAAGTAGGCGCCCAGCACGATGCCCACGAAGAGGACGATGGCGAGCAGGCACCACCAGAGAGAAGAGGGGACGCCGCCGCCTGCTTTTGCGCGCTGCCACATATTGACGACGTCCTCGTTGGCGTCGCCGTAGTCCTGCATGACGCCGAGGTTATCGGTGATCTCGGGGTATCTGCCCTCGTCATAATAGAAGAGGGAGATGGAATCGGGGCAGACGATGTACTCCTCGTCGAGGGGGTAGGAGTCCTTCATGCCGTCGGGGAGGAGGTAGTAGCCGTCGTCGTCCGTCTCGAGTTCGAGGGGGATGAGGGCGTCCTCGTCTGCGACATCGACTTCGTCGCCGTCAATGTCGAGGTAATACTCCTCGCCTTCCACCCACTCGAAGCGGAAGAGCATATTGCCCGCGCCGTCGTCGTAAACTTCGCATTCCTCGGCGTTTGCGTACCACAGATATTCCACATCGAGGAGAGCCTGCGCCGCGTCGTAGTCGTACTTCATTACCTCCTGATCCACGGCGGAGGTGTAGCCGATGTAGCCGATGTTCCTTGCGCCGGCTTCGGGAGAGCACATATAGTCGATGAACATCATGGCGGCGAGCTTGCTGTCCGAGCTTTCGAGGATCCCCCAGCCGTCGTACCAGATGTTGCTCTTTTCGGGGACGTAGTAGCCCAGCTGATAGGTGTCCGTCTCCTCGTCGTACTCGCTCTCCTCGACAGCCCAGAGCGCGTCGCCGCTCCACGCGAGGTCGAGATAGACGATCTCGTTGATCATGTCGTCCTTGCCGAAGTCCACCTCATAGCCGGAGATGCGTTCGCGCTGTTCGGTGAGCAGTTTTTCGGCGGCGTCGAGGAGGGCTTTGTCCGTGCAGTTGATGAGCTCGTTGGCGGTGAGCTCGTTGTACGGCTTGCCATAGGTCTCGCTCACACCGTCGGGGAGCAGCCCGTACTCTTCCATATAGAAGACCACGGCGGCGTAGCTGTCGCGCACGCTGTCCTTCATGAGGATCATGTTCTCGAGCTCGGGGTTGTCGCTCTCGTTCCAGAGCATACCCCAGCCGTATTTTTCGAGTTCCTCCTCCGAGATGATGCGGGTGTTGTAAAGGAGCCCCAGCGTGCCCCACATATACGGGACCATATAGTCGCGCATGTCGTACACATCGTCGCCTATCTCCATTTCGCCGAAAGTCTCGCCTATCTTCCCGAGCACCGTCTTATTGACGTTGTCGAGGTTGGAGAAGGCGTCGGGATATTCCTTTGAAAACTCCGTGACGAGCTCTGTCTGATTTGCAAGCAGTCCCGCACGCATGAGGCGTTCTATGGCGTATTCGCTGGGGCAGACGACGTCCACCGCAGTCTCGCCGCGCATGACCTGCGTGAGCATGGTCTCGTTGGTGTCGAAGGTGCTGTAAGTGATGGAGAGGCTCCTGCCCGTCACGCCGCGGTAGTAGGCTGCGAACTCGTCCAAGAGCCCGATGTCGATGTAGTCCTCCCAGTTGTAGATGACGAGGGTGTCCGCGCCGCCGCCCGTGATGCCGCCGCCCGCGGTGTTGCACGCGGCAAGCAGGGGAGTGAGGGAGCTCACGCAAACGAGAGCGAGCACGAGAAGCGCAAGAGATCTCTTTTTCATATCTTTGCCTCCTCTGCCGCTTTCTGTTTGCGGCGGTTGATCCTGACGAGATTCAGGGTCAGGACGAGGGCGAGTATCACCACGAAGATGATGGAGAATATCGCGTACCAGAAGGGCTCGAGACCCTGCACGCGCGCATCGGAGTAGATGTAGGTGGACAGGGTGTTGATGCCCGTGGACGCGCCCTTGTTGATCTGCGTGATGATGAAGTCGTCCATGGACAGGGTGAACGCGAGCACGAAGCCGCTCACTATCCCCGGAGTGATCATGGGGAAGAGCACTTTCACCAGAGCCTTGAAGGGGTTTGCGCCGAGGTCGAGAGCCGCCTCGTAGACGTTGGGATCCATGCTCTCGAGCTTGGGTAGCACGCTCAACACCACATAGGGGGTGCAGAATGCGATGTGCGCGATGATGAGGCGGAGATACCCCTCCGGGAAGGCGAAGGTCACGAAGAAGATCATGAGGGACACCCCCATGACGATCTCGCTGTTGATGATGGGGAATTGGTTGACGTTCTCCAACACGCGTCTTGCCTTTCTGCCCATGGCGAAGATGCCTATGGCGGCGAAGGTGCCCATCACCGTCGCTATCACCGAAGACACCGCCGCGATGAGGAAGGTGTTGCCCACCGCGTCCCACAGAGCGGGCGACTTCTCGGAAGTGAAGATGGAGATGTACGCCTCGAACGTGAACCCTTCGTCAAAGCGGAAGTTGGAGCTGTTGGAGAAGGAGTAGACGATGATGAGCAGTATGGGCGCGTAGAGGATGGCGAGGATGACGAAAAGGTAAGCCTTTTCAAAGATGCCTTTCACTTTTACCATAGCGACCTCCCGACCGACAGTCCGCTCTTTCTGCTTGCGCGGTTGATGATGAAGTTGGAGATGAGCACGAAGACGAGCATGACCAGACTCATGATGGAACCCACGCCGTAAAGCCCTTGCTCGAACTTCATCTGTATGCTGTCACCGAAGAGGAATATCTTGCCGTTGGACAGCAGCTGCGAGATGGCGAAGGTGGAGATGGTGGGGATGAACACCATCGTGATGCCGCTGATGATGCCGCTGACGGACAGAGGCAGCACCGTTTTCAGGAACACCGTCGAAGAGTCCGCGCCGAGGTCCTGCGCCGCCTCGATGTAGCTGCGGTCTATGGACGAGAGCGTGGTGTGCAGGGGGAGGATCATGAAGGGCAGATAGTTGTACACCATGCCGAATATGACCGTCCCCATGCCGAGGGGCACGTCGATGGCGATGAAGATCGCCTTGGTGGCGAGGGTGCGGATGAGGAAGTTGACCCACATCGGCAGCACATAGAAGAGCACCAGCACCCGCCCGCTCGGCATCTTGGAGAGGATGTAGGCGAGGGGATAGCCTATGATGAGGCATATCGCCGTGGTGATGACGCCGACAAGCAGTGAGTTCGCGAGGATGATCAGGCTGCTCTTGTCCGTGAAGAAGTCCTTGAAGTTCTCAAGGGTCAGAGTGTTGTCCGCATCCAGAAACGCGTTGACCAAGATCATCACCAGCGGGATGACCACGAAAAGGAGCATGAACAGCACATAAGGGTAGCTGAACACGCGTTTTGTGAGCTTAAACCTGCGTTTCGGTTTAAGAACGGTTGCAGCGGCATTCGTCATTCCGTCACCTCCGCGTCACTTTTTTCTGCCTCTGCGGGGGCTGCGGATTCGCTCGCCGCCGCCTGTTCCTCCGCGCTCAAAGTCTGGTCGGCGACGGGTGCGGGAGCCTCGGGGGCTGCGTCTTCGCCGTCCTCGGACACTTCGCGCTTTTCAACAATGATCTTCTCGGGCGCGATGTTGATGCCCACGCGGTCGCCTTTCAGCCAGTCGTCGTCGGTGTCCACGAAGAAGTCGTAGTAGTCGTCCGTGCGCACGATGCACTGATAGTAGCTGCCCTTATAGATGGAGCTTACCACCGTGGCGCCGATGACGCCGTCCTTTTCGTCGTCCGTGATCTCCACGTCGTCGAAGTCCACCTTGACTCTGACGGGCGTGCCCGCGGGGAGGGAGCAGTTGCATTCGAACTTGCCGTCCGAGATCCACACCACGTTCTCTTCCGCCATCTCGGTGTCTATCTCGTTGATGATGCGGGACTTGTGCATGATGTGCAGGTCGAAGGGTTTGATGTACAGCCCGACGGTGGAACCCACTTCGTAGGTCGCGGTGTCGTGCGCGATGAGCTCGTTCTCGCCCGCCATCAGCGTCACCTGATAGTGGTCGCCCTTGAACACCGACGAGATGACCTGTGCGGTGAGGATGGTCTTCGGGTCGTCCTTCTTTCTGATCTTCAGATCCTCGGGACGGATGATGACGTCGATGGGCTCGTTGTGTTTGAAACCCTTGTCCACGCATTCGAACACGGTGTCCGCAAATTCCACCTTGTAGTCCGCAAGCATGGTGCCCGAGAGGATGTTGGACTCGCCGATGAAGTCCGCGACAAAGGCGTTTGCGGGCTCGTCGTAGACGGTCTCGGGGGTGGCGATCTGCTGGATGACGCCGTCGCGCATGACGACTATCTTGTCGCTCATGGTGAGAGCCTCCTCCTGATCGTGCGTGACGTAGACGAAGGTGATGCCGAGGCGCTTGTGCATATCCATCAGCTCCAGCTGCATATCCTTGCGCATCTTGAGGTCCAGCGCGCCGAGGGGCTCGTCAAGCAGCAGCACCTCGGGTTCGTTGACGATGGCTCGTGCGATGGCGACTCTCTGCTGCTGTCCGCCCGAGAGGGAGGAGACCCCTCTGTGACCGTAGTCTTCGAGGTCCACCATTTTGAGGGCGGCGTCCACTTTGGCTTTTATCTCCGCTTTGGTATATTTGCGGTAGAGCTGCACCTCTTCCCCCTTGCGGTTGCGCTTGGTGCCGTTGGGGATGAGCTTCATCTTCAGCCCGAAGGCGATGTTGTTGAACACGTTGAGGTGGGGGAAGAGCGCGTACTTCTGAAAGACGGTGTTCACGCGGCGCAGGTGCGGGGGGAGGTTTGTGATGTCCTCGCCGTCGAAGATGATCTGCCCGGAAGTGGGCATCTCAAAGCCCGCTATCATTCGGAGAGTGGTCGTCTTGCCGCAGCCGGAGGGCCCGAGCAGAGTGACGAATTCCCCACGTTTTATGTTGAGGCTCGCGTTTTTCACGGCGTCTTTGGCGCCGTAGGTCTTGGTCACGTTTCTGATTTCGATGATGTTGTCGGACATATCCTCTCCTTAAAAAGTCGGGGGCGATGCCACCCATATGACCTCGGCGTCCTCCGCCGAACGGTTTTCGAGATAGTGCACTTTGTCGCACTCGTAATAGAAGGCGTCGCCCTCTTTTGCCGTGAACTCGCGCTTGCCCAGATGCAGCACGACGCTCCCTTTCTTCACCCATCCGAATTCCTCACCCTCGTGGGGCATATCCTTTACGGACGCCGCGCCCGCGCGCACGGTGATGAGGATGGGCTCCATCTCGTTGCGCTGACTGTTGGGCACCAGCCACGTGATGACGTGTCCCTCGGCGTCCTTTTCGAAGAAGTCCTCCGAGGTGAACACCACCTGTTCGTCCTCGTCTTCGGCAAAGAACTCCGCCGCCGTGGTGCCCAAGGCGGAGAGCACGTCGAGAAGAGTCTGGATGGACGGGGAAGTCAGCTCGTTCTCCAGCTGTGAGATGTAGCCTTTCGTAAGCTCGCATCTGTCGGCGAGCTCCTCTTGCGTGAGCCCGCATTGCAAGCGCAGGCGTTTGATCTTTGCGCCGAGTTCCATGACCCCTCCCTGTTTAGCAAAAAATTACCGTGGGTTTAGCGGGTTCAAGAATTGTAATCCCGAGGTTTAGAATTGCTAAACTCACGTTGTGAGAGAAATTATATTGAAACGCGCGCGCGATGTCAACGGAATCACGCTAAATTTGTCGGAAAAAATCGGCGGGACGAGAGCCATCCCGCCGCCGTCCGCACCTCCCCCGCAGGAACGGACGCTCGCGGGCGGGAGAATGAGCTTTGCCAAGAAGTGCGGAGGATATGAAAACGGACGGCTGATGCCGTCCGTTTTGCATGTCGGTTTCGTTTGCTCACTCCCACTCGATGGTGGCAGGGGGTTTTGCGGTGATGTCGTAGACGACGCGGTTGACGCCCTTGACCTCCTTCACGATGCGGGAGGACGCGGCGCGCAGCACGGAGTAGGGCAGCTCCACCCAATCGGCGGTGACTGCGTCGTGGGTGTTGATGGCGCGCAGGGCGATCATGTGCTCATACGTTCTGCCGCCCGTGGCGTCCACGCCCGTGGAGAGGCTGTCGTTGATGATGGCGAAGTACTGCCACACCTTGGTGCCGAGCCCCGCCTTTTCGATCTCTTCGCGGAAGATGGCGTCCGCGTCACGCAGGATGGCGAGCTTCTCGCGGGTGATCTCGCCTATGCATCTCACGCCGAGACCGGGGCCGGGGAAGGGCTGACGGTCGACGATGAAATCGGGCAGACCCAGCTCGCGTCCGACTTCGCGCACTTCGAATTTGTAAAGGTCGCGGACGGGCTCCACCAGACCCTCGAAGCCGATGTTCTCGGGCAGACCGCCCACGTTGTGGTGGGACTTGACCAGCTTGTTCTTGCCGTCGGTGCCGCTCTCGATGATGTCGGGGAGGATGGTGCCTTGGGCGAGGAACTCCACCTTGCCCAGCTTCTTCGCCTCTTCCTCGAACACGCGGACGAACTCTTCACCGATGATCTTGCGCTTTCTTTCGGGGTCGGAGACGCCCTTCAGCTTGTCGAGGAAACGATCCTCGGCGTCGACTGCCACGAGGTTCATGCCGAACTGATCCTTGAAGACCTTCTGCACCTGCTCGAACTCGCCCTTGCGCAGCAGCCCGTGATTGACGAAGACGCAGATGAGGTTGCTGCCGATCGCCTTGTGTATGAGCGCGGCGCACACCGAGCTGTCCACGCCGCCGGAAAGCCCGAGCAGCACTTTTTTGTCACCGACCTGTGCGCGGATGGCGGCAACTTGCTTTTCGATGAAATTCTTTTCCATTTGTCCTCCTGTGACGAGGCGCGCGACGCGCCGACGCCCGTTTGCAATTTAATTCAGAAGGATTATACAACAAATTTTTTCTTTGCACAAGCGCGCGAGGGGAGGGCAGCAAAAATCCTGCGGAAAAAATTCAATCCTCCGTCTTAAGATACGCCTCGTAAAAATCCGTGCGCACCCCGTTTTCGGCGGCGGTGATGAGATAGCGTCCGAAGATCTCTCCGCCACTCTCTCCGAGGTTTTTTGCAAAGCGGTGGAACTCTGCCGCGTTCACGGGAGCCTGCGTCTCCGTTTCCACGCGCAGCAGCCCGCGGACGCACTTTATCCTCCCCGCCGCTTCCACGTCTCCCGCGAAGGTCACGAAACGGCTGCTTTTCATATCCCGCGAGATGACGATGCCGGAGGCGGTGCAGTCCTCCATTACGAGGGCGACGTCCTGTTTGTTGGCGTAGTCGTAAGGGCGGAAGAGGGGATGGAGGATGGTCACGACGTCGAACCCCCGCGCCTCCGCCTCGAAGGTTTTGAGCAGGGCGGCTTTGCGTTCCTCTATGCGTCTGCCCGTCTTCGTGAGGGCTGCGATCTTCTCGGCGACGGCGTCGCCGTTGCGCTCGAATATCTCTTGCAGCTTCTTTCTGTCTGCGCCGAAACAGGACTTTATCTGCGCGATAGGCAGGTCTAAACTGCGGTAAAGGACAATATCGAAGAGTTGAAGGAGATTCTGCGCGGAGGGTTCGCGATAGTTGTTCTCGCCGTTGCGCTCGAAATTGATGAGCCCCTCGCTCTCCCAGAAGCGCAACGCCGACGGGGCGACTCCCATCGCCTCCGCCGCCTCGGAAATGCGTCCGTGACCGTTTGCGGATTTTTTCATTTTTCTCCTTTCGTCTTCTTGACATTGAAGTTACTTTAATGTTTATACTGTATCGGAAAGTCGGAAAAAATGCAAGTTTTTTGTGAAAGATAAGGCTTGCCGCACCGAGTGTACGAACTAGGTGCGGCGTCTGTCCGAAAAGAGGGCATATGCTGAAAAAGTTTTTGCGGTTCGTGCTGCCGTCCATGGTTGCGTTTGCGTTCACGGGGCTTTACTCCATCGTGGACGGTTTTTTCGTGGGCAACAACGTGGGCGACGACGGGCTTGCCGCCATCAACGTGGCGTATCCCCTCGTAGCGTTCATCAACGCCGTCGGCACGGGCATAGGCATGGGCGGCTCCGTCATGCTGTCAATCGCACGCGGGCGCGGCGACGAGCGCGCTGAAAAGAGGTATCTGGGCTCCACGCTCATCTATCTCCTTGCGGCGAGCGCCGTAGTCACCGCGCTTCTTGTGGGCATACATCCCTATCTCATCGACGTCTTCGGCGCGGAGGGGAGGGTCAACGCCTATGCCGACGATTATATCTTCGTGCTGGCGTGTTTCGCCGCACCGCAGATCTTCTCCACGGGATGCGTGCCTCTTCTGCGCAACTTCGGCTCGTCCTTCGGCGCCATGTTCGCGATGTCGGCGGGCTTTGTCACCAATATAGTGTTGGACTGGCTCTTCGTGGACTATCTCGCGGACGGCGTCTTCGGCGCGGCGGTCGCCACGGGCATAGGTCAGGTGGTGACGGTGCTGCCCTGCGCGGTCTATCTCTTCTTCAAAGTGAAAAAATTCGGCGGGGGAGTCTTCCGCACTTCGCCCGCGGAGCTCGGGCATATCACGCGCGTGGGCATCTCTCCGTTCGGCGTGCTGCTTTGCCCGCAGATCATCACCATCATCCTCAACAAGTTCCTCTTTGTCTACGGCGACTCGTCTTACGTCGCGGCTTATTCCGTCATAATGTACGTCTATTGCGTCGACCTTCTGCTGCTGCAAGGCGTAGGCGACGGCGCACAGCCACTCATCAGCTTCGTGCAGGGGGAGGGAGACCGCGCGGGCGTCATCAAACTGCGCAACTACGCCTATATCGCGGCGCTCATCGTTGCCGCCGTGGGCTTCGCGCTGCTCTTCGGGCTGCGTCATGTCATCCCGGACGTGTTCGGCGCGGGAGAATTCGCGGCGGCGGAATCCGCCCGCATCCTGCCTTTCTTTGCGGGCAGCGCGCTGTTCACCGCCGTGAGCAAGATCACCGCATCCTATTTTTATTCCATGGACCGCAACTCTTCGGCATACGCCATCGTTTACGGCGAGGTCGCGGTCATCCTTCTCTTCGTGCTTACCCTGCCCGAGGCGTGGGGGATAGACGGCGTGTGGATGTCCCTGCCTCTCGCACAGGTGGTGATAGCGCTTCTAGCCATGGCGCTCCTTTACGCCCTGCGCCGCCGCTTCAAGAGATACCCCGACCGCCCGGCATATATACGCATCCTCCGTGCGTGATACCATTTATTCTTCCCGAAAAAACCGCCGCGGAGCCCGCGGCGGTGTAAATCATTTGACGGCTTCGGCGAGCCGAGCTTTCGGATAATGTGCTGTCATGGGTTCAGTTCGACTTGGCAATGAGAGTGGGCAGAGTGTTTACGCCCGTGTGTTCCCATACGGGTTCTTCGCGCCCTGCGTTGAGCACGTCCGCAAGAGTGTAGAATTCCTCCACGGAATTGTGCCTCGTGCTCCCTATGCTCGTGGGTATGCCGAGTGAATTCGAATAGCCCACGGCATACTCCGCCGCTGTCTCTTCGCCGCCGTACCAATGTGCGTTTTCGAGTATGAGTGAGACATTAGTATATCCCGCAAGTCCGCCAATGTATATATTGCTACCACCCTCTGAGTTCACGCACGACACGGAATAAGAGTTGCGCACGGTCAATGAATAGGCATCTCCAACCAAGCCGCCGGCATAAGATGAATAACCTCCCGCACTCGTCACATTTCCATGGAAGTAGCTGTCCGTGATAGTACCGGTGTTGCAAAATCCCACTAGGCCGCCTGCAGAAGAGGCATTATCTGCGCTTGTGCTTACTATATCCCCTGTTGCATTACAGCCTGTTATGGTGACAGTGGAATAGTTGTATCCTAACAGACCGCCAGCATAAGAAGCATTGTGGCGCGTGCCCGTGCTCGTCACATTCCCAGTGGCATAGCTGTCCGTTACGGTTGAGCTGCCGCTTCCCACCAGCCCGCCGGCGTAGGAGTCGCTGTTGCCCGTACTCGTCACGTTCCCCGTGGCATAGCTGTCCATTATGGTTGTTTGGTAACCGCCATGTCCCATCAGCCCACCGGCGCGAGAATAATCACTTGTGCTTGTGCCCGTCACGTTCCCCGTGGCATGGCTGGCGGAAAGGTAAAGTCCTCCGCTTGAATAACCTATCAGTCCACCGGCATAAACGTCACCAGACGCAGACGCTGTAATGCTGCCGCTTGCGGAAAGAATCATTGGATCTTCCGAGCCGCCGTAAGACAGATAGCCGACTATGCCGCCGACGTTGGTCTCAGCCTGCGCGTTTTCGACCGTGATTGTCACGTCCGTGACGCAGCCGTCTACATCTGCTTCCGCACGACCGGCTATGCCGCCCGCGAACACTTTGTTGCTGTTTGTGCCGATATAAGTTATGCTGCCCGAAACGGTGCAGTCCGTGACGGCGCCCAGCGTATAGCCCGCTATGCCGCCTATATAGTTGGTGCCGCTCACGGACGTGTTTTCCAGGACGAGGTTCGTCACGCTGCCCGACGCGCTTATGCAGGAAAACAGACCTGAATAGAATGTTTCGGTGTTGTAAACCGTGAGATTCACGATTTTATGCCCCTGTCCGTCCAGCGTACCACCGAACATGGTTTCATCGGAAAACAGCGGCGTGAAATTGCTCTCGCCTTCTCCCGCTTCGGGCAGCACGATGTCCGCCGTCAGCACGAAGTGGGCATTAGGATACCTCTCCATGATTTGCAAACGACGAAGGCTGTCGACTTGATATGGATTTTCTAAAGTTCCGTCACCGCCGGCAAAAGGTTTGTAATCAGAATCGACTGCAAACTCTGCCGTGATGGTGATATTCGCTGTGACGTTGCTGTCCGTGCGGGTTGCGGTCGTCACGCCGTCAGACCAGCGCACGAATTCGTACCCCTCGTCTGGAACGGCGATGACTTCCGTTCCGTTCGCGCCATATTGCACGGTTTGTTGCGTTGCGCCAATTATTCTGCCGCCGACACCTGCGGAGTATGAAAGCGTGAACGTGTCGAGCGCCGGGGAGGAACCTGTGCCGACGCGGTATGCCATGAGAGTGTCGCCCTCAATGCGGACGAAGCTGTCGGAAGTGTGATTTGGGAGATACTCGTCAAGCAGGATCTCCACAGCCGCGGTATCGGAAGCACTTGCATCGTGTACACCTGCAACGACGGTCGCCCTCTCATACTCCGCAATTGGGAGCTGTACCGCTACAAACGTCGCACGCTTATCGCCGCTGCCGAAGGGGGAGCTGTCGCCGCACAACAGGTGATATTTGGTGTAATATTCCTCATCAGGCGCCGTGAACGTGAATCCTTGCAGCATTACTCTTATGAAGTAATCATCATATCCGTTGAGACGCAGAATGCTTAAAATGTCCGACCAGTTGTCGAGATAGTACACGATCTCTGCCAAGGCATCGGTTGCGATAGAATATGTCGGGCTTGTAGCAACAAACAGCGCGTTGCCGTGGTTGCGGAATGCTGTCATTTGATAGCCGTCATCTTCCGCAATGGACGCAAGCATGTCGATCTGCTCGATGGTCAATGAATTCGTCACTGAATAGGAGCTGAACATAAAAGCGTATATATTCACTTGCTCTTCGGGCAGATAGAATATGGAGTAAGCTGTGACCTCGGGATAAGGAGTGTCTGCATACTCTTCGCCGAACTGGCTCCTGAGCATATTTTCAACGAATTGAGGGTAGTCTATCGCCGCATTGAGCTCTCCTTGGGCTGATCGTGCGGCATAGGTGCTTTCTGTCATGAGCGCGTATGTCCCGAGTGCGGATCCGAAGTATTCGAGAGACCAATTCTTCTCGATGTTAGCTCCCGCGCCGTTTAACGGGATGAGATAGCACAACTGTACATCATATGTTTGCTCTGTTTCTATATCGGTGAGCAGCTCACGGATGATATCCGCGTTCGCGGACGGATCAGAGAGGTCGACTGTGTCGATTATCGTTTCGGGAGATGAGGGCTCTGTCGAGGTGTAAGAGCTGTACGCAAGCTGCCAATAGTCAGCCCTCGCAAACGTGAGTTCCGTGAGAGCAGAGCAATCGAGGAAAGCGTCCAGCGCGATCTGACTGACGCTTGACGGTATTGTGAGAGATGTGCCCGTGTAGCCGTTGAAGGCGTTGTTCTGTATTGTTGCGACAGACGCTCCGTCCGCCCACACGATCTCGGCAGAGCAGTCGTCGAAAGCGTAGGCGTCTATGCTCGTTACGCTGTTCGGTATGGTGACAGCCGCACCGTCATATCCTGCGAAGGTATACATACCGACCTCGGTCAGCTGCGGGTCGTCGTCCCATACGATTTCGGCTGTGCAGTCTTCGAATGCGTTGCGTCCTATGTTGCTTACATTGTTCGGGATTGTGATCGAATTCAACCCTGTACAGCCGCTGAAAGCACGGTCACCTATGCTTCGGACGCCTTCGGGGATGGTCAGGGATGTCAGGTTGGAGCAGTTTGCAAAGGCATAATCACCGATGATTGTTACGCCGGCAGGTATGGTCAGGGATTCACCGGCATAGCCGGAAAAGGCGGATTGCCCGATGGTCGTGATCCGCGGAGTCCCGTCCCAGATGATCTCCGCAGTGCAGCCTCTGAAAGATGAACTGATGCTAGTCAGCGTCTCGGGCAATGTGACGGATGTGAAGTAGTCGAGCGTAGGCTGCATGATTTCTCCGCCGGCTGTTGCACGTGCGAGATAGCTATATGAATCGCTGTACGGAGCATTCAGAAGCCCTGAAATGCTAACGACGCTGCCTCCATCGATCTCGCTCGGGATGACCAGCTCCGTAGGAGCGTTCTCATCGAAGAAAAAGCCGGTTATTTCGTAACGAGTAGTATTGCTTGAAACGCCGGATGAGTAAATAGGCGGTCCGACGGGACTTGTGTCTTGTTTATATGCAACCCCCGGCACTGTCTCAATAAATCTCCGTATGTAATTCCCGCTTGTTAGCACATAGCTGTTGTCGCTGAGGGGATTTTCGTTTAAGAAGTCGAGGGACTGTCTAAAAATTGAGTCAAAGTCAACTTGATATTGACAGTGTATTAGATAAGATCCCACATAACAATTGGTTGATGTGTTGGCAAATGTCGGTTCGACTTGTATCACGTACTCCGTTGAGTAAGGACCGAAAAAGCTCAGATATATGGTGTTTGAATCGCCGTATTGAAATTCGGGGGCAGGCTCGCTGATGTAATCTCGTACGGTCTTGTCTGTGTCGGCGGGGACCTCGGCGGCAATAAACCGTTCTATGATGTCACTGTTCTCTGCGATCAACACAAGATTTCCGGAGAGAACGCTGACGTATTCGTCGGTGTCATTCCGCTCAAAGCCACTAAGTCCAAGATAGGACGTGCAAATCGTGTAGATCGTGTCGATCGTTTGCTCGGAGAGCGCGGTCGCAGCGGCCACAGAACTCGTAACGGCTAAGATGACAAGTCCTTCCGGACGCTCGTCCGATGTTCCGTCAGAGTTGTGTCGTGAGATTGTGCGGGGGTATGAAAACCCTATTCCCGTCACGTTCGGATCATCGATCGCCAACACGTCGCCGCGGAGATGAGGATCGTTGGCGAAATCTTGGATGATAGTCATGGCAGAATCATCCTCTTCATCGGTGCGTTCCGACAGGGTATATGCCGCAGCTTGCTGCCATACATCGTGCACTGTGAAGAGTTGGTCTGCCGGCTCATCACCGCCGGGATTTTCCGGGTCGTCAACGCTCGGTTCATCTCCTGTGCCCGGAGTTTCCGTGCCGGGATCGACGGGAGTTTCGACAGTAGGGTCGGAGCCCTCTTGACCGGTTTCGTTGCATGCCGCAAGTGTTGCGCACATCAGCGACAGACATAGCATTGCGATCAGCAAGATTGAAATTTTGCGTTTCATAAGCCTTTTCTCCTTATTCGCAAATGATTTCCATATGTATAATTATATGAAGTAACGCATCATAAGTCAAGGTGGTTATATGCTGTAATTATTCATTTACGGAAGTGGTGGTTCATACTAAACTTGTAGTGTCACTACATGTTTTGCGGGCGGACCGCGCGAGGCGGAAATGGATGATGTCAAGGTAACGGTAGGGGAGCGCACCAGGCTGCGCAGGAACGCGATCGGGCTTACGCGCGAGAGGTTGGCGGAGCTGATCGGCGTCAGCCCGCGTTTTCTCGCCGACGTCGAGAGCGGCAAGGTCGGAGTGTCCCTCGCAACGCTGAAACGGATGTGCACCGCGCTCGAGTGCACGGCTGATTTTCTCATCGGAAACGATCAAATCGGTCATCCCGACTACAGCCGCATGCTGCTCAACAGCGAACTCGATCGTTTGGACGTAAGGTTTTATCCCGCATTGCGCGCGCTTGCGGAAGAACTTGGAAGAATCCCGCGCTGACGGGCAGGAACTTTGCAAACGAGATTGCCGCAGCAAGCGACGATAGGGCGCAAAGTGAGGAAGAAGGATAACAAAAACGAAATAGAGCCGCGGCTGTTGCCCGGAGATAGTTAAAAACCGCGTCCTGTGACGCGGTTTTTGTGTGCTTTGTCGTGTTTGAGTTATCGGTTTTTTGAAGTTTTTGCCGTGTTGCGGCAGGCAGATTCGGGCGGACGGAGCGGCATTGCCGGATATGCGCCTGAATAAAGTGCGGGAACATTCGGGACGGGGTTTGCCGGAGGTCAGGAAGCGACGTCCGGGAAGGGTTCGTCGCCGAGGTTCTGTTCCCGCGATTTGCGCAGGAAGGCTTTGGTCTTCTCGCTCTGCGGAGCCTCGAAGATCTGATAGGGCGAGCCCATCTCTTCGATGACGCCGTCCGCCATGAAGATGACCTTGTCCGCAACGCCGCGCGCGAATTCCATCTCGTGCGTGACGACGATCATCGTGCTGTCGCCCGACTTCAACCCCTTGATGACTTTCAGCACTTCGCCGGTGAGTTCGGGGTCGAGCGCGGAGGTCGGCTCGTCGAAGCACAGGATGTCGGGGGAGAGCGCGAGTGCGCGCGCTATCGCTATGCGTTGTTGCTGTCCGCCCGAAAGCTCGCAGGGATACGCCTCGGCGCGGTCGCCCAGCCCCACGCGCTCGAGGAGCGCCTGCGCGCGTCTGTCGATGTCGCCGAAAAGGCGCTCGCGCACGGCGGTCTTCTTCGCTGCGGTCTTGTCGGCAAGCTCGATAAGTTCCGCGCGATGCGAGGCTTTAAGCGCACGTTTTTTTGCATTAAACTCGTCTTTCGGGAGGTTTTCGCCTTTCAATGCCGCGTCTTGCGACTTGTGCGCGGCACGCACGGCAGCCTTTTCCGCCTTGGCTTCTGCGTCTATGGCGGCACACTCTCTGCGGCTCTTTTCTTTGCCCAGAAGCTCCGCCGCGAGCTTGATGTTGGTGATGGCGTTGTAGTGCGGGAAGAGGTTGAATTGCTGGAACACCAGCCCGAAATGCAACCTCTTTTTGCGGATGTCCGCCGCGTTCTGTTTCGCCTCCGCGCTGCCGTCGAAGAGCACTTCGCCGTTCACGGAGATGGTGCCTTCGTCCGCCGTTTCAAGGAAATTGAGGCAGCGGAGCAGCGTCGTCTTGCCGCTGCCCGACGAGCCGATGATGGCAAGCACTTCGCCGCGGTTCAGCTCGAAATCGATGCCTTTCAGCACCTCGTTCGCCCCGAAACTCTTTTTCAGTCCTTTCACTTCGAGTATTGCCATATCACACCTTATAGTAGCTCAACTTTTTCTCGATGAAGGAGAACAGCAACGTGAGGATGCCGTTGAACGCCAGATAGAAGGCACCGGCATAGAACAGAGGCCATATCACCACATAGAGGTTGACCGCTTGGTTTGCCGCAAGGATGATCTCCACGACGCCGAGCACGCGCGCAAGAGAGGTGTCCTTGACGAGGGTGATTATCTCGTTGGACATGGGGGGCAGGATGCGCTTGACCACCTGCGGCAGCACGACAAGAAAGAAAGTCTGTCCGCGGGTCATGCCCAGCACCTGCGCCGCTTCGTGTTGTCCCTTGGGGATGGATTCGATCCCGCCGCGGAAGATCTCCGAGAAATAGGCGGCGTAATTTATGATGAACGCCACGCACACGAAGATGAAGTTGACATTCGCCATCGACGTGCCGAAAAAGTCGGCTATCTCGCGGTTCGGGATCTCGAATACGGTGTTCGGGATGAAACTTATCACGATGATCTGCAGCATCAACGGAGTGCCGCGGATCACCCAAACAAAGACTTTAGTCAGCCATTTGAGAGGAATGAACCGCGTCATCGAGCAAAACGATACGATCAGACCAAGAGGAATTGCCGCCACGAGAGTGACGGCAAAGAGAAGTACGGTCAGACCGAATCCGTTGAGTAGATCGGTGGTTACTTCGGCAAACATATCACAGTTCCATGTTCATGATGAGGTCCGCGGCAGATCCGCTTTCCACAGCCACGATCGCGTCTTTGGAGTTGGCAAGGAAGCTCGCGATGTCGGAATATTTCTCGAAATCGGCGGCTCTCACGACGCAGGTCTGCTTGTTCGCAAGATACGGCACACTGATCGTGAGCTGCTCCTCGAGCTCGGGCGTGATGGTCATGCCGTTCCAGATGAGATCGATGGATCCCGCCTGATTGATCTGGGTGATCTTGGTGTCCCAGTCGATGACGACGGGCTCGACGTTGAAGGTGACGCCTTCCTGCTCGCCGAGATAGTCGAACACGGCATTTGCGAGCTCGATGTCATAGCCGGTGTAGCTGTCGCCGTCCTTGATCGCGATGGGCGCGAAGATGGTGATGCCGAGGCGGATGGTAAGGGTGTTGTTGTTGCTTTTGGCCTTTGCGACCATATCCTCCCAAGAGCTGTCCGTAGCGTTCGCATAGGGGTTCTCGGTGTCGGCGGCGAGGCTGATCTCGTTCTGCAGACCGTATTCGGATGCGATCTGTGCCATGGTGCCGTCATTGTAGAGCGCGATGAGGGCTTCGTTGATCTTGCCCATGAAGGCGCCCGCGCCGGATTTTGCCGCTATGCCGTAGTATTCTTCGGAGAGCATCATATTGTCCAGCACCTTGATCCTGCCGGCATAGTCGCCCTGCGCGGAATACCAGCCCGCCATGACGGAGTCCATGACGGCGATGTCCGCGCCGCCTTTATCCAGCTCCATCAGAGCGTCCAGCTGGGAAGTGAGAGGAAGGAGTTCCTTCCCGAAAAGTATGTCGCTGCCGTCGGCGCCGTTGTTGTTGCAGGCGGCGAGGCCGACCGCGACGGATGCGACGAGCGCCACGACGAGCACGAGTGCGAAGATCTTCTTTTTCATATATTCCTCCTGATGCCGCAAAGCGGCGATTACCGTGTCATTATACTTTATCTCGCTAAACTTGTAAAGCGTTTGTGACTTGTTTTTTTGCGAATTACCGCGGCGTTTTTCGCGGTATGATAAGCTCTCGCATGAACAACCGGCATCGCTTCGCCGCCCGCGCAAGCAAAATTAACCATAATCACCGATGGCGCGGAGCCCGCTGTGGCGGGCGGATCGCGGGATAAAATGTGCTGACGCGCGTGGCTTACCTTCGATGGCGTGTGGCGATGATCGCACCGGGCAGCGGGACGATGCGGGTGGGATGCGGGAGGATGCCGACAATATTGAAGCGCGCACATACGCGTGCGAGCGCACGAGGGTGTACGCGTCGCGCACGTTGAAGCGCCGCGCAGTGCGAAAAATTGAGAAAGCGGGTCAAAATCCGTTGACAGTGCGAAAATGCGGTGATAGGATAAAGACAACTTAACAAACCGTTGACGGGAAGAAAACGGGAGACGGACTGAGAGAGAGTCGGCGATGGTGTGATGCCGGCAGAGACCGAACCCGATAATATGGGCCCCGGAGGGCCGAGGCGAAAGGTGACGAGTAGCCGAGGACGTAAAGCTCGCGTAAGAAGCCTGACTGTGTTGGCAGTCGATGAGTGGACGCGGCAGCGATGCCGTGTCAAGCGGGGTGGCACCGCAGAGTCTTTGACTTTGTCCCCGACAGCAAGTCTTTGCTGTCGGGGTTTTTGTTTGTCCGAGCGCCGTTCGGCACCGTGCCCAAGCCGCTCGGAAAGCAAAAAACACGATAAGTGTGACGACCCTTCCGCCGCGTACGGCATAAAACACGAAACGTGTCTTTTGCGGGGAGGACGGCAAAATCAGGATTTTTCGCGGCGATGCCGCGGGAAAAATAAAAGACGGAGGTAATTCCTATGAGCAAAAAAGAGATCCCTTACAAAATCTACCTGACAGAAAACGAGCTGCCCAAGGAATGGTACAACGTGCGCGCAGATATGCGCACCGATCACCGCCCCCTTCTCAATCCCGCGACGCACGAGCCCGTGACGCTTGAAGAGCTGGAGCCCGTCTTCTGCACGGAGCTCGCTGGGCAGGAGCTGAACGATAAGGATGCGTTCATCGAGATACCGAAGGAAGTGCGCGACTTTTACAAGATGTATCGTCCTTCCCCTCTCGTGCGCGCGTATTGCCTTGAGAAGTATCTCGACACTCCCGCCGAGATCTACTATAAGTTCGAGGGCAACAACACCAGCGGCTCTCACAAGCTCAACAGCGCCATCGCGCAGGCATATTATGCCAAGCAGCAAGGGCTTAAGGGCGTCACGACGGAGACGGGCGCGGGACAATGGGGCACGGCGCTTTCCATGGCGTGCGGCTATTTCGGGCTGGACCTCACCGTTTATATGGTGCGCTGCTCCTATGAGCAGAAACCCCAGCGCCGCACTCTCATGAACGTCTACGGCGCAAACGTCATCCCTTCCCCCTCCGATACGACGGCTGTGGGCAGGAAGATGCTTGCGGAGCACCCCGACAACACCAGCGGCAGCCTCGGCACCGCCATCTCCGAAGCGGTGGAAGTCGCGCTCACAAAGCCCGACACCCGCTATGTCCTCGGCAGCGTGCTCAATCAAGTGGTGCTGCATCAGTCCGTCATCGGGCTTGAGAGCAAGACGGCGATGGAGAAGTTCGACGTCTATCCCGACATGGTCATCGGCTGTGCGGGCGGCGGCAGCAACCTCGGTGGTCTGATGTCCCCCTTCATGCGCGACAAACTGAAAGGGGAGCGCGACCCGTACTTTATCGCGGTGGAGCCCATGAGCTGTCCCTCTCTCACGCGCGGCAAGTTCGCCTACGATTTCTGCGACACGGGCAAGGTGACGCCCCTTGCAAAGATGTACACGCTGGGCAGCGGCTTCATGCCCGCACCCTCGCACGCGGGCGGGCTCCGCTATCACGGCATGAGCCCCATCCTCAGCCAGCTCTATCACGACGGCTATATCAACGAGGCGAGAGCGGTGAGTCAGGTGGATGTATTTAGGGCTGCGATAGAGTTCGCAAGAGTGGAGGGCATCCTCCCCGCACCCGAGTCCGCACACGCCATCAAGGTGACTCTCGACGAGGCGAGGAAGTGCAAGGAAACGGGGGAGAAAAAGGTCATCCTCTTCGGTCTCACGGGCACGGGATACTTCGACATGATCAGCTACGACCGCTATATGAAAGGGGAGCTGAAAGACGAGCCTCCCACCGACGAAGCGCTGGAAGAAGGCGAAAAAGATATGCCTGCAGTCTGAAAAGCGAGAGCAACATCCGCATTTCGACCCCGCTCGCAAAAAGGGCGGGGTCTTCTTATGTTTGACATTTTCTGCGACGAGCCGCAATGTGAGGGCGAAGAACGGAGAGAAAGCGTGTCGGAGCTTAAAACAGGCGTATCCCTCCGCACGCGGCGGATATCCCGCGTTTTTGCAAGATTTTTACATGAAGGAAGAAAAGTTCGCGCAAAAAATCCGTTTCCACTGTTTAGTGGGATTTCGGCTTTTAAGTATTTTATAAAACGGCAAAAAGTATAATAGTATTCGCGGTTTTATAGAGTACTTGCCTCATTTTTCGGCGTTTTGTCGCGGAGCTTTTGCATCGGTTCGCGCGCCTGCGTTATGTGGCGCGGGCGTGGACCGTGGGCTTTTGAGAGCGTGTTGACCGCCGCATTTTTCCGAAGATCTTGTTCGCGTGTGTCGCGTGCGCGCGTCCTAAAAACAGAGGAAGGTGCGGTCGCGTGGAGTGCGCGTGCATATGTCGGCAGTGTCCGCCCTACGCAATATATGAGAATTTATCTTTCGTCTGCGATGTGTCCGCCGCGCCTTGTGCTCCGATAGATTTTGTTGTATAATGTTGTTGCGAAGTGGCTTCTTGCTCTCTTCGCGGAGGTGCGGATATGAGGACGGTTCTGCTTTCTTCGGAACGCGAGGCTGCAATCGAGCGCAGGTGCAAACGCAAGCGGACGGCGAAGATCGTCGCCGCGGTGCTGATCGTCGTGGTGGCGTTCACTCTCTTCTTTGCGATAGTGTTGAACGCGAAGGGGCTCGGCGTCGGCACGGGCAACACCGACGGAGCCTACGGCACCGTGCTTGCCAACATCGAGGGCATCACGGAGGCGGATCCGCGCATCATCGACATCGCGATGCTCGGCGCGCACGACGCGAACACGGCGTCCCTTGCGGCGGGCAATCCCATCGACAACAAGCCGGGCAGCGACCTTTTCAAGCAACTGTATCCCGTCAGCGCAGGGTTCCAATACAGGATGGCCGTGACGCAGGCGGTGTCGCCTTATCAACTGCTCATGCAAGGGGTGCGATTTGTGCACTTCAAGTACACATACTATGACGGTGAATGGTATGCGTCCCATTCCATTATAGGCAGGGAGTTCGAAGAGGACGTCAAAGATGTGCTGCGCTTCCTCGCAGACCACCCCGGCGAAGTGGTGGTGCTCCTTTTGCAGTCCACGTCTTTCGGGGAGGATCAGAGCCTGCATACCTTCCACGATTGGCTGGAGGGCGTGACGCTGGACGGCAAAAACATCTATGATTACGTGCACTACGACAAGGTGAACGTGTTCGACTCCGAGTTCGCGGAAGAGGGCAGAGTGCGGTTGAGGGATCTTCACTACAACGATGTGACCGAAAACGGCGCTTCGGCGGGAGTGGTGCTCCTTGACAGGCGGGAGTGGGACATCGTGCAGGCGGAGACGGAAGAGAGCGCGCATTCCGACTACTTCTTTGACGTGGACTCCACCCTCGCGCACCAATGGCACAGCCGCATGGGAGAGGATGTGCTGCTTGAGGAGATCGAAGACTATGCCGTGGAAGTCAGCGCGCTTGCGCTCTATCGCTGGAAATTGCGTGTCAACCAGACGCAGGCGTCCCTTTCGGTGGAGAGCTTCGGCGACGTGATGCGTGACATAGGCGCGTGGTCTCTTCTCAAATTCGCGGAAAAATATAATCTTACCCTTCTGGAGAGCGAGAATTTCGACAATTGGCTCAGGATCATGCCCGTCTTTCAGGTGGACTTTGCCAACAGCGATCACGGCGACTTCAACCGCCGCGTCAACGAGAAGATCCGCGCGCGGAACGAGGAGATCGTGCGCATACTCGGCGAAGAGGGCGGAAATTACGAAAATCTGTACTTATGAAAATATATCTTGTAAGGCACGGTCAGACCGATCTCAACATACAAAAGCGTATGCAGGGCAGGCACGGACTGCCTCTTAACGCGGTAGGTCGCGCGCAGGCGGAGGAACTCGGACGCGAGCTTGAAGGGGTGCGCTTCGAGGCGGTGTATTCCTCTCCGCAGGAGCGCGCCGTCGAGACCGCGAGGATAGCCTCGGGCGGCATGGCGCCCGAAACCGACGAGCGCCTCCAGCCCTTCGACGTGGGCAGCGCGGACGGGCAGATCATCGACGAGACCATGCACCTCACCGTGGGGCTCATCCCCGACACCCGCTACTATGACGGTGTGGAAGACCCGAAAGAGTTTGAAAAAAGGGTGTTTTCCTTCATGGACGAGCTTGTGGCAAGGTATGCGGGGAGGGACGTCAACATCATGATCGCGGGGCACAAATGCACCACTGGATGCGTCGACTGCTACTTCAACGGCATACCCGCCGACGGCGACTTTTTCTCCCGCTCGGTGAAGAACGGGAAGTGCCGCGTGTATGAGCTTGACCGATAACGGAGCGCGTCCGTACGGACGGGCATAAAATGCGTATTTTACGTATTCTAATGCGGCGAAATGCCGCATTTTCTTTTGAATTGAACAAATGGGGACGGGTTTGAAATGTTCAAAATTTGAACAAAACAAGCCCGCCCCCAAGTGTTCAAAAATTGAACAAAACAAGCCCGTCCCCATTTGTTCACAAGCCCGTCCCCGTTTGTTCAAAGGGCTGTCGCCATGGTTTGAGAGCGCGGACGGTCAGAGCGAGGGATGTCCGTGCGCGCGGAAGAAGTCCTCGTTGAAGCGTACGGCGGGGTGATCGGGGGAGAGTTCAAGCGCTGCGGTGTGGCATTTGAAGGCTTTTTCCTTCTCGCCCAGCTGCCAGAAACACGCGGTGAGCTCCACCAGCGGGATCACGGTGCGGTACTCGGGTTGGTCGAAGTCGCCGAGCAGGGTGAAGTCCTTTGCGGAGAGGGCGGCGGTGTACCAATACACCGCCTCTTTCAATCTCCCTTCCGCGCGGAAGATCGCGCCCAATTTGCAGAGCACCTGCGCCCTCGGCTCGCCGAAACGGAAGGACGAGAATAGGGTCTCAACGGCTTTTTCCCTCTTCCCCTGCGCAAGAAGACAGTCGGCAAGCACCTTGCACGCCTCGATCCTGCCCACATCCCATTCGCTGTCCCGCACGGCGTCTTCCAGCACTCCCTCCGCCTCGCGGTATAGGTGGTGCGCGGTGAGTTCTCTGCCGTAGTAGAGCATATGCCTCGCGTCGAGTTTTTCCCCCGCCGCGACGTGATGCTGATAGATGTCGAGGTTGCGCCTGCCGCGCACTTTGCCGGGCGTCTCGCCGTGGCGCACCGTGAAGTGCGAAAACACGATCTTCCCGAAAGGGGAGATACACTCGTGCACGAAGCCCTGCCACGGAGGGCAGCCCTCTCTTTTAAGCACGCGCTCGCGAATGTAGGAAAACGTCGTCCTGCCCTGTGCGTCGAACGCCGCATCGTAGCGGCACATCACGGTGTCGGGAGCTTCCCGTATGAGTCTTTCGCGGAGTTTTTTCAGGCGTTCGCCGTTCTCGGGAGTGACGATGTCGTCGGCGTCCAGCCACATCACGTATTCCCCCGCGGCTTTTGAGAAGGAGAAATTGCGCGCGGCTGCGAAATCGTCCGTCCACTCGAAGTCGAAGACACGATCCGTATACCGCCTTGCGATCTCCACGGTGGAATCCGTGCTGCCCGTGTCCGCGATGACGATCTCGTCGCAAAAGGGGCTCACGCCGTCTAGGGCGCGGGAAAGCACCTCTTCCTCGTCCTTCACGATCATGCACAGTGAGAGCAGCGGCGCCATAGTCACCTCCCGAACACTGCATTTATATGATGTAGTAGGGAATTTTCGTTTACATAAAAATAGGAGGATGAGATATGTTTTCCGACTTTTGCAGGAAATGCGGCTGTTCGCCGTGCAGATGTTCGCCGCCCGTGACGCGCGGCTGCTGTCAGGGACCCACGGGACCGACGGGTCCTCGCGGTCCGATAGGTCCGCAGGGCGACATAGGCCCCACCGGCCCTACGGGACCTTCCGCCGTCACCGTACGTGTGGGAGCCACGGTCACGGGTCAGCCGGGGACGGACGCCTCTGTCACGGACACAGGCGGCACCGACCCCGTGCTCACTTTCACCATACCGCAGGGCGCAACGGGCGCCACGGGCGCCACGGGTGCTACGGGAGCCACGGGTGCTACGGGAGCGACGGGACCCGCCGGAGCGGCAGGCGCCACAGGCGCAACGGGAGCCACGGGCCCGCAGGGCATACAGGGTGTCCAAGGTCTTCAAGGTGCGCAGGGCGACGAAGGACCTACGGGGCCCACCGGTCCCACAGGACCCACGGGAGCGACGGGACCGCAGGGGACACAGGGCATCCAAGGTCTTCAGGGTGCGCAGGGCGACGAAGGACCTACGGGTCCCACCGGTCCCACAGGACCCACGGGAGCGACGGGTCCGCAGGGGACACAGGGCATCCAAGGTCTTCAGGGTGCGCAGGGTGACGAAGGACCTACGGGTCCCACCGGTCCCACAGGACCCACGGGAGCGACGGGACCGCAGGGGACACAGGGCATCCAAGGTCTTCAAGGTGCGCAGGGCGACGAAGGACCTACGGGTCCCACCGGTCCCACAGGACCTACGGGAGCGACGGGCGCCACGGGTCCCGTGGTGCAGGGTGTTGCCGTCGCGGACGTCGCCACCACGGCGGACGCGGAGACGCTCGCCAACAAGATCAACGAGCTGCTCACGTCGCTGCGAGACGCAGACATCATCGAGACCTGACGTGTCGCGGTGCGGAAGGGGGCGCGGAAAGCGCCCTTTTCCGCGCCTTTTCCGATTACATTTTTCTTGCAGAATTATTAAATTATTATAACACATAATAAAATATCCTTGCTTTTTTGTCGGTTCTCGCTTATATTTTGGGTGAGATTTAAGCTGAATTTAATTCGGCACGACGAGGACGCATCCGCGTCCCGCGAAAGGTCTCACGGAGGATGTTGATATGCGGCTTCTGATTGTGGAAGACGACGAAAAACTTGCGAAGATACTTTCCACGTCTTTGAGCGTCATCGGCGACGTTGACATCGCGCTTTCGGGAGAGAAGGCGCTGCAGGAGGTCGAGAAGACCTACTACGATCTGGTCATCCTCGATCTCATGCTGGGCAAACTTTCCGGCATGGACGTGCTGCGGGAGATCCGCCGCACCTATCTCATGCCCATCATCGTGCTTTCGGCGCTCAGCGACATCGACAAGAAGATAGACTGCTTCCGTCTGGGTGCGGACGACTATATGACCAAGCCCTTCGCCCGCGAGGAGCTCATGGCGAGGGTGGAGGCGTGTCTCAGGCGTACGGGCGGCAATTTCAGCAGCACCAACTATAAGTTCCGCAACATGGAGGTCAACTACGTCAACAAGATGATGACTGTGGACGGCAACTATGTCGCGATGAACAGGAAGACCTACGAGATCCTCGAGCTTCTGGTGCGCAACAAGGAGATCATCATGACAAAACAGCAGATCTTCGACCGCATTTGGGGCTACTATTCCACGACGGGCACATCGGTCATCGAGATAAACATCTTCAGACTGCGCAAAATACTTGCGGAATACGGACTCGACGCCTGCCTCAAAACCATAAAGGCGACGGGATATATGTGGACGGAGAAGATCTGATGGTGAGCGTAGACAGAGATATTAAAAAGCGGTGGATGGTGTTTGCACTGGTCAATCTGCTGCTGGTGATCCTCATCTTCGGCGCGCTCATTGCGGGGTTCGGGGCGTACGTCGCCGTCGAACAGCGCGACATCCTGCGCGACGGGGTGCGCGATTACGCCGAATCCCTCGCCTCTCTCGGCGTGGACGGCATACGCGCGGCAATGTCGGGCAACTCCGCCCTAGTCATGGATTCGCCCGAATACCGCTTCGCGCTATACACCGTGTCGGGCGGCAGCGTGATGATAGAAACGGAGGACGATTTCCTCGAGCGCAACGCGCCCATCCTCGGCGGCAGAGCGGGAGTGTGCGTGCGGGAGAGCATAGGCGGGCACAGCTTTGAGACCTACACCGCAGTCACCACGTCCTCGCAGGCAGCAGACGATGCGAGATATTACGTAAAGGCGTTCGCGGTCAGTGACAGTCTCACGCAGGCGATGGACGCCATTTCGATCAACTGCATCCCCTTCGTCATCGCATTCATCGTCGTGGCGGTGGTGTTCAGCTTCGTGTGGGGCTACATCGCGATAAAGCCCATCATGACCGACTACGTCAAGCAGAAGGACTTCATCAACGATATGTCCCACGAGATCCGCACCCCTCTCGCCGTCATCAAGGGCAACCTCGAGAACGTGCTCGCGTCCCCCGACGCCAAGGTGAGCGAACAGGCGGAGATGCTCTATCAAAGCCTCGAAGAAGTGGACTATATGACGGACATCTCGTCGGGTCTTCTCAACATCGTGCGCGGCAGGAGCGCGGGCAAGAGCAAGGAGACCAAGATGAGCGACGTCATCTCCGAGGCGGTGGATATGTTTGCGGATATGGCGACAATGGCGAACAAAGCCCTCATCGCCAACATCGAGTACTGCGATATCCCCGTGGACCGCGAGAAGATAAAACAGCTGGCATCCGTGCTCATCGAGAACGCGGTGAAATATACGAGGGAAGGGGACAGGATCACCGTCCGCCTCAAGAACTCCAAGGACGGGTGCATCTTCACGGTGTCGGACACCGGCGTGGGGGTGCCCAAGGCGGAGCTGGAGTCCATCTTCGACCGTTTCTACCGCGCCGAGAACGTCAAGGACGTGCCGGGTACGGGGCTGGGGCTCGCCATCGCGAAAGCCATCGTCGAGGGCATGGGCGGCACGATAAGGGCGGCGTCCAACGTCCCCTGCGGGCTGGAGATAACCTGCACATTCAAGAGACAGTGAAAGCATGAACGCGCACAAAATGCGCGTTCATTTGCTGAAAAAGCGGAATAAACACTATGTTCGGTGAAAATAACGTGAGATCGAAAGGTACGGGAAAAGGAAGGAAGGCGGCGGTCGTTCTGGTCGCGGTGATGGTGCTGTGTTTTGCGGCAACGCTCTTTTTCGCGTGCAACAAGGGAGAGGAACTTCCCTCTGTCACGCCCGTGTCGTGGGAGAGGTATCTTTCGGACGCGGCCGCGCGCGTGGCGGAACACATCGCACTGAACGGCGGGAAGCTGGGGGCGATGCTGCGCGCCGACGTCACGAGCGAGGGAGGAGCGTATGATCTGCTCGTCGGGCTCAACTATGACGCGAACGCGGTGGAAGAGTCCTGCTTTGTGATAGAACTCGTGGACGCGGACGCGATGTCGGAGGCGGCGGAGACGGCGGCGGAGGAAGGCGTGCTTTTCTCGCTGGTCGCGGACAACTCCGCAACGTGGGTGGACGTCGCCCCCGGGCTTGACATATCCGACGCCCGCGTCAGGATAGAGAACCTCAACATCTTCGGGCTGCTGGGCGCGGCGTACAACGACGCCACCTCCGACGCGGCGGTGAAGGCGCTGGCGGACATCCTCTTCAATCTGGGGAGAGCCTTCTTCTCGGGAGTCTCCGTCTCGGACGGCGGCGACGTCTATACATTCACCGTGAACGCCGACTTCAAGTCGGACGGCGCGGCGTACTTTTCCTCCGTGCTCACCGTGTTCGGCGAGGAAGTCTCGGATGCGCTGCTTGCCGCATTCGGCATCGAGGACGCGGACGCACTCTTTCAGGGGCTCCCCGACATGCGCGGAGAGGTGGTGCTGACCTTCGGCGACGACGGCGTCGGCATCTCCACCGACAGGCTGACGACAGGGGAGAACGGCGCGGGCATGAACGCCGTCTTCACCACATCGGACGAGCTTTATCCCGAGCTCACCGCCAAGGTGCCCGACGGCACGGAGGTGGGCTACGTCACCACGAAGATAGGCAACTCGCACATGAGCGGCAAGGTGGAATTCACCCGCGGCGACAACAGCATAATGAGCTACGATTACGAGCTGGACTCCAACCTCGACCTGCTCACCCTCGTCCTCAATGATTACGACCTGACCGCGCTCGACGAGGACAACTATTTCCATCTGCGCATCACGCACACGTGCACGGCGACGTGCGGCGATTATTGCAGATCCAAGTACGCCTCCGCGCGCGGAGCGGTGCTGGACATCGCGTTTTCGCCCGCGGATTTCGGCTCCTACAACGTCTATTTCTCCGTCGCTCTGCACGCATTGATGACCAAGGACGTGGCGGAGGAGATCGTCGACCAGTTCTATGTCGCGCTTTTTATGTTCGGGCTCCCCGAATACACCCTCATCACTTATCCCTGCGAGCTCTTCACGGAGGATTCTCCCGTACAGAGGATGCTGACGGGGCTTTATGCGGGCAACATGTTCGCGACGGGGAGCGTGACAGTGCCCATTGACGACTCCGATCCCATGATCTCGAGCGCGGCGGCGCTGCTCGGCAAAGACTGGATGGGCGGCGCGGACCGCCTCGTCATCAACATCGAGGAGAACGATTTCGGCATGGCGCAGCCGCACGACATCTATTCCGAGACGGTGTTCATCATCGACGGCGGTATAGGCGACGTGAAGGACTACGCTGTGTACATCGAGGGTCTCGCGCTCTCGTGGGAGTGGGAGGAGCCCGCGACGGTCGCCGAGACGGGCGAGGAACTCACGAGCATCTATGCGGAGGATCACACTCTGCTCCACGGCGCGGACGCGGAGGGCAGATACGTCCCCATGAGCCGCGAGGAGATCACGGGCATGCTCGGGGAATACTATCTCAAGATCAACGCGGTCAACATCGACAAGACCGCGTCCCCGTCGCCGAGGTATATGCGCGTCACGGACGTCAATGACATCGACCTCGACAGCGACGAGGTGCAGACGGTCACGTTCACGGTGGAGTATCCCAACCCCCTCAAAGCGCTGGGCATCGAGAGCTATTCCGCCTCCGCGGCGTCCGTATTCGTCACCGAGGTGCGGGCAAACATCAGGCTCACCGACCGCGCCGCGGCAGAAGTGGTCTTCACTCCGCATGTCGACGTCGGCACGGAGCTCGAGATCGTCCACGCGGACAGCGTGAGCGGCGGGACATACTACGGTCAGCGTTCTTCCATCCCGGAGTTCCTCTATGCGGATGCGGAAGTGGAGTATGTCAACGGCGACAAAAAGAGCACGACCATCGTGGGCAGGACGGAGGCGGTGGGCACCCGCAGCGCGATCATCACCACCTATTATTACAGCACTATGTGCGGCAGAGTGGAGGTGGAGTGGGACTTCCTCGGCGACTCCCATGTGGGCACCTATGACATTAAGAAGCCGGACAGAGTGGAGTTCGAGGTGCGCGAGGACAGCATGCCTTCCCACAGCGTTGGGGAGACGGTCTATCTCTCCACCATAACCAACCACATCACCGCCATGGCGTACTATAAGAACGATGACGGCACCGAGAAGAAGATCAGGCTCTACCTTGCGGCGGGCAACATCTTCATCAACGGCATCCCGCTGACATCGAGCTCGAGCTATTGGAAGAGCGAGCGCATGCTCCTTGGCGGCCACACCGTCACCTTCAACACCGCCAACGACTATTCCCCCTGCTATGCGGAGATCTTCGGCGAGCGCAGCGAGGAGTTCGTCCAGCACGTCGAGGCGTATCTCGGCGACGACGCGACCTACCGCTTCGAGCAGACTTCGACGGATCCCGTGTTCTGGTTCGCGGGCAGGGACTATGAGTTCGAGGGGCGCATCGCCAACGCGACGCACGGCATCGCGGACGACGCCGCGTGCACCCTTCGCATCAGTGTGTTCCGCAACTACGACAGCACATCCATGTCCAATTCCGCCATAGACATCTCATCCGAGAGCTGCGACGTGTGGCTGAAGAGTTTCACGGCAGGCTCTCCCTTCGTCGCGAGCGGTACGGCGGGGCAGATGACGGCAGAGGACTTCCCCGCACTCATCGTGGTGGGCATCGACGTTTCGTTCACGCTCCGCTTCAACGAGCCGGGCTACTATTGCGTGCGCCTGCAGCTGACGGGCGACGGAGGATTTTCCGTATATTGGTACATCACGGTGGCGGACTCCGGCTCAACGAATATGATCCCGCCGGCGTGACGCGTCGGCAGAAGACCGACACTCGGCAAACAAGGCTCCCGCGTAAGACGCACGGGAGCCTTTTTAATGTTTATGAAAAAGGATGGGGGATATATACCTTATTTATAACGCGCGCGAGAGAAGGGCTCGGAGCTCTGCGCAGGGCAGGGGTCAGGGCGTGCGGGAGGGCGGCAAAAACGAGCGTGCATAAAATTTGCGTGTCAGGATAATTTAATATTGGCGGCGTGTATATGCGTGGAGGGCAGAACGTGTATTTTTTCGCTAAACCGCGCATACAGTGGGAAAAGATGGGAATGCGCCTATCTTTTCGGGGCAGTGCGGCGACGAGCGCACGTCAATTTCATAATCATTAAATATTTTTTACACCTGAATTGCAAGACAGCTGTCGTTTACATAGCTTCATGGGGGAACAGGCTTAATTTTTATGAAATGTTGTAGTAATAAAGTAATTATCTTTACCCTTAAAGGCGCCGATTTAATTTTAATTTAATTTGGATGATAGGTTAAATAAATATACTGTTCCTAGGCATAAAGTATGCCCAATACTTACATCAAAAAAGGAGAAAATTTATGAAGCGGAAATTGTTTCTGGCTGTCATCGCGGTGCTCGTGCTGTGCCTGACTTGCGGTATGCTGCTTGTCGCGTGCAACGACGACAAACC
>CALWAF010000015.1 GCA_944372795.1 uncultured Clostridia bacterium | reverse complement strand
CTCGGGGAAAATTAAAGGAGTATTATTATGGCAAAAGCAAAGAAAAAGATCGGCATAATCGATTTTGTCGTGCTGGGTGTGCTTGTCGTCTGTCTGGTGCTCGCGATCGTTGGCTTGACCATCGATCAGTGGACGACCACCGAAGAGGTTTTCGGTAAAACAGTAGATGTTTCGTTTGGCGATTACAGCGAAATTGTCGTCGAGAAGAATGAGATGAAAGGCGACACAAACGATGCTCTCGGCGATGATATTATGGGCGGTTTGGATGACATTTTCGGAGACAGTGAGCTCGTTCAGGATGCCAAAGCCGAAGAAGCCAAGCTGGATGCGATGGTCGCGTTCGGTTACATCACCGTCATTCTCGTTGCGGTCACCCTCGCGCTGTATGTGCTGAAGATGTTCCTCAAAGCAGGGTTCTTCCGCTTCCTCGTGTTGGTCGCGGGTGCGCTCACCCTCATCTCCGGTGTGCTCGCCATCGCAATGACCGCCGCATATTGCGGTGAAGTGCTCTTGGTCGGTGCCGGTGCGGCACTGCTCGCCGTCGGCGGTATGCTGGGCGGATTGGTGGGAGGGGCTTCGTTCTTTCTTTCCAAGAAATAACCCCTGACGCTCTCATTTAGCGAATAACTGCGTCAAAGGCACCCTTGCGGCGGGGCACGTACGTTTAAGTACGCTAACCCCTTGCAAGGGTGCCTTTTCCTTGTTCTTCATCTAAATGAGAGCGTCAGTCCATAAGCGTTTGATAAGGCGTCCCCGAGCACGATGAAACCTTTTTCGAAGACGGTCTTACGCGCACCCCGAGCGTGACGTCGCTTGACATGATGTTATCTCGTTCGGAGTGGAGCCGCTCACCAAGCGTTCACAGGCGGCGCAGCCGCCGCTTGAACGCCGCGGCGACCGTATGAGTGCCGAGGGCTGACGTGAAGTGCGCTAGCAATGCGCCACTCTTTTCGCGAAGCGGGCGCATTGCAAGCGGCATAACATGGCGGCGCCGTAGAGGCGCCGTCCTCGGACGCCCTCGTGCCCGAGTGCCGAAGGTTTCCCCCGAAATGGTGGGTTCCCTTTTAAGGGGGAACGATTTCGGGGGAAACCCGCAGGAAGGGGGTAAGCAATACTCCCTTGATAGAGGATAGGACTTTTCCCGAAGGGAAGAAGGGGGAACAATACTCCCATGTCAGGGGACGTACGCCCGTTAAACTAGCTTGAGCACGACGAACCCTCCGAGCGGGTGTTGCATGAGTGTGCGTATAACTCCGAAACAAACGGGGACGGACCTTAACCCCACCGAAAATACTTTCGGCTGGGGTAAAAGTCCGACCAAAATGGCGACATAAGTCGCCATTTTGCGTTTGGTCGGAGAGCCGCTTTGCGGCGAAACTTACATCAGACCGTTTATCTCTCCCGTTTTTGTGTCTATGGTGATGCGGTCGGTGTTGGGAGAAGCACCTAGCCCGGGCATCAGGAGCATGCTGCCGCCGATGACGACGATGAACTCTGCGCCCGCGCGCGGGATGACATCGCGGACGAGGAAATCGAACCCTTCGGGCGCGCCGAGAGCCTTCTCGTCGCAGGAGAAAGAGTATTGCGTCTTGGCGATGCAGACGGGATAGCGGGCGTACTCGGGATTAGACTTGATCTTTTCAAGATGCGCGAGGGCTTCCTCCGACCAGCTCACGCTGCCTGCGCCGTAGACCTTCTTCGCCACGGCTTCCACCTTTTCCTCGACGGAGGCGTCTTCGGGATAGGTGAAATCGACGGGCGGAGCGGGCAGAGCACAGAGCTCGGCGACCTTCTTCGCCAGCGCTTCCGCACCCTCGCCGCCGCGTGCGAACCCTTCGGTGATGACGGCATCAGCGCCGCATTCGCGGCAGAGCGCACCGAGCAGCTCCAGCTCCGCTTCGGTGTCGGCGTAGAAGCGATTGATCGCCACAACGACGCGTTGACCGAACCGTTTCAGATTGTTTAAGTGCCGTTTTACATTTTCAAAGCCTTTTTTCAAGGCGTCGAGATTTTCGAGGGAAGCCTCTGTTTTGGGCACGCCGCCGTTGAATTTGAGGCTGCGCGCAGTGACCACGAGCACCACGCACGAGGGGGTGAGTCCCGCCTTTCTGCACTTGATGTCGAGGAACTTTTCGCCGCCCAGCTCCGCGCCGAAGCCAGCCTCGGTCACGACGTAGTCCGCGTGGGTCATGGCGGCGCGGGTGGCGAGGATGCTGTTGCAGCCGTGGGCGATGTTGGCAAAGGGTCCGCCGTGCACGAATGCGGGCGTGCCTTCGAGGGTCTGCACGAGGTTGGGACGGAGCGCGTCGCGCAGAAGCACCGTCATGGACTCTTCTGCTTTAAGGTCGCGCGCGCGTATCTCGCCGCCCTCCGCGTTGTAGCCGATGACTATGTTCCCGAGTCTGCGTTTGAGGTCGGCAAGAGATGAGGCGAGGCAGAGCACCGCCATGATCTCGCTCGCCGCCGTGATGACGAAGCCGTCCTCGCGGGGGACGCCGTTCACGGGCCCGCCCAGCCCCACTTCCACCACGCGCAGGGCGCGGTCGTTGAGGTCGAGGCATCTGCGCCATATGACCTCTTTTATGCCGAGGGCGTTGCCGAACTTTATATGGTTGTCGATGAGGGCGGAGAGAAGGTTGTTGGCGGAGGTGATGGCGTGGAAGTCGCCCGTGAAGTGGAGGTTGATGTCCTCCATGGGGATGACCTGCGCGTAACCTCCTCCGCAGGCGCCGCCCTTGATGCCGAACACGGGTCCGAGTGAGGGCTCCCGCAGTGCAAGACAGGCGTTCAACCCTAGCCTGCACATCCCGTCGGCGAGCCCGATGCTGACCGTGGTCTTGCCTTCGCCGAGAGGGGTGGGGTTCATCGCGGTGACGAGGATGAGTTTCGCCTTGCCCTCGCCTCGGGGGAGGGGGACTTTGGCTTTGAACTTGCCGTAGGGCTCAAGCTCGTCGGCGGAGTAGCCGAGTTTTTCCGCGATTTCGGTCACGGGAATGGGGGTGGCGTTTCTTGCGATTTCAACATCACTCAACATATTTTTCTCCTTAAAAGTGCCGCGCGTACGACCGTGCGTACAATGCGCGAGCGTCGCGCGTGCGGGCGCGGTATGTGCCCCCGCGGCGCTCGTATCGTCCTATGCCGGAGCGGAATAATACGAACCTGCCTCAGAGCAATTCTTTTCGGCGCTTTTGCACAGCCGAAACTTGCCAATATGTATACTATTGCCTGCGTTCCGCCAGAGCAAAATCATCCGAAAATCTCTTGCTCTGAGGTGCGAGCAGTTCCGCGCCAGCCGATTTTTGGCTGAGCAAGGAAGTCGGCGCCGCTAATACCTGCCCGTATTAGCAAGGCGAATGACGCAGTTCAGGCGGAAATCGGCGCCGCTGAACCCGGTTCGTATTATTCCGCTCCAGCATAAATTATAATACACCTGTTATGTTTTTTCCACTATTTTGGCGATTTGTGCCAAATATTATTGCGCGGGCAAGGCTTTTATAATATAATACACCCATATTGGCATTGCCGTGTGCGGCAAGGTCGGGGGGATAATGATGAGAAAACAACTTAAAAAGAACGAGAAAGTGCAGATAGGGCTGTTCACCCTGGCGGGACTCATAATCGTGCTCGGCATACTGTTCCTCGTCAACGCAATGCAGGAAGACCCCGCGAACGGCTTCTTCCCCGCCTTCTGCGAGATGGACAACATTATCGCCAAGTACATCATCGTCATTCTGACCATGGCGTGCGGCATAATGCTTTTCTCCAACGTGGCAATCACGGTCGAGGACAGGAAACTCCGCAACGGTCTGACGATAGGCATCACGGCGTTCTCAACCGTGCTCACCGTCCCGCTCGTGTATGTGTTCATCGCGATTATGCCTTATGCGGCAAATCCCGTTCCGTTCGAGGAGCTGAACGCGGTGGACGCGCTGATGCGTACGGACAGGATTTACGAAGGCTTCGTGGCGTGGTTCGGCGACGGCGGGCTTATGTGGGCGGTGCTTACGGTGATGCTGCTTCTCTCGCTGGTGTTCATCACCTTCCCCCTTCTCACCGGCATTATGGCGGTGAAAAACGAGCAGACGCTGGGGTTCAAAAAGAAAGGTTTCCCCTTCGGGGTCATTACGCTGCCCGTGGTCGAAAGGCTGAGGGCGGAAGCGGCGGCAGAAGAGGACGAGGCGCCTGACGTGTTGCAGATGGCGGCAGCCGACGAGGAAGCGGTCGGATAAAAGGTTTCCCGCAAAGGAGCGGGAAAGGTAACGGCAATGGACGTTTTGACGTGCGGCGCTGATGTGCCGCACGTTTTTTATTAGCCGGAGCGGAAGGGGAAGAACCGCTCCGGCGAACGACCTCGGAGGCAACGGACGCAAACGGGCGGATCTTTCCGACGCCTTGCGGGTACGTTGATCGGTTTTGCTCTTCGTTCGGGCGGAGGGCTGAGCGGAGAAAGAAAACGGCGAATGCCGTGCGGCGGTATTATAACTTGCAAATGCGGAGGGCATGCCCGCGCAAATATACAATATTCGGAGGTATTACATGGCTTCTTATGCAGAGAAAGTGCTTGCGCAAGTGAAAGCGAACAATCCCGGCGAACCCGAGTTCCATCAGGCGGTCACCGAAGTGCTGGAAAGCCTGAAAGTCGTCGTGGACAACGATCCCGTCTACGAGCAGACCGGGTTGCTGGAGCGGCTCGTGGAACCGGAACGCGTGCTCATGTTCCGCGTGCCGTGGGTGGATGACGAGGGCAGAGTGCGCATCAACAAAGGCTACCGCGTGCAGTTCAACAGCGCGATAGGTCCGTACAAGGGCGGTTTGAGGTTCCACCCCTCCGTCAATCTGTCGGTGATGAAATTCCTCGGTTTCGAGCAGATCTTCAAGAACAGCCTTACCGGGCTCGCCATAGGCGGCGCGAAGGGCGGCAGCAACTTCGATCCCAAAGGCAAGAGCGACGGCGAGGTCATGCGCTTCTGCCAGAGCTTCATGACGGAGATGTTCCGCCACATCGGCGCGGACACGGACATACCCGCGGGCGACATCGGCGTGGGCAGCCGCGAGATAGGCTTCCTCATGGGGCAGTACAAGCGCATCCGCAACGAATACGTCGGCGTGCTCACCGGCAAAGGTCTTTCCTACGGCGGCAGTCTTGTGAGAAAGGAAGCGACGGGGTACGGGCTTGTGTATCTGAGCGAGGAGGCCCTCAATTCGCACGGCGACTCCATGCGGGGCAAGACGGTAGCGGTCAGCGGATCGGGCAATGTGGCGATCTACACCATCGAAAAAGCGCGCGAACTCGGTGCGAAAGTCGTCACCGCCAGCGACTCCGGCGGCTGGATCTATGACGCGAACGGCATCGACCTCGACGTGCTCAAGCGCATCAAGGAAGAGGAGAGAGGACGCATTTCCGACTACGCGGAGCGTGTGAAAGGCGCTGTCTATCATCCGGCGGGCGACGGCAGCGTGTGGGATGTCAAGTGTCACGTCGCCTTCCCCTGCGCCACGCAGAACGAGCTGGACGAGAGCGCGGCAAAGACGCTTGTTGCAAACGGAGTCATTCTCGTCGGCGAGGGCGCGAACATGCCTACCACGCAGGCGGGCACGGACGTGTTCCTTGCCAATTCCGTAATATTCCTGCCCGGCAAGGCGGCCAACGCCGGCGGCGTTGCGACTTCGGTGCTGGAAATGGCGCAGATCGACACTCGGCTCTTCTGGTCTTTCGAGAAAGTCGACCGCAAGCTCCAGGCTATCGTCAAGCACATCTTCACCAACATCGACGACGCGGCGAACCGCTACGGCATGCCCGGCAACTATGTGGTAGGCTCCAACATTGCAGGGTTCGAGAAGGTGGCGGATGCGATGCTTGCCGAAGGCATCGTCTGATTAAAACCGCGCTACCCGGGGTCCCCGCCGAAAGAACTTTCGGTGGGGTAGATTGGCGAATTGCTTTGTCAGCCCCCATATTCAGACCTCTTACGTACGCCAAGTACGCGGCGAGTCCTGAATATGGGGGCTTTCGCGCACTTCATCCAAATATCGCGGTTTTTACACACGATAATCAATAAAACCGGGGTCCCCGCGTAAAATCCGCAGGATTATTCGTGGGGTATAAACCGGGGCCCCGCCGAAAGCATTTTCGGTGGGGCCCTTACTCCGTCCCCCAGTGGGGGTACAAGGAGTACCCCCACACCCCGATAGGGCGACGTATTTTACAGAGATGTTTGATGTTCACTCCGAAGGGAAGGAGGGGGTAACAACATTCCCCGCGGGACGTGAAGTTTATCTCGCCGAAGTTACATCTCACCCGGTAAGGGACGAAATTATATTAAAAACGCGGCGTTATGCCGCGTTTTTACGTGTTAAAGTTGTGTTTTTGTCATTTGATGCCGTAATAGCTCTTTACGGCGGCTTCCGCTGCCGGGAGGGATTTCGCGTCTATGCAGCAGGATATCTGCGTCTCGGACGTGGTGATGGACAGCACCTCCGCGCCCGCCGCGCGCAGAGCGGAGAGAACGTCTGCCGCGACGCCGCTCCTGTGCTGCATTCCCGCGCCTTCCGTGGTGATCTTCGCAGCCCCTCGCACCGTGGTGGACGGGATGTCGGCGGGGATGAGCCCCTCCGCCTTTTTGACGTCGGCGTCTCCGAGGGTGAAGGAGACCGCGACCGTCGCGTCCGCATTGAAGTGGTGGCTGATCATGTCAAGGTTGATGTCGTTGCGTTTGATGGCGTCGAGCAGGGCGAGGAATCCGTCAAAGGAGATGCGGGGCAGAGTGACCAGAGCCACGTCCGTCTCCGAGGTGACGGAGGTCACGGCGTAGTTCTGCGCGATGATCGAGGTCATGTCATACAGCCCGGACTCCTTGTCCATGAGGAATTTCGCCGCGCGCAGAGCGCCGCGTACGAAGACCTCTTTGTTTTCGGACTCGTGTTTTAAGGTGATCACTTCGCCCGTGCCGAGGAACATCACCTCGTGTTTGCCGACGACGGTGCCGCCGCGCACGGCGTGGATGCCCAGCTCGTTTCGTTCCCTGCGGTGCTTCGCCTCGTGTCTGCCGTAGGTGTAGGCGAGAGAATTGTCGCGCACGGAATTGATCTCGTTCGCGAGAGTGAGGGCGGTGCCACTGGGGGAGTCCAGCTTGTGGTTGTGGTGGGTCTCGACGATCTCGATGTCATAGTCCTCACCGAGGAACTTCGCCGCATCCTTTGCAAGATTGGCGAGCAGATTGACGCCGAGAGACATGTTGCTCGCACGGAAGACGGGCACTATGCCTGCGGCATATTCCACGCGTTTTTCCTGTTCCGGGGTGTAGCCGGTGGTGGCGAGCACGAGCTTCGCCTTTTTCTCCGCGGCGTAGGCGAGGATGTCGTCCAGAGCGGAGGGAGAGGAGAAGTCGATGACGACGTCCGCATCGAGGGGGGACGCCGCAAAGCTCTTGTAGACGGGATAGGGCAGATCGTCCGCCCCGTTCACGTCCACGCCGAACACCGCCTCGAACTCCGTCGAGCCGATGAGTGACTTATACATTGTGCGTCCGATGCGTCCGCCCGCACCGGAGATCGCGATCTTTATCATAGGTTCACACAAAAGAGGGCAGCAGCTTTTCGAGCTTTGCCGCGTTCTCTGCCGTCATCTCGGTGAGAGGCAGGCGCAGGATGCCGCTCGCAAGCCCGCGCAGCTGCATCGCTTTCTTGACGGGGATGGGGTTGACCTCGCAGAACATGGCGCGCACGAGGGGGAGCATCTCCAGCTGCATCTTCGCAGCCTTTTTTAGGTCTCCCGCAAGGAAGGCGGAGGTCATCTCGGAGGTGAAGCGGGGAGCCGCGTTGCTGACAACGCTGATGACGCCCATGCCGCCCATCGCCATGACGGGGACGGTGATGCCGTCGTCGCCGCTGTACACGACCGCGTTGCCCTCCGAAAGACGGATGGCTTCCTCGATCTGCTCCATGTTGCCGCTGGCTTCCTTGATGGCGGCGATGTTGTCATACCTCTTCGCGAGCTCCGCGAAAGTGGCGGGCAGCATATTCACGCCCGTGCGTCCCGGCACGTTGTAGCAGATGATGGGGAGTTTCACCGCTTCGGCGACGGCGCCGAAGTGCTCGATGAGTCCCTGCTGCGTCGCCTTGTTGTAGTAGGGGGTGACCAGCAGCAGCGCATCCGCGCCCAGCTTTTCGGCAAGGACCGACATCTCCACCGCGGCGGCGGTGGAATTTGCGCCCGTGCCCACTATGACGGGGAGCTTGCCTTTGAGCTTTTTCACCGCGAACTCGATGACGGACTTCTTTTCCTCCGCCGTCATGGTCGCGGGCTCGCCCGTTGTGCCGAGCACGACCACAGCGTCGACGCCGCCTGCAAGCTGGTCGTCGAGGATGCGGCCGAAACTTTCGAGATCCACTCCGTCACGCGTGAACGGCGTGATGAGCGCCGTGGCTGTACCCTTGAAAATCATGTTATGCCTCCAAAGCGTTGTTGATGAGGAGTTGTACTATCTGAACGGCGTTGGTCGCCGCGCCCTTGCGGATGTTGTCCGCCACGCACCAGATGTTGACGCCGCTCTCGACGCTCTCGTCAATGCGCACTCTGCCCACGAAGACTTCGTCGTGATCCTCGGCGAGGATGGGCATGGGGTAGACGTTGTTCTTGACGTCGTCCATGAGCACCAGCCCGGGGAAGTGGGAGAGGCAGTCGAACACCTCGTCACGGGTGCAGGGCTTCTTGAACTCGATGTTGATGGACTCGCTGTGCCCGTGATAGACGGGGACGCGCACCGTGGTCGCGGTGATCTTGAGGGACTGATCGTGCAGGATCTTCTTGGTCTCCTCGATCATCTTCCATTCCTCTTTGGTGTAGCCGTTGTCGAGGAAGACGTCGATGTGGGGGAGCATATTGAACGCGATGGGGTAGGGGAACTTTTGGGGTGCCTCGCCCGCGATGCCGTTCTTGAGATCGTTGTAGCCCGCGACGCCCGCGCCGGACACCGCCTGATAGGTGGAGTAGACGATGCGCTTGATGCCGAAGCGGTCATAGAGAGGCTTCAGTGCGACCACCGCCTGTATGGTGGAGCAGTTGGGGTTCGCGATGATGCCCTTGTTCCACTTCACGTCCTCGGGATTGACCTCGGGGACGACGAGGGGGACGTCGTCGTACATGCGCCACTGGCTGGAGTTGTCCACCACCACGGCGCCCGCTTCCACGAACACGGGAGCGAATTTCGCCGAAGTGCCGGCGCCCGCCGAGAAGAGGGCGAAGTCCACCTTGCCCTTCAAAGCCATGACGTTCTCTTCCGTGAGCTCGATGACGGTGTGGGGCTTGCCCATGAAGTCGATCTGCTTGCCCGCGCTTCTTGCGGACGCGAAAAGATAGTAGTTTTCGACGGGGAGCTGTCTTTCGGTCAGCACTTCGAGAAACTTGTTGCCGACCATGCCGGTCGCACCGACGACGGCGATGTTGAACTTTTTCATATTACCTCCTGTGACCCCTTACCTATTTCCTTATTGTAAGGAAAAGTATATGTTTAAGGCGGCGGCTTGTCAATAAAAAACGGAAACTCCGCGCCATTTTGTCCCCGCACCCTCCCGCGGCGGGCGCAAATTTTTCACATTTCCATTGTATTGATTTGATATTTATTTCGTGTTAGTGTAGAATATACGCAGTTTAGCAAAGGAGTCCGTATGGCAAATCAGACCCAGACGGCGGGCAAGCCCGCTAGAGAACCCAAGTTCCTGCTCGGAAAGTTTTTCGTCGACGCAGATGTCGTCGTCGAACCGGAGGAACCGGCAAAGATCGTCGTCGCCGGCATGGCGGAGGCGAGACCCAAAAAAGAATATCCCGACAGCCCCTTCAAAAAGGCGGGCGCGGTCGTCCGCGCCAATTTCGCACTGCTGCTCAAAGGCTCGCTGTGGTTCGCACCCGCGGCGCTGGTCTTCATGCTCGTCTTCCTCGTGGCGGCGCCCTTCTTCGAGAACTACGTCATGGGCGGCGGCTATAACTTCATGCAGGGAGTGGGCGTCGGTCTGCATCCCGGCGGGGACAACATCGCGGTGTCCGTCGCCACGCTCTATTGGGACGTCTATCAGCCCCTTCTCATGATGCTGGCGGGCGCGGGCATCATCGTGGCGCCCTTCATCGCGGGTCTCTTTTACTGCGCGAAGCGCTCCTATTATCAGGACTATTATTCCAAGATCACCCGCACCTTCTTCATGGGGTTCGCGAAGTATTGGTGGAAATATCTCGTGACCGCGACGGTGGGCATCCTCATCGCCCTCGCGATGGGCACGGCTCTTCTCAATCAGCTGACGCTCGAGCAGCTGGGCACCGCCGACGCGGGCAGCATGGCGGCTGTCGTGCTCGCCTTCATCTTCGGCGCGCCGCTGCTGGTCATCCCCATGGTGATGATGTCCCTCTTCGCCACCTACGGGATGTCCTTCCGCGACACCTTCAAGGACGCGATCGTGCTCATCGTCAACAATCCTTTCGTCACCGTGATATGCGGAGTGTTGTCTGCGGCGCCTCTTCTGCTGCTCATGATCAACAACATCTTCGCCATCATCATCTGCATCCTGATGCTGCTGGTCGGCTTCGTGTTCTGGGCGCAGAGCTGGACGGCTCTTGCAGACCGCGGCATGACCCGCTGCAAGGCGCTCAAAGCGTACACCGACAAGAAGGCCCTCATCGCTTTGCGTGACCGCAAGGGCGGAGGAAAGGCGGGCGCCGCCTCGGCGAAGGTGCAGTATGCGGAGGACGCGGGCGAGGGTCAGGCGAAAAAGAAGAACAACGCCAAGCAGCCCCCCAAACCCTACGTCAATCCCAAGAAGAAAAAGAAGAAAAAGTAGGATGGCGAAACACATTGATTTCAAGCTGGACAGCGCCGATTACACGGAACTGGGTACAAAGGCGCTGTCCCACGGAGAAATCGAGAAGGCGATAGGCTATTTTAAGACCGCATGCGGACTCGATGACGACAGCGCGTCGTACACCGCGCTCGGGTGCGCTTATGCCGAAATTCACGCGTTGGACGAGTCCAACGCGGTTTTGTATGCCGCCATGAGCAGGGCGAAGACGGAGGACGACGAAACTCCCGCCCTCTGGCAGCTGTGTTCCAACGCTCTCGAGCAGGGGGACGCGGAGGCGGCGGCTTATTATCTGCGCTATCTCGGCGAGGACGACAGCGCCGTGCTCGCCGCCGCCGATGCGGAGGGGGAGACCCCGATGTTTCGTATGGCGAAGAAGGGCGACGCGGAGTTTTACGAGACCCAGCTGTATTACGCGAACGAGGCTCTCGCCGACCACGATCTGGACGGCGCGATGCTGTGTGTGGGCGAGCTCGAGAACGCTCCCGAGCCGTACAGGACCACCGCACAGAAGATCAAGACCCTCTGCCTCTTTGCCAAGGGTGACTTCGACAAGGTGGTCGCTCTCTCCGAGCAGATGGTGAGGGAGGATCCGTCCCTCGACAACAAAGCGACTCTCGCCACCGCGTACAGCGTGCAGGAGAGGACTGCGGAGACGGACGCCATCCTCGACGAGATCATGGCGGCGGAGAAACTCCCCGTGGAGCTTGCGCTCAAAGTGCTTCCCCTCCTTGTTGCTCGGGGCAGGGATGCCGACGTGCTGCGGGCGGCGGAAGTGGTCAGCGGCAGCACCCGTTTCAAGCAGTTCAGCGAGATGTACCGCGCGGAAGCGCTCTGGAACCTCGGCAAACACCGCGAGGCATCCCGCGTCATGGGCGTCTTGAACAATATCTACGGTCCGCATTCTCCCGCGGGGTACTACGCCAAGCTCTTCAAGGAGGAGCCCGAGAGAGTCCCCTACGGGCACGAATGGCCGCACGGCGCTACGCTCGAGTACGTCAACAAGGTCAAAAACGTGTGCGAGACGCAGGACGTGAGCAAGATCCGCTCCGCGCTCGCCTACGACGCCGATTTCAACGAAGCACTGCGCTGGGTGCTTTGGCATGCGCCCGATTTCGTGGCTTGTCCCACCCTCATCTGCCTTTCCTGCGTGCGCAACCGCAGTGTGGAAAAGATTTTCCGCGAGAGGCTCATCGGGCTTGACCTCACCTTCGACGCCATGGAGATCATTCTGGATTATCTTCTCGGCGGCGGGATAAGCATGGAATTCGACATCGTCACGCAGAATCGCTATAAGCCCGTCGATTTCGTCCTTCCGCGCACCTTCCACGCGCTGCCAAAACATCTGTGCAGAGCGGTCTACCGCGCCGCTTGTGACATCGTCTACACCGACGAGGATCCCTCCACCTACCTCGAGCGTCTTGCCACGATCATCAACGATATGACCGCGACGGACGCCGACGGCGAGCTGGTCTGGAAGTGCCGCGGAGGCAGGAAGATCGCCATGCTGCGCAGCGAGGAGACAATGGTCGGCGTGCTGCTCGCGCGAGTCTACTTCGACGATCCCGACCCCGACGAGGACGCCATGGAACGCTATAATCTCAACGAGCGCACCTATTATAAGTATAAAAAAATCTTCTTCGGAGACGGTGAAAGCTATGAAGACTAAAGAAGAGATGCTGAAGATGCTCGCCGTGCTCGTCGACGAGTCCCTGCCTTACCCCGAACGCCTCGAAGCCTACGAGTACCTCATGGAGGACTGCGAAGAGGTCGTGGACGAGATGCTGGAGAAGTTCTACACCACCGAGGGCGACACCAACAAGATGCTCATCGAGCTGCTCGCGGGCTACAAGGGCAATCCCGCCGTGTATATGGGACTCGTCGGCTGCCTTTACAGGGGAGAGGACGTCGCGCTTTTCGCGAGGCTTCTTGGCAGCTACGGCGACGAAAGGGCGATAGACGTCCTCAAAAGTTTTGCGGAGGAATACGACCTCAACTACAACGAGTTCATGGAAGTGCGCAACGCCGTCGAGGAATTGGGCGGAGACTTCGACTACGACAAGGACTACACCGACGATCCCTTTTACCGCTATCTCAAAGGGCTGGACGACCCCGATGCGGACAGCCGCCGTTCCCCCTTCGAGGATCTTTTTGCACAGACTCCTCACGATCACGACGATGAGTGCGACGACCCGGACTGCGACCACCACGACCACCACGGCGATCACCGGTGAAGCGTCCGAAACACGCCCCGCGTAAGCGGGGTTTTTTTATAAGTTTTTTTGCGAGCGAGAGGGCGGTGAGCACGGTCATCGCCACGCCGCACAGTCCGACGAAGGGGTAGAGGGCGTCCACTATGGTTTCGAAGCCCAGAAAACTCACGGGGTAGAGCGCGGCAAGGCATACAAACACGGCGGCAGTGCGCCGTGACGGGGAAGAGAACGCTTCCGCGAAGCGTCCGATGCGGGCGCGAAGGGCGGGGGATCGCGCGCCCTCCGCCTCGGAAAGGGAGGGGGAGACGGCAAGTCGGACGAAGGCATCACGCACGCTCTCGGTCAGGATGTCGAGGGCGGACACGAGAGTGGTGAACACCGCGATCACCACCAGAACGCCTGCCGCAGTCTTCAAGCCTACTTGGTCGGCAACGGCAATAACGGGCATTGACGAGTGCATTTCGTCGGATAAAACTATGTTTTGGAGCATAAAGAGCACTGCGGCAAGAAATACGGCGCTCATCAGACAGGTGGACACGATCTCGCGTCCGCGAAGGTTTTTCCCCTCGCGGGAGATGATCATCCCGCCCATCAGCACGTCAAGTCCCGCGTAGTGCGCGGGCTTCAGCAGGGAGAGTGAGCCGCCGTGCGTCGGCGCCCCGCTTTTGAGGTAGACCGCGAGCAGCAGCACGAGCAGGAGGGGGATGAGCACCGCGGAGACCAGCTTCATCTTTTCGGTGCCGCCCGCGACCGTGACGCCTGCCGCCACCGCTGCCGCAGCTCCCAGCCCCGCTATGCCGCAAAGCTCATAGAGCGCGAGTTCGCACCCCGCAAGCATAGCCGCCACGGAGGAAAGAGCCGCGATGAGCACTCCCGTTCGCACCGCGAAGCCGTTCGGCAGCGCGCCCGCCTTGCCTGCGGTGAGGAAGAGCGCCTGCGGCACCGCCATGAACAGGGCGGCAAGGGCGACATTCCAAGGCGCGGTGTCGCCGAAAAAGAGCGCGATCTCCCTCCCCGAGGCAAATCCCGCGCCTATCACCGTGCCGATGTAGAGAAAACACACCTTCGCCGCGCGCCACACGCCGAATTTTATGCGTGGCACGGCGGATTTATTAGCCTACGGCGTCCCGCGACGCAGATTCGGGCACTGCCTTCCTCACGGGAAAAGGGCGGGAATTCGGGAGCGAGGTACACAGGTTAATTAAATTAACATTACAAAATCATTAAAATGTTTTAAATTATGGTTAACCAACATCACTTTGTTTAATGTTTGCAAAATAATCGGAGTATGAACAACAAGTTTGCGGAACGTCTGTCCGAGTTCCTTCGGGAGGAAAAGATCTCGCAGAGGCAGTTCGCCGCCGCCATCGGTGTGACCGCTGCCTGCGTCTCCTACTGGCGCAGCGGCAAGAAACAGCCCACGGCGGAGAATCTGTATCTCATCGCAAAGGCGTACAACCTTTCGGTGGATTTCCTGCTGGGTGTGCGCGACTATTGATCGTGCCGCAGTCGTAACCGGGGGAGTTCCGACACACAAAAGTGAAAGCGGCTCTTTGAGCCAATCGCCGCGCCGCGGTTGACACCGCGCGAGTTTTCTATTATTATTCCAATCGTATCGTAAGAGTTCGCATTCGGTTTGCGGCGGATATTTTCCGCTCGTCGTGATCCGCGCGTATTCGTCGCCATGCACCGCTTTGCGGCGGTCGGCTCGCTTGTCGCGCGGTCACTCCTCTTCGCGTCGTGAAAATGCGGAGACGTTCGCTTCACTCCTCGTTCCGCGGGAACTATCGTGAAGCTCACTCATTTTCACTCCGCGTGAGGCGGGCTTTGCCCGCATTTTCCGGAGCGGGAGCGATATGCACACAATATACGCACGTGACATTCCATGTGCGATATGACTAAAATTACTTCAAAAGAAGGTAGTATATGGCAAAACTTACAATGGACAAGCTCGTAGCGCTGTGCAAAAACCGCGGGTTCATATTCCCCGGCAGTGAGATATACGGCGGACTCGCCAACACGTGGGACTACGGCCCGCTGGGTGTCGCGCTCAAAAACAACGTCAAGGCTGCGTGGTGGAAGAAGTTCGTCACCGAGAGCCCGTATAATGTGGGCGTGGACTGCGCCATCCTGATGAACCCCTCCGTCTGGCAGGCGTCGGGACACATCGGAGGTTTCTCCGATCCCCTCATGGACTGCAAGTCCTGCAAGACCCGTCACCGTGCCGACAACCTCATCGAGGACTACATGAAGAAGAAGGGCCTCGAGGGTTCCGTCGCGGGCTGGACGGACGAGCAGATGGAAAGCTATATCAAGGAGAAGGGCATCGTCTGCCCCGTGTGCGGCAAGTCCGACTTCACCTCCATCCGCAAGTTCAACCTGATGTTCAAGACTTTCCAAGGCGTCACCGAGGACAGCGCGAGCACGATATACCTCCGTCCCGAGACGGCGCAGGGCATCTTTGTCAACTTCAAGAACGTGCAGCGCACCACCAGAAAACGCGTGCCTTTCGGCATAGGTCAGATAGGCAAATCCTTCCGCAACGAGATCACGCCCGGCAACTTCATCTTCCGCGTGCGCGAGTTCGAGCAGATGGAGCTGGAGTTCTTCTGCAAGCCCGGCACCGACCTCGAATGGTTCGCCTATTGGCGCAAGTTCTGCCACGAGTGGCTGCTCGGCCTCGGCTTCGACGACGAGAAGCTCCGCCTGCGCGACCACAGCGCGGACGAGCTGTGTTTCTATTCCAAAGCCACCACGGACTTCGAGTTCCTCTTCCCCTTCGGCTGGGGAGAGCTGTGGGGCGTCGCCGACCGCACGGATTACGACCTCACCCAGCACATCAACACCTCGGGCAAGGACCTTTCCTACACCGATCCCGTCACCAACGAGAAGTATGTGCCCTATGTCATCGAGCCCTCTCTCGGTGTGGAACGCATGGTGCTGGCGCTTCTGTGCAATGCCTACGATGAGGAAGAAGTGGGGGAGGGCGACACCCGAGTGGTGCTGCACTTCCATCACGCCATCGCGCCCGTCAAGGTGGCGGTGCTGCCCCTGCAGAAGCAGCTTTCCGACAAGGCGCAGGAGATATACGCCGAGCTCACCAAACACTTCGTGTGCGACTTCGACGGCACGGGCTCCATCGGCAAGCGTTACCGCCGTCAGGACGAGATCGGCACACCTTACTGCGTGACGGTGGACTTCGACACTTTGGAGGACGGCGCGGTGACGGTGCGCGAGCGCGACACCATGGCGCAGGTGCGCATCCCCGTCGAGAATCTCAAAGCCTACTTCGAGGAACAATTCGCGTATTGATGACAAAACGGGCGGTTTATCCGTCGTTTTACGACACAAAAAGGACGCATTGCGCGTCCTTTTTGCTTTTCGCCCCCTCATTGCGGGAGGGGGAACGGAGCCCTTTGCGGCTCACTTGCAGCAGTTGTTGCCGCACAGGTTGCCGCCGCAGCAGCACAGGATGAGAAGGAGGGGAAGCATATCGCATATGCACCCCATCCCGTTCCCGTTGCAACAGGAGAGCAGGAGCAGCAAGAGGATGATGTTGTCGCATCCGCAGCCGCCGCCACCGAAGAAACCGTTCATGATATGTACCTCCTTTTGGACTAGGATCGCTCCTACCTCACCATACGCATCCCGCCCGAACTTTGACACAGCCGCGCCCGGCTTCGCCGTGTTCGGAGCCGTAAAAGCGCGCATTTCGGCGTTTCACTTGAAAAGGAAAGAAATGTTTGATATAATCAACGTAATTATACGTTCGGCGCCCGCTCGCGGGCGCGGGAGGGCTTATGCTGCTTGCCATGGACATAGGCAACACCAATGTCAAGATCGGCATCTTCAAGGGTGACGAGCTGGTCTCCACGTGGAGGGTCTCCACGGTGGCGTCCCACACCGCCGACGAGTACGGCATGGTCATCTACGACTTGCTGCGTCAGGGCGGGCACTCCTTCGAGGACGTGGACGGCGCGGTGATGTCTTCCGTGGCGCCGTCGCTCAACTATACCATCGAGCACATGTGTTCCTACTACACAGGCAAGCGCCCGTTGGTGGTGGACCATCGCACCGAAACGGGTTTGAAGATATCCTACGACAATCCCTCCGAGCTTGGCGCGGACAGGATGGTGGGCGCCGCCGCCGCATACCGTTTCTACGGCGGTCCCGTCATCGAGGTGGATTTCGGCTCGGCGACGACCTTCAACCTCGTCACTGCGGAAGGGGAATTCATAGGCGGAGCGATCGCGCCCGGCGTCAAGACGGCGACGGAATCGCTGGTGCACACCGCGGCGAAGCTCCCGCGCGTGGAGCTCTCCCTGCCCGACAGCATGGTGGGCAGGTCCACAAGGAGCTGTATGCAGTCCGGCATCATCTACGGCTATACGGGGCTCGTCGAGTATATGGTGAGGGGCTACCGCGCGCTCCCCGAGATGAAGGGCGCAAAAGTGGTGGCGACGGGCGGGCTCAGCGAGCTTATCGCGGGCGTGGAGCCGAAGCTCATCGACATCACCGACCGCGCGCTCGCGCTCAAGGGGCTCAAATTCATCTACGACCTTAACGGGACGAAATAATTCGGGGCGGATCACCGCCTGCACAGGAGAATATATGAAAAAGATAGGAGTTGCCCTGCTGGGACTGGGCGTAGTCGGCGGAGGGACTTACAAGATCCTCACTTCGCAGCGTGAATTCATCAAACGCAATGACGGCATCGACATCGAGATCAAGTGCGTCCTCGAGAAGAACCTCGAGCGTTGCAAAGAGCTCGGCGTGGATCCGTCCATCGTTTCCACCGATATAGAGAGAGTGATCTCCGACCCCGAGATCTCCGTCGTCGCGGAGTTCTTCGGCGGCATCGAGCCCGCAAAGACCTTCCTCGTGAAGGCGCTGGAAGCGGGCAAGAGCATCGTCACCGCCAACAAGGAGATGTTCTCCAAGAGCTGGCCGGAGCTGGAAGCCGCAGCCGAACGCGGAGGCGGCGGGCTGTATTTCGAGGCGAGCTGCGCGGGCGGCATCCCCATCATCCGCACCCTCACCGACGGGATGCAGGCGAACCGCGTCACTTCTCTCAAAGGCATCGTCAACGGCACGACGAACTACATCCTCTCCCGCATGAGCGACGAGGGGGTGGACTACGCGTCCTGCCTCAAAGACGCGCAGGCGCTGGGTTACGCCGAGGCTGATCCCACCGCCGATGTCGAGGGCTTCGACGCCATGTACAAGAACAGCATCCTCTCCTCCCTCGCCTACAAGAGGCGGGTGCCCATCGACAAGATCTATCGCGAAGGTATCTCGGGCATCGCCGTAGAAGACATCAACTACGGCAAGGAGCTGGGCTACACTCTGAAACTTCTCGCCATATCCAAGGACCGCGACGGCAAGATAGAGGCGAGGGTACACCCCGCCTTCCTGCCCTCGGGACATCCGTTGTCGTCGGTGAGCGGCTCCTTCAACGCGGTGTACGTGCACGGCGACAGTGTGGACGACATCATGCTCTACGGCAGGGGCGCGGGCGCCCTTCCCACGGGCAGCGCGATCGTCAGCGACATCGTGTTCGCGGCGGGAAGAGAGCAGCACCGCAGGTTCGCGTGGGAGCTTGAGAAGGAAGTGAAGGACGAGGATTTCGCCTCCGACTTCTCCTCCCGCTACTACGTCCGCCTCACCGTATCCGACGAGGAGGGGACTTTGAGCAAGATCACGGGGGTGTTCGGACGCTGCGGCATCTCCCTCGCCACCGTGGTGCAGAAAGAGGCGGTGTCCAGAGAAGTCGCCGTCATCTTCGTGACGCACGAGACCAAAGAGAGCACCATGAAAAAGGCTCTTAACGGCATAAAACAACTTTCGGGCGTGGAAAACATCGCCGCGCTCATCAGGGTGGAGGAATGAAAGCAGCAACGTTCAGGCGTTCGGCGGGCGTGCTTATGCCCGTAAGCGCGCTGCCCAGCCCTTACGGGATAGGGTGCTTTTCCCGCGACGCGGAGGTCTTTGCCGAGATGGCGAAGGACATGGGGTTTTCGTGGTGGCAGGTGCTGCCCATCACCATACTCGGCGCGGGCAATTCTCCCTATTCCGGCTATTCCACGCACGCGGGCAACTTTCTTTTCATCAATCCCGCGCTGCTTGCGATGGAGGGGCTGCTCACGGCGGAAGAGGTGGAGGCGTCAAAGTATCGCGGTCAACCTTACAAGGTGGACTATGCTTTTGCGCGTGAGAACATAACACGCGTTTTACACATCGCTTTTGAACGTATAACCCCCGAGATCGCCGAAAAGATAGCGGAATTTCGCGAGAAGGAGAGCTATTGGCTGGAGGACTACGCTCTCTTTATGGCGCTTGCCGACCGCTTCGGCGGCGACTGGACGAAGTGGGATAGACCGCTTGCCTTCCGCGAGCAAAAGGCGCTGGATGCGGCAAGGAAGGAATTCGGGCGCGAGATCGACTTCTACATCTTCGAGCAATTCGAGTTTTACAGGCAGTGGCACTTCTTCAAGGACAGGGTCAACGCCCTAGGAGTGAACATCATCGGTGACCTTCCTTTTTACGTCGCGACGGAGAGCGTGGACGTGTGGACGAATGCGAGCGAGTTCCTGCTCGACAAGGACGGGCATCCCACCGCAGTGGCAGGCGTCCCGCCCGATGCCTTCGCCGCAAAAGGGCAGATCTGGGGCAATTGTCTTTACGACTTCGCCGCGATGAAGAAGAACAAATATCTGTGGTGGAGACGCCGTATACGGCACTGCCTCGAGATGTACGATGCGCTGCGGCTGGATCACTTCCGCGCCTTCTACAACTTCTTCGCCATACCCGCCGAAGACGAGGACACCGCCATCAACGGGCGCTGGGAGTACGGCCCCGGGCAGGAGCTTATCGACCTCGTCATTGCGGACAATCCCGACGCGCTGTTCATTGCGGAGGATCTCGGGCTCATCGACCCCGACTGCCGCAAGTTCATCGACGGGACGGGCATCCCCACCATGCGGGTGTTCGAGTTTGCCTTTGACGGGACACAGAGCGTGCACCTGCCCTATTTCTACGACAGGACCAATGTGGCATATTCGGGCACGCACGATAACAACACGCTGCTCGGATGGCTGTATGAGCTCAACCCCGACGCCAGAGATTTTGCGCTGAAATATTGCGGATTCACAGGCGCGGGCTGGGGGAGCGGCGGTCCGCAGTGCGCGTCCACCAAAGCCATATTGCGCACGATAGCCGCGTCTTCGGCGGTGCTCGCAGTCTTCCCCGTGCAGGATATGCTGGGCTACGGCGCCGACACCCGCGTCAACATCCCGGGCACCCCGGAGGGCAATTGGGAGTTCCGCCTCGCCTACGAGCTGATGATGACGGTGGACCGCGACTTCTTCCTCGACCTCAACAACACCTATGGCAGGTTGGGGGGAGGCAGGGCATGATCCTCTTTTTCGCGGAAGGGGAGTGCGACAGCGACGCTTTCGTGAAGCATTGCTACGCACATTTCGTGCAGCAGATGAGAGCCGCAGGCTACGACTATCCCGAAGACGCGGAGATAGTCCGCGAATACGGCGAGAAGCCGCGCTTTAATAAGGGTGACGCGCACTTTTCCCTCTCACACTCCCACGGCGTCATGATGCTGGGCATCGCGCGCACCGAGATAGGTGTGGACATCGAGAAGATCCGCCCCGTCAACGTGGAGAGGTTCGGATCCCTCGGCATCACGGACGAGAGCGAGTTTTTCAGGAAGTGGACGGAGAGGGAGAGCTGGCTCAAATTCACGGGAGCAGGGCTCAAGGACTTCAAGCGCCCCATCGCGGAAGACGCCCACTTCGAGCACTTCGAGCCTTTCGAGGGTTACGAGGCGTGCGTATGCGCAGCTCCGCAGGACGTGCGGGCATACCTCATCGATCTCTCCGCCGTGGAGGGAAGAGAGGGAAAGGAGTAATGACAAAATGCCGCGTTCAACGTGCAAAACGTGCGCGTGAACTGCGTGTTTTGATAATAAAACTTATTGTGAGGTTGAAATGAACAACGATATTTTTGAAATGCTGAAAGCCATCGCGGTCAACGACATCGGCATCGACGCCGACAAGATCACGCCCGAGAGCAACATCATCAAGGATCTGGGGCTGGACAGTCTTGACATCGTGGATATGCTGATGAAGGTGGAGGAGACCTTCGGCGTCACCATCGACGACGGCGACGTCGTGGAGATGAAGACGGTCGCCGACGTGGTCAGATTCATCGAAAACGCAAAAGCGTGAACGGGCGAGGGTGAGACCCTCTTTTCGCCGCCAAACGTTCATCTCGTTCCATTGTCTGTGCCGAGTTCTGCGCGGGACTCGGCTCGTGTTATTCCGGCTCGACATAACGCGAAATTTTTCCCTCTGTCGGCATTTATGTGACTATTTGAGGGGGGTATAATAACACAGCCGAGTTGCGGCGACATTATGCGAAAATGATCACAGTCGAACATCTCGTCAAAAATTACGGCGAAGTGCATGCCGTGAAGGACATCTCCTTCGAGGTGGAGAAGGGGGAGCTTTTCGCGTTCCTCGGGCTGAACGGTGCGGGCAAGTCCACCACCATCAACATTCTCTCCACCGTTCTCCCGAAAACTTCCGGGAAAGTGACCGTGGACGGACTGGATCTCGACAGCGAAAAGGATGAGATCAAAAGACGCATCGGCATCGTGTTTCAGGGCTCGGTGCTGGATGACAGGCTGACTGTCGGCGACAACCTCACCGTGCGGGCGTCGTTTTACGGACTCAAAGGAAAAGCGTTGAGGGAGCGCGTCGGCGAGGTCACGGAGCTTTTCGGGCTTTCGGACATTCTTTCCCGCCCTTACGGAAAGCTGTCGGGCGGACAGCGCAGGCGTGCCGACGTCGCGCGCGGGCTCATACACCGTCCGTCCATCCTCTTCCTCGACGAGCCGACTACGGGGCTGGATCCGCAGACGCGGCGGCGGGTGTGGGATGTGTTGCATACGCTTCGCAAAGAGACGGGCATGACGCTCTTCCTCACCACGCACTATATGGAGGAAGCGGCGGACGCGGACACCGTGGTCATCATGGACGACGGCGTCATCGTCGCTCGCGGCACTCCGCATGAGCTCAAAACCCTTTACTCCGGCGACTATGTGAAGCTCTATCGCCCGCGCGGCGCGGAGACGGACGCTTTGCTCGGGCGTCTAGGCGCGGAGTTCGATTACGAAGGCGAGTGCTACCGCATCCGCACGGAAGGCACCGCCGCAGCGAGGGATCTCATCCTCGCGCATCCGGAGCTCGCGGACGATTTCGAGGTGGTGAAGGGCAATATGGACGATGTCTTCCTGCGCGTGACCGGCAAGAAACTTTCGGGGGAGCACAACTATGAATGATACTCTCATCGGACGCTCCGACGATCTCTTCGCGTTTTTGCAGCTGGTAAAGCGGCATTGCAAGGTGTTCCTGAAGGACCGCATGGCGGTGTTCTTCTCCTTGCTTGCGCCCATCATAGTCTTCCTGCTCTACGTCCTCTTCCTCGGAGATTTGCAGGAAGACACCGTGTTGAGTTTCTTCCCCGAGGGCGTCACCGTCCCCGATGGCGCGGTGAGCGCTTTCGTGGACAGCTGGATGGTGTCCGGGGTGCTCGGTTCGGCGTGCTTTACGGTGTCGTTCAGCGCCAACACCATAATGGTGCAGGACAAGTGCAGAGGGCAGATCCGCGATTGCCTCGTTTCTCCCGTGAAAAGGACGACGGTGACTCTTGCCTACTTCGCGTTCAATTTCATCGTGACGGTGGCTGTCGTGGTCTTTGTCGCCCTGCTTTGTTTTGTCTATCTCGCGGCAACGGGCGGATTCCGCATGTCGGCGGGAGACGCATTCGCGACGCTCGGAAATGTCGCGTTCTCCGCGCTCTCGTCCACCCTCTTTTCCGTGTTTGTCTGCTCCTTCTTCCGCACGGAGGGCGCGCTCAGCGGGTTCATCGGCATAGTCAGCGCTGCGATAGGCTTCCTCATCGGCGCTTATATGCCTCTTTCCGCGTTTCCCGACGGCGTGGAATATCTCGCCGCGCTGCTTCCCGGCACGCACTCGACGGGGTTGTTCCGCAACTTTCTGATGTCGGGCGCGCTCGCAGACCTCACTGCCGGGCTGCCACAGACGGTGTATGACGGGCTGCTGGACGCCTTCTCGATGCGCCTCGACTTCTTCGGCAAGGCGGCAGGATCCGACGTGATGGCGTTGTATGTCGCGGGCAGCATAGTCCTCTTCGCCGCGCTCAACCTCGTCGTCGGCACAAGATTTCTTAACCTCGCCTCCTCGGGCGACACAAAAAAACTTTTCAAGAAAAAAGCATAATTGCAGGGGTTCCACCCCTTGACTTCTCGCCGCCAAACGTTCATCTCGGCTCGAAGTATTCGTCGTGCTCAAACATGCTCCTAATAGGCTTCTCGTCTCGCGGGGAGTTAGAATTCCCCCTCCTTCCCTTCGGGCTTTCCTCCCCCGTGTCCGAACAGGCTTCACTCCTCCTAAAATGCGGGACTAACTTTCCGTCTCTTAAAAAAAGTTTGAGTCTCGCACTAACATAATCGAGCGGCGAACAGAACTCACTGAAAACCCGGCACGGGCGGAGGAATTCGGCACTCGCGCACAACGCCCGTGCCTACTTAATGTTCCGTCGGCGCTCGGCACTCACTTAGCGCGCCGCGGCGTTCAAGCGGCGGTTGCACCGCCTGTGAACGCTTGGCTGAGCGGCGCGTAATTCCGTCTCCGAAAGAGAAACATCGTGCCCGGAGACGCTCCGAAAAAGTGCTCGTCGCGCATGGTCTCTCGTGCTCTATATAAATTTTGCGCCGAATGTCACGGCTTCGCCCGTTACCTTCGGCGCACTTTTATAATAAAGAGTATGGGGGTGTGGGGGTATAATACCCCCACCGGGAGCGCGAGGGCCCAAATCCCTCGCAAGGGGGTGTGGGGGTGCTAAGCGCACGGCTGACTATGGCTCTTCATCCCACACAACAGTCGTTGCGTGATGTCCTGCTATAGTACGGGGGTGTGGGGGTATAATACCCCCACTACACGGAGTGAAAATGAACGAGAGAGCGGATAGTTTTCATTGAAAACGCGGAGCGAACGAGTGTCTCCGCATTTTCACGACGTGATAAGGAGCGATCGCGCGGCAGGCGAGCCGCCCGCCGAGGAACGGCGCACGGCGACGAACACGCGCGGATCGCGACGCGGGGTGTGGGGGAATAATTCCCCCACAAGGGGAGATATCCCGCTAAATGCGGGAGATTATCTCGTCGGTCATTTTGATCGTGCCGAGGGTGCCGCCGATGTCGGGGGTGCCGAGACCTGCGTCGAGGACGGCTGCCACGGCGTTTTCCACCGCCGTCGCTTCCTCGTCGAGGTCAAAGGAGAGGCGGAGCATCATCGCGGCGGAGAGTATGGTGCCGACGGGATCCGCCTTGTCCAGCCCCGCAAGCGCGGGCGCGGATCCGTGGATCGCCTCATACATCCCGACCGTCGTCGCGCCGAGGGAGGCGGAGGGCATGACGCCTATGCTGCCCACGATCGCGGCGGTGAGATCGGAGAGGATGTCTCCGAAGAGGTTGGAGGTAAGGATGACGTCGAACTGCGAGGGGTCGAGCGCAAGCTGCATCGCCGCATTGTCCACATACATCATGTCGAGCTGCACGGAAGGGTAGTCCTCGTTGATGTCGCTGACCACCTTGCGCCACAGCCGCGACGATGTGAGCACATTGGCTTTGTCCACGAGGCAGACTTTGCGGCTGCGCTTTTCGGCAAGCTCATAGGCGATGCGCGCCACGCGCTCTATCTCGAGCTCCGCATAGCACTCGGTGTCGAACGCTTCTCTGCCCGCAGAGCCCGTGCGGTAGCCGTGCTCGCCGAAATATATCCCGCCCGTCAGTTCGCGGACGGTGACGAGATCGATGCCTCGCTCCACGATCTCGGGTTTCAGCGCAGAGGCGCCTTTGAGGGCGGGGAAGAGTTTTGCGGGGCGCAGGTTGGCGTAGAGCCCGAGCTCCTTGCGCATACCGAGCAGAGCAGCCTCGGGACGGACGGGAGCGTCGTCCCATTTGGGGCCGCCCACGGCGCCGAGCAACACCGCGTCCGCAGCGTGCGCGGCGCGCACGGTATCCTCCGGGAGAGGATGCCCGCAAGCGTCTATCGCGGCGCCGCCGATGAGCGCCGAGGAAAAATCGAAGTCGTGCCCGAAGCGTTTCTCTACGCATTCGAGCACCCGCCTTGCGGCGAGGACGGTCTCGGGTCCGATCCCGTCGCCGGGGAGCAAGAGTATGCGTGCTTTCATTGCTTTGCCGCCTCCATCAGACCACCCCTTTCCAGAATGCGCGCGACAAAGTCGTCCATCGCGGGAAGGGGATATGACTTGCCTGTCGTGACGTCGGTCAAAATGCCGTTTTCGACAGTTAAAATGTCGTTTTTGTTGATCTCATCCGCCATTTCGGGACTTTCGACGATATACAGCCCGATGTTGACGGCGTTGCGGTAGAAGATGCGGGCGAAGCTCTTTGCGATGATCGCGCGCACTCCCGCGGCTTTCAGCGCAAGGGGAGCGTGCTCGCGGCTGGAACCGCTGCCGAAGTTGAAGCCGCCCACCACGAAGTCGCCCTCACGCACCTCTTTTGCGAAGTTCGGGTCGATGTCCTCCATCGCATGGGCGCGGAGGTTTTCCTTGCTCGCGTCGTTCAGGTATCTTGCGGGGATGATGACGTCGGTGTTGACGTTGTCGCCGTACTTGAAAACTTTTCCGCTCATATCACACCTCCGGGCAGGCGAGTTCGCCGCGGATCGCGCTCTCCGCCGCGACGTAGGGGGAGGCGAGATAGACCTCGCTGGTCACGTCGCCCATGCGTCCCACGAAGTTGCGGTTGGTGGTGGCTACGGCGCGTTCGCCGTGGGCGAGGATGCCCATATATCCGCCGAGGCAGGGGCCGCACGTCGGGGTGGACACCACCGCGCCGCTCTCGATAAAGACGGAGGTCAGCCCTTCGTCCAGACACTGCTTATATACTTCCATCGTGGCGGGGATGACGATGCAGCGCACTCCCTTTGCCACTTTGCGTCCTTTCATTACGCTCGCCGCCGCGCGCATATCCGAGATGCGCCCGTTGGTGCAGCTGCCTATGACCGCCTGATCTATCTTTATCCCGTTCGGGACGTCCTTGCCGAAGAAGCGGACGTTGGAAGGCAGGTGAGGGAAGGCGACCGCGGGCAGCACGGCATCGAGGTCGAGATGTACGGTGCGTTCGTAGTCGGCGTCGGGGTCGGGGAGGACGATGTCCTCGTCGCGCACCTGCACTCCGCGGGAGGTAAGATAGGCGTGGGACACGTCGTCAACGGGGAAGAAGGCATTCTTCGCGCCGCATTCCACCGCCATGTTCGCAACGGTCAGTCTGTCGTCCGCAGAGAGTTCGGAGAGGGCGCCGAAGAATTCCAGCGACTCGTAAGTCGCGCCGTCCACGCCCAGCATCCCGATGAGGGCGAGCACGACGTCCTTGCCCGTGACGTATCTGCGCTTTTTGCCCGAGAGGACGACTTTGATCGCGCGCGGCACCTTGAACCACAGCTTGCCCGTGAGCATGGCGAACGCCATGTCCGTGGAGCCTATGCCCGTGGACACGCATCCCAGCGCGCCGTAGGTGCAGGTGTGGCTGTCCGCACCCACGATGAGGGCGGCGGGACGCACCAGCCCGAGCTCGGGGAGAAGGGCGTGTTCGACGCCCGCGCATCCTACGTCGTAGAAGTGTTTTATGCCCTGTTCGCGAGCAAAATCGCGGACGATCTTGCACTGTTCGGCGGACTTGATGTCCTTTGCGGGCACGAAGTGGTCGAGGACGAGCACCACTTTGTCGGGGTCGAGCACCCTCTCGCCCGCCTTTTTCATCTCGGCGATGGCGACGGGGGAGGTGATGTCGTTGCCGAGGACGAGATCGACGTCCGCGGTGATGAGCTCGCCCGCGGCGACGCTTTTTCGTCCCGCGTGTCTTGCAAATATCTTTTGAGTCGCAGTCATTCCCATAGGCACCTCACACGATCCTGCCTCTGCCCGTCAGCTTATATTCGAAGCTGTCCGTGAGGGCGGACCAGCTTGCCTCTATGATGTCGGTGGACACGCCCACCGTCGTCCATGTTTCCTTCTTGTCCGATGAGGTGATGAGCACTCTGACCATCGCGCCCGTCGCGGCGGAGGAGTCCACCACGCGCACCTTGTAGTCGGTGAGGACCACCTCGTCTATCTGCGGGAAGTGCTTCGCCAGTGCGGCACGCAGCGCCTTATCCAGGGCGTTGACGGGGCCGTTGCCCGTCTCGGTGACCGACGTCACCTCGCCGCCCACGCGTATGGCGACCTCCGCGGTGTTGACGCCGTCGGGTTTGACGGCTTTGATGCAGTAGTGTTCCAGCTCGAAGGAGGGCTCGAAGGCGTTCATCATCTTCTCCGCCAGCAGCACGAAACTGCCGTCAGCGCCCTCGAACTGATAGCCCTTCAGCTCCATGAGCTTGATCATGTCCAAGATCTCCTTGGTCTTGGGGCTGGACTTGTCAAGGGAGGGGAAGAGGGTCTCCAGCTTTTTCGCCACCGCGCTCCTGCCCGCCACTTCGCTTAACAGTATGCTGTCGCGGTTGCCCACCTCTTCCGGGGAGACGTGCTCGAAGGTGCGCGGATCCTTGATGACGGCATCGGAGTGCATACCCGCCTTGTGCGCAAACGCCGCCGCGCCGACGTAGGGCATGGCGGGATCGAGCTTGACGTTGCTTATCTCCGCCACGGCGTGCGCCGTGCGGGTGAGCGCGGAAAGGTCAACGGTGCGGTCACACCCGCCTTTCAGGATGAGATCGGCGATGACGGTGGAAAGATTTGCGTTGCCGCACCTCTCTCCGAAGCCGAGGAAAGTGCCCTGAACGTGCGTCGCGCCCGCGCGGACTCCCGCCAGCGAATTTGCCACCGCCGTGCCCGCGTCGTTGTGGAAATGGACGCCGATCTTCACGTCGGGGATAGCATTCACGGCCGTTTTGGTCAGTGCGTATGCGCGCTCCGGGAAGGTGCCGCCGTTGGTGTCGCAGAGCACCACTGTGTCCGCGCCCGCCTCTGCCGCCGCTTTCAGACATTGCAGGGCGTAGTCCGCGTCCTCTTCGGCGCCGTCGTAGAAGTGCTCGGCGTCAAAGATGACCCGCCCGACCCGCTCTTTAAGGAAACGGACGCTGTCCGCGATCATGCGCAGGTTCTCTTCCTTTGTGGCTTTCAACACCTCTTCGACGTGTCGGACGCTGGTCTTGCCGAATATGCACACCGTGCCCGCGCCCGTTTCCGCCAGCTTTTTCAGCCCGTCGTCCTCGCAGGCAGGGACGCCTCTTCTGCACGTGGAGCCGAAGGCGACGAGTTTTGAAGATGCGCACTCGGCGAAAAACTCGGCGTCTTTGGGGTTGGAGGCGGGGTCGCCGCCCTCGATGAGGTCGACGCCCAGCGACGAGAGCAACCCGAATATCTGCCTCTTGTCCGAGAGGGAGTAGCTGATGCCCGCGGCTTGCGCGCCGTCGCGCAGAGTGGTGTCGTAAAACTCTATCCTCATATCACTCCTCTTGCAGCAGCTTGTTGGTGGCGTTGATGTACGCGATGAGGGACGCCTCCAAGACGTCGGTGGAGATGCCCTTGCCCGTCATGGTCTTGCCGTCCTCGGGGGAGGACAGTTTGACCGTGGCTTCGCCGAGAGCGTCCTTGCCCTCGGAGACGGAGTGCACCTGATAGTCCACCAGCTTGAAGTTCTGTCCCGTGAGGGAGTTGATGGCTTTGAAACCCGCGTCCACGGGTCCGTCGCCCGTCATCCTGTCGGAGTGCACCTTGCCGTCCGCTTCCAGCGAGATGAGCGCGGACGCGGAGTTTTTGTAGGCGGTCACTTCGTAATCTTTGAGGGAATATATGCGTTTCACCCTGCGGCGGTAGATGCCCGAGAGCAGGGCGTCGATGTCCCCGCGCGTGACCTCTTTTTTGCGATCGGCGATCTCCTTATAGCGTGGGAAGTAGGCGTCCAGCTGTTCGGGGGTGAGAGAGTAGCCCATTTCCTCAAGAAGTTCCCGAAACGCATGTTTACCGCTGTGTTTTCCGAGGAAAAGTGTGTTTTCGGGCACTCCGATGTCTTTCGGGCTCATTATCTCGTAGGTGGCTTTGTTGGCGAGCACGCCGTGTTGATGTATGCCGGACTCGTGCACGAAAGCGTTCTTGCCCACCACCGCTTTGTTGGGCGGGAGCTTGATGCCGACGATGCCGCTGACCAGCTGGCTCACGCGGTAGATGTTCTCCGTCACCACGTCCGTATAGAGCCCGAAGCGGTCCTGTCTGGTGCGCAACGCCATCACTATCTCTTCGAGGGCGGCGTTGCCCGCGCGCTCGCCGATGCCGTTGACGGTGCACTCTATCTGCGTCGCACCCGCTTCCGCCGCGGCGAGGGAATTTGCCGTCGCCATGCCGAGGTCGTTGTGGCAGTGCACCGAGATGACCGCGTTGTCTATCCCGGGGACGGAGGCGCGGATATGGCTTATCATCGCCTTCATCTCGGTGGGGGTGGCGTAGCCCACGGTGTCGGGGAAGTTGAGGGTGGTGGCTCCCGCTTCAAGCGCGGTGCGCGCGGCGCGCGCGAGGAACTCGTGCGGAGTGCGCGTGGCGTCCTCAAAGGAAAATTCCACGTCCTCGGTGAGAGAGCGCGCGTATTCGGTGTGGGAGCGGATCATCTCGATGGCGGTGTCCTCGTCGATGCGCAGCTTATATTCGAGGTGTATGGGGGACGTGGCGAGGAAGATGTGGATGCGGGGATGCACGGCGTCCTTCACAGCCTCCCAGCCCTTGTCGATGTCCTCTTTCCTGCAACGGCAGAGGGCGGCGACGGTGGAGCGGCGGATGACGGATGCGATCTGCCGCACCGCTTTCAGTTCCCCTTCGCTCGCGGCGGGGAAACCCGCCTCGATGACGTCCACGCCGAGGTGCTCGAGGGCTTCGGCGACGTCGAGTTTTTCGTTGATGTGCATGCTGCACCCCGGCGACTGTTCGCCGTCGCGCAGGGTGGTGTCGAAGATGACGATCTTTCTCTTGTTTGTTGCGTCCATTTCGGTTCGTAGGTGTCAGTTGAGTTCGGCGGACTCACGCAGGCTGCCGCTCCCTCTTTCGAGGGCGGCTCCGCCCGTGCGCGCCATCTCGATGATGTCGTAGGCGGCAAGCGTCTTTACGAAGCTGTCCACTTTGTCGGTGGAACCCGTGAGCTCCAGCATCATGCTGTCGGGGTTGACGTCCACGGCTTTCGCGCCGAAGACGGTGCAGAGGTCGACGATCTCGCTGCGGGCGGCTCCCGACACCGCCACTTTGATGAGCAGCAGATCGCGGGCGGCGACGCCGCGGGGGTCGAGGTCCATGACCTTCACCACGTCCTCCTGTTTTTCCAGCTGTGCGACGATCTGCTTCACGGTGTTCTGCGTGGCGCAGACGGTGATGGTCATCCTCGACCACCTGTCGTCCTCGGTGGCGCAGACGGTCAGCCCGTCGATGTTGTAGCCGCGTCGGGAGAACAGCCCCGCGATGCGGGAGAGCACGCCCGGCTGGTTGTTGACTAGGATGGAAATGATCTGTCTTGTTGCGTTGTCCATAGTTCTCCTAAATGCCCGTGTTGATCGGGATCCTGAAATCTATCACAACGGGGAGAGTCCCGTCGAGTGCGTTTTTTACGGCTTCGTCCACGTCTTCCTCCTCGGTGACGGTGACGCCGCGCGCGCCCATAGCTCTTGCGAGGGCGGCGTAGTCCACGCCGAGATACAGCGAGCTCATCGCCGAGCCCTTCGTGCCGCGCGCCGTCTGCAGCTTGCGGATCATCCCGAGAGCGTTGTTGTTCATCACCGCGACGACGAGAGGCACGTGGTGTTTCACCGCCGTGGTCAGCTCGTTGAGGTTCATGTTGAAGGATCCGTCCCCCGTGATGACGAGGCAGACGTCGCCGCTCGCGAAATGCGCGCCTATCGCCGCTCCCATGCCGAAGCCCATCGCGCCCAGTCCTCCGCTGGTGAGGAAACGGCGGGGAGTGCGCACCTGCGCGTTATGCGCCGCCCACTCCTGATGCAACCCCACGTCCGTGGTGACGGTGACGCCGTCGCCCAGCTCGCGGGTGAGGGCGCGGATGATGCGCGTGCCACGGTTTTCCTGTGCGCTGTCGGGCAGAAGGTCGTATGCCCACTCCGCCTCATCCTTCTCGCGGACGAGGGGAAGAAGGGCGTCGAGGGCGAGCGCGGCATCGGCGATGACGGACGCGGACGCGGGGACGTTTTTGTCTATCTCCGCGCGGTCGGAATCGAATTGCAGAAGGGGAGTGCGCCGTTTTTTCAGTCCGCCGAAGGCGCCGTATCTGCTGTTGAAGCGCGCGCCCACCGTGATGAAGAGGTCGCACTCCGCCATCGCGGAGGCGGCTTTCAGGTTGATGTCGGACAGCACTCCGAGGAAACGCGGATGGTCGGGCGGACAGCAGCCTATGCCCATATAGGACGTGACCACCGGCGCTTTGAGCCGCAGCGAGAGCTCGAGGATCCTGTCCTCCGCGCCCGCAGCCGCCGCTCCGCCGCCCGCGTAGATGAGGGGACGGGAGCTTCTCGCGATGAGTTCCGCAGCCCGCTTTATCTCCTCTTCGTCGGGGAGGAGAGGGGAGGGACGCTCCGGGACGGCGGGCTCGTATTCCGCCGAGCAGTCCAGCACGTCGGAGGGTATGTCGATGAGCACGGGACCGCGTCTGCCGCTCTCCGCGAGGGCGAACGCCCTGCGTACGGCGGGAGCGATCTCCGAGGCGCTCTTTACGATGATGCCGTATTTGGTGACGGGCATGGACACGTCGAAGATGTCCACTTCCTGAAAGCTGTCGTGCCCCAGCTGCGCGAGGGGGACGTTGCCCGTTATGGCGACGAGAGGTACGCTGTCCATATAGGCGTCCGCAAGCCCCGTCACGAGGTTGGTGGCACCGGGTCCGGAGGTCGCCAGCACCACGCCCGCATGACCGCTCCGCCTCGCGTAGCCCTCGGCGGCGAAACACGCACCCTGCTCGTGCGCGGTGAGCACGTGGCGTATGGACGACACCGCGAGTGCGTCGTAGACGGAGAGTATGCTAGCCCCCGGATAGCCGAATATGTTGCGCACGCCCTGTTCCTCAAGGCAGCTCACGAGGATCTTCGCACCGCTTGTCAGCATTTCCCGTTCGCGTGCGCCGCGCGCACGCTCAAACTCCTTGTCTTATTCAAAGAAAGATTTATCACTTAATTTTATATCACCCGCGCCCAACCGTCAAGAAAAAAGCGCGTCGGGCGGGCAGAGAGGACGTATATTTGCATAATGACTCGCGAATTTTGCATAATATGTGCCGATAATGCAAAATAATACGCTATTTGCGGAAATTTATGCAAAATCGTTTGCGTTTTATAAAACGCGGTGGTAGTATGTGTGCATATCAAGAACAGATATGGAGGCAATATATGAAAAAGTTCAGCAAAATCATGGTGATCGTGCTCGCACTCGCCACCCTCGTCGGCGCGTGCTTCGCCTTCGCCGCGTGCAATGATAACAGCGTTAAGATCGGAGCCCAGCAGGGCACTACGGGTCTGTTCTATCTGCAGGGCAATGCGGACATGAACTTCAGCGGCTACTCCAACATCTCCGCGAAGTCTTATGACAGCATTGGTCAGGCGGTGCAGGATATGATCAACGGCAACATCTCTTACGTTGTCGGTGACGTCGAAGTCGCAAAAGCGGCGGCAGCGGACGTCGGCGGCGCGCACATCATCGACATACCGCTCAGCACCGAGCAGTATGCGATCGGCGTTGACAAGGCGCAGCCCGAATTGCTTGCCGACATCAACGAAGTGCTTGCGGAAATGAAGGCGGACGGTTCTCTTGCGCAGATCATCGCAAATTACGACAACGAGGACTATGAACCTGTCGGTGTGCCCGCAGGCGTGCAGGACAGCAGCAAGAATCAGCTCGTTCTCGCGACCAACGCAGAATTTGCGCCGTTTGAGTCCAAGCAGGGCGAACTCTTCGTCGGCATCGACATCGAGATCGCCAAGCGCATCGCGGACGAGCTCGGCATGGAACTCGTCATCAAAGATATGGAGTTTGACTCTGTCGTGACTTCCGTCGGCAAGAACGGCATCGACATCGCGCTCGCCGGTCTTACCGTCACCGAGTCCCGCAAGGTTTCCGTGACTTTCTCCGAATCCTATTATGACAGATCTTATCAGGTCATCATAGTGAAGGACGGTGACACGACCTTTGACGAATGCACCACGAAAGAGGACGTCGAGAACATCTTGAAGTCCCTGTAAAAGGATGAGTTATGGCCGATAAATGGCAATTATTCGTTGAACAATTCGTAACGTATGGAGGCTATCGAACAGTGCTCGATGGCCTCTATGCTACGATAATAATCGCGGTCGGGGGGCTTCTCATCGGCATAGTCATCGGTATGTTGATAGCGGTGACGAAAGTCGTCCCGAAGTATTCCGCCTTCGTGAAAACATTGAGCAGGATCTCCGACGTCTATGTCGGCTTCTTCCGCGGTACGCCTATGGTAGTCCAGCTGTTGCTGGTCTATTATGTTTTGCTCCCCGCAATGGGTGTGCGCATCGACAGCGCGGTCGTGGTCGCCGTCATCGTGTTCGGCCTCAATAGCGGTGCATACGTTTCCGAGATAATGCGCAGCGGCATAAATTCGGTCGATCAGGGACAGCTCGAGGCAGGCAGAGCGCTCGGTCTCAGTTATCCCACCGCTATGCTCCGCATCGTTATCCCGCAGGCGATCAAGAATATCATACCGACGCTGGGCAATGAATTTATCGTGCTGGTGAAAGAGACGTCCGTCACGAGCTTCATCACGGTCGTCGACCTTACCAAGGCATTCCGCGGCATTGCGAGCGCGAATTATGAGTACATAATCCCTTATCTCATGCTCGCGGCGTTCTACCTTGTCATCGTCGTCCTCATCACCATCGCCATCAGACTTATCGAAAGGAGGTTTGCCAAGAGTGACAGAAGAGTTGCTGCAAAATGAAAATGTGCAAAACGAGGCGCTTCTGACCCATGACGCCACCGCGTCCGCAGAGCCCGGCAAGCCCATCATCGAGGTGGTCAACCTCACCAAGAAGTTCGGCGATCTGCTCGTGCTGGACGACATCTCCGAGAGCGTTCGCGAAGGGGAGAAGGTGGTGGTCATCGGACCCTCCGGCGGAGGCAAGTCCACATTCCTGCGCTGTCTGAATTGCCTTGAAGACCCGACCTCCGGGCAGATATTCTTCGAGGGCGTCGACCTTGCAGACCTCAAGGTGGACATCAACGAGCACCGCAGAAAGATGGGCATGGTGTTCCAGCAGTTCAACTTGTTCAACAACCTCACCGTCAAGAAGAACATCACCCTCGCTCCCGTCAAGATAGGCATCGCGGACCTTCGGAAAGCCAAGATGCACAACACCTTTGTGCCACTCTACAACAAGTGGTTCGAGCGCTTCGGAGCAGGGCATAACGCGCGCATCGAAAAGAAGCGCGAAATGCTGAAACAGAGGGTTGAACAGCTCAAAACGGAGCTTGAACCCATTGTTGAGGCGTGGGAGCAGACAAAGACGGTGGATGAAGTGGCGGGCAAGAGCGTCGTTTCTTACGACCCGGAACTCACCAAAAAGAAACTTGCCGTCACGGCGAAACTCGAGAAGACGGAGCGCGCCCTTGCGCACGCCGTCCCCGTCTGCGCCATGGAGGAGAAGCCCCTCCCCGCAGAGAGCGCAAAGGCGGTGCGCGAAGCCGCGGAGGCAAATGCGATGCGCCTCTTGCAGCGCATAGGGCTGGAGGACAAAGCCGACGTCTATCCGTCCACCCTTTCGGGCGGGCAGAAGCAGCGCGTCGCCATCGTCCGCGCCCTTGCCATGAACCCCAAAGTCATGCTCTTCGACGAGCCCACTTCCGCCCTCGACCCCGAGATGGTCGGCGAAGTGCTCGACCTCATCAAACAGGTCGCCGATGAGGGCATGACCATGGTCATCGTCACCCACGAGATGGGATTTGCACGCGAAGTCGGCACCCGCATACTCTTCATGGCGGAAGGCAAAGTGCTAGAGCAAGCGCACCCCGAGGAGTTTTTCGGGAATCCGCAGCATCCGAGGCTGCGCGAGTTTTTGGCAAAGGTTTTGTGAGGGGAGAAGCCCCATGACATCATCGGCGCGAGAGCAATAGCTCTCGCGCTTTTGATTGTGGATCATCCCGTAGGGGCGCCGTCTTCAGACAAGCGCGGAGTGTGTTTTAACACCCTCCGACAGAGCGCATGTGACGAATAAATTGAACAATTGGGGACGGGCTTATTTTGTTCAAAAATTGAACAAATCAAACACGTCCCCTATGTTCAAAAATTGAACAAAATAAGCCCGTCCCCAATTGTTCAAAAGGGGGCTTTCGCATTCTGCATTCGAATGGCGGCGTTCAGCACACTCATAGCCGGAGCGGGTGTGTGGAGGGTGGAGCGGGCTCAAACGTGAAAGAGGGTGCACGCCCCTGACATGGGAGTGTTGTTCCCCCTCCTTCCCAAACTAGGAACGCATAGAAACCAACGGGGACGGGGTCAAGCCGGGGTCCCCGCACGCGGGGCACGGGGGCGCAAATGTTCAAACTCGGACGTACCCGTCCGAGTTTGAACATTTTTACCCCGTCCCCGTTTGTTTCGGAGTTATACGCGAACTCATGCAACGCCCGCTCGGAGGGTACGGCGGGCTCAAAGATGAAAACGGGTGTACGTCCCCTGACATGGGAGTATTGTTCCCCCTCCAACCCGGGGACCCCCACAAAATTGCCTGCGGCGATTTTGCGGGGAGCCCCATTCGGGCTTTCCTCCCCCACTCGGGAAGAGTGCAGTCCTCCTAAAATGCGGGATATGCTTTTCGTTCTTTTTGATAA
>CALWAF010000014.1 GCA_944372795.1 uncultured Clostridia bacterium | reverse complement strand
CGAGTCGCCTTCCTCTCCCCGCGAGCGACGTTCGGTTAGTACTGTTCGCCGCTCGATTATCTCTATGCGAGATTCAAACTTTATCAAAAGGACAAAAAGTATATCCCGCATTTTAGGAGGAGTGAACTCTTCACGAGTGGGGGAGGAATGCCCGAAGGGAAGGAGGGGGAGCAACACTCCCATGTCGGGGGACGTGCACCCTATCCCACGCTTGAGCACGATGAACACTCATTAGCCGCCGGCAAATAATAGCCGTCGCGACAGCCATACTATGGGTATGAGAAAAAATCTTACGCGTTCGGGTGTTGCGGTGTGCATCGTCTTAATTTCATTTGTCGCCTGCGCGCTCGCTTTCGCGCTCGCGGGCGGGCTCGCGCCCGCAGAAGACGCGCTCCGCGAGGGAATGGGAGCGGGAGAAACGAGCGGCGAGACCGCACAGCGACGCGCGGATAACGAAGCGGACGACGAGGAAAGACAGATCGCCGTCGTGATGTATCACAACATCATGAAAAGCTCCAAGGGGACTTACACCGTTTCGCCCGCGCAGCTCGAGAGCGACCTTGCCGCCTACGCCGAGGCGGGCTACGAAACGGTGTTCCCGTCCGAAGTCGTCGCATTCGTATCGGGCGGCGGCAGCCTGCCCGAGAAGCCTCTCATCCTGACCTTCGACGACGGCAGATACAACAACATGTTCTACGGTCTGTCCCTTTTTGAGAAATACGACGCGAAGGCGGCATTCTTCCCCGTGGGCGCGTTCTCGGCGTTCTCGACGGACTCCGGCGACCACTCCAACCCCAACTACTCCCACCTCACGTGGGCGCAGATGGGAGAACTTGCCGCAAGCGGGCGGGTGGAACTCGGCAGCCACTCCTACAACATGCACCGCTACTCTCCCCGTTTCGGGGTGAAGCGCATGAAGGGGGAAACTCCCGCCGCCTACCGCCGCGCGCTTGCCGAGGACACGGGCAGGATGCAGGACGCCATTCTGCGCGCGACGGGGGTCCTCCCGCTCTCCTACGCCTTCCCTTTCGGGGAATACTCCGACGAGGCTACGGCTGTCATCCGCTCTTTCGGCGTCCGAGTCTTTTTCACCTGCAACGAGGGGGTGAGCACGGTGCGGCGTGGTGCGCCCGACACCCTTCTGCGTCTTCGCCGCGTCAACCGCGACGGCGCGCTCGACTCTGCCGAAGTGACGGAAAAACTCGGACTTTTGAGCAAACAAGGGCAAAACGCTTGAAAAATTTTCCGTTTTCGCAATAAAATGCCGTATAAGTTTGTTTATAAGACGGCAAGAAATGCAGGAACAGCAACTTGACAGGTTGATCTCAAAGATCGCGCGCGGCGACAACGACGCGCTGGAAGAACTCTACGAAAAGACGAAACGCGGTGTCTTCGCCTTTCTTTACTCCTATCTCGACAACAGAGAGGACAGCGAGGACGCCATGCAGACCGTCTATCTGCGCATAAAGATGCACGCCGTGAGCTACCGCGAAGGGAGCAACGCCCGCGCGTGGATGCTGCAGATCGCAAAGAACATCGCGCTCAACGAGCTGAAATGCAGAGAGCGACGGGCGGATGCCGACCTCTCTTCCATGCCCGCCCGCGACGAGAGAAGCGAACTCGGCATCACGGAACTTATGAAAAAAGTCCTCACCGACGAGGAAAGACGCATAGTCACCCTGCACGTACTGTGGGGCTACCGACACCGAGAGATCGCAGATATGCTCGGCTGTCCCGTGGGGACGGTGACCGCAAAGTACAACCGCAGCGTACATAAACTCAAACGGAGTTTGAAGGAGACGGGGATATGAGATCGTGGAAAAAGATGTGGAAGGATGAGCTTGACGCCCTGCCCCCCATCGGGAGGCAGGTCCTCGACGCGCCCTCTCCCGCCGTCTGCGATGAGGTGACGGTCAACGCGGACGGCAGCCTGACGCGCAAGAAAAAGATCCTCGCCTTCACGCTCCCTCCCGCACTCGTTGCGGTGGTGCTGGCGGTGGTGCTGGTGTGCGTCTTCCTGCTGCCCGTCCGTGACGCGGTGCAGCGTTACGCCTTCATGCTAGAGATCAATCCCTCCGTCACCGTGGTGACCGACGCGGACGGGACTGTTACAGGCGTCGCTGCGACGAACGCGGACGCCGACATCGTGCTTGCGGACGGCGTGGCGGAAAGTATGCTGGGCAAGCCCGTTGGCGACGCCCTAGTCATCTTTGCCGACCGCGCGGCGATGCTGGGCTTCATCGACACCGAGGGAGAGAGCGCGGTGCGCCTCACCTCCTGCGGCGACGGCGGAGAGCTGCTCTCCGACGCCCGCGAGACGCTGGAGACCCATTTCATGGAAGACGGCATATACGCTCTCGTCCTTTCCGCCGAGCGCACGGTGAGCGACTTCGCCGCGCTCTGCGGAGCGGCTGCCTCGGACACGGTATCCGCCGTGGCGGACTTTGTGGAGAACGTCTCGGTGTTCTTCCGCAACCGCGGCGTCGAGGATATGACGGCGGATGAGCTCGCCGACGCCTACGAAAACACGGTGTTCGACGACGCGTTCGTCGAAACGGCAAAGGACTATCTGTCTGACAATCTCGCCCGCATCGAGAAGAACGCCGCGGATGTGGGCAACCTATACACCCTCTATTTCGACATCTTGAGCCACGACGACAATCCCGCCTTGGTGTGGAAGGATTATTGGAGCGTCAAGGAGGTGTACGGCGACGAGCTGGAGGGTGAATTCGGCGCGCTGGTCGCCGAGATGGACGAGGCTCTCGCCCGCTACGAAGCCGACTACGGTGTGAAGATAGCAAGCGAGCGCGAGCTGCTGAATGCGGCGGCGGACCACATCTCCCTCACCGTGGAGAAGCTGGCATCCGTCATAGCCACGCTGTCGGGCGAAGTGCTCGCGCGCAATCTCGACCTCATCAATTCCGTTCTCTCGGTGGCGGGGCTCGGCGACGACCTCTTCGCCGAACTGATGCAGCTCCCGAAGGAAGCCTCCGAATACATCGCCAAAGCGGTGGAAGCGGCAAGCGCCGAGGCGGCGAAACTTGCGGAAGACTTCCGCGAGATATACAACGCCGCGCGCGACGCCCTCTCCCGAGAGGACTACGAGAGCTGGCGGGAAGGCGTGCTCTCCTCCTTCCAAAGCGAGGATGAACTGTGGGAGAGCCTTTCCGGGGGAAGCAAGGAAACGCGTTTTCTCTTTTGAAAAGCGTGCGTGCGGGGAAAACCGCACAAATAAAATTTTTCGTCCGATTTCGCGGCGCGGTGCATTAAAAGCCCGCGTCCGTTTGTTTAATGTGCGTCCGATATGCGATGCGATCGCCCTCGGACACACCGAAATCCGGAGGTTCGTATGAAAAAATCAATTGCTATCATCGCCGTCATGCTCTGTCTGACGGTACTCACCGTCTCCCTCGTCGCCTGCAACAAGGACAGCGGCGCGGACGATGCGGCGGCATTCGTCACTCTTGACATCAATCCTTCCGTCGAACTCACCCTCAACGCCGAAGGCAAAGTGCTCTCCGCGCACGGCGCCAACGAGGACGGCTTGGTCCTCCTTTACGGCGAGGACGGCATAATCGGCGAAGACGTAAAGACCGCGGTCTCCAACATCACCCGCCTCGCCTACGAGCTCGGCTGGCTCACCGACGCGACCGCAGTGGTCGAGACTTCCGTCGTTGCGGACGGCAACCTTGCAGACAAATTCAGTGCCGAAGTGAACACGATCGTGAGCGCCTCGGCGGAGCTTTTCGGCATCTCGGTCTCCTGCACCTCGGACGCGTCCTTCTCCCTCGCGCGCAAACTTGACAACCTGAAGGCAGAATACCCCGACGACGAGAACGTGCAGTCCCTCACCCCCGAAAGGCTGAAACTCATCCTTTCCGCAGTGGCTACGGGCGAGGTCTCATTTGAAGTCGCGGTCGAGCTCGACACCGAGCAACTCATAAAGAAGGTGTCCGACGCGCACATCGCTCTCGCCGAGTTTGCCACCGACGCCTATTCCGAAGCGAAAGACGTCGCCGTGAACGCGTTCGAGACCGCAAAGAGCGCTGCCCTCGACGCCGTGTACGTCGCCTACTTCACCGCCCACCGTCCCCTCGACGCCTACTACGCCTTCGCATATGCGGGCTACAATGCGGGAGCCGTGGCTATGGACGCCCTGACGTCCGTCCTCTTCTTTGCGGAAAAAGTCGGGGCTTATCCCCTTGACGAGACCGTCGTCACCGCCGTCGCCGAGACGCTCGGCATGGAAGAAGGCGAGACCGACATGCTCAAAAACTCCGAGGGCGAGATCACTCTGGACAGCATAGAGGCATATCTTGACAAGCTCTACCGCTCGAGCGACCTTGCAGAAGACGTCGAAGCGCTGCGTGCCGAGATCGTCGCCGAACTGAACGCGGCGGAGGAACAGGTGCGCGCCGAGATCGCGGACTTTGCGGCAGAACACGAGGCGGAGATCACCGCCCTGAAAGATGAGCTTGCCGAAGCGGTGAGCCGCATAGAACCCATAGAGAATCTCGTGCCGCCCGTCGTCAAGGAGCAGATCGAAGCCATAGTCGCGGACATTTCCTTCCTCGCGGACGAGGCAGCCGACATCCTCGCCGACGGCAGGATCACATCCTCCGAGACCGCTGCTCTCCGTGACAAACTCGCGGCAAAAGCGGACGACATCTACGCCGCCATGGCTGCGGAACTCACCGAGGATGAGCTTGACGAACTGAACGCGCTTCTTTCCGAGACCGAAGACGCCCTCTCGGGCGCACAGGAAAAGATGGAGCAGGCACTCGACGAGGCGGAAACCGAAGCCCGCGAATACATTGCCGCGCTCAAAGCACAACGCACCGATAACGCCGATTGACGGCAGGCTCCGCGGGAATTTTCTCCCTCCCCTGTCTCCCGCGGACATCGGATAAAGAAAAACGGACGGCAGATGCCGTCCGTTTTTCCTTCATTTTGGGCGTGCGGAGCTTTGCTCCGCGATCCTTCACTTTTCTTTTGCTTTGGTGTCGCCGTAAAGTATGCGGGCGCGGACATTCCCCTTGGTCACGTCCTCGGGGCTCACCCCCGCCTCCTCCGCGATGATCTTCACCACCAGCGGGGAGCAGAACCCTCCCTGACACCTTCCCATCCCGGGACGGACGCGGCGTTTCACGGCGTCCACCGTGAAGACGGGAAGGGGTGAGCGCAACGCATCGAGGATCTCTCCTTTGCTCACTTCCTCGCAGCGGCAGACTATCTCGCCGTAGTCGGGGTTTTCGGCGATGAGGCGCGCCCTCTCTTCCTCGCTCATCTCGCGAAGCACCGGCTTCTTCGGACGGACGGGATCGAAGTCGGGATTCGGCTTCACCTTGCGGGATCTGCCGATATACTCCGCCGCCCACTTCGCAAGATCCTCCGCGATGGCGGGAGCCGCCGTTATGCCCGGCGACTGGATGCCCGCCGCCTCCAAAATGTTCTCGGTGAATATGCCCTTGCGCACGACGAAATCTTCCTCATAGGTGGGAGCGCGCACGCCCGCGAAATAGGCGATGACGTCCGCCCTGCCCGCGCCCTCCGAAATGCGTCCTTGCGCCTCGAAGATGGCGTCCATGCTCTCCGCCGTGGTCGCGGTGTCCTCTCTGTCGGGGACTTCGAGCGCGTCGGGACCTATGATCATGTTGCCGTCCGCGGTGTGGATGCTCGCGATGCCCTTGGTGTGGCTGTGCAGCGCCTTCACGACGGCTTTCAGCCCGCCCGCGTGCGCTTCCTCTCCGCCGTCCAAGGGAGGGGGCACCGTGGTGGGCGACTTCGCCATGCTGGTGCGCACCATATACCCCTTTTTCTTATCAAGGATGATGTCCGTGCCCTTCCTCGGATGCACGGTGAAAGTGCGGTCTCCCGCCATGTCCGCGATGACGTCCGAATACACGCCCGCGGCGTTTATCACCATTTTCGGACGGATGATCCCCCTGTTTGTGAAAACTTCGCGTATCTTGCCGTCCTCGACGCGCATCCCCTCCACCGCGGTGTCGAGGCATATCTTCGCACCGTTTGCCGCCGCGTTCTCGGCAAGGGCGACCGTCATCTGATAGGGCGACGTGATACCCCCCGTGGGCATATAGAGCCCGCCGTATATCCACTCCGGGATGTGCGGCTCCACCGTGACGAGTTCCGCCCTCTTCATGAATTTCACGCCCGGGATGTGCAGGCGTTTCGCATTGAGTTTGAGCACGGCGCAAAGCAGCGTCTCCCAGCGTTTGCCGATGAGCAGCACCTGTCCTTTCTGCTCGAAGGGCACGCCTAGGTCGCGGCACAGTCCTTCGTACATCTCGTTGCCGCGGTTGTTGTAAATGTGTTTCTGCGCGTGGGGGGAATAGTTGATGCCGACGTGCACAACGCCGCCGTTGCGCGACGAGCCGCCGAGAGCGACGTCATAGCCGCGTTCAACGAGCATGACGGAAAGGTCGTAGCGCGTGAGCGCCCTCGCCGCCGCGCAGCCCACTATGCCTCCGCCTATCACGAGGACGTCGGGAGAGGCGCCGTCATACGCCCTGTCGCGCACGACGGGCTCGGGGACACGCTGCACGAACCCTTTTAGTTTTATGCGGTTGACGACGCCGAGAGAGTGTTTCTTGTCCACGGCGAGTTTGCCCGCCCGCACTATCTTCTGCCAATCGTCGCTCTCCCCCGTGAGCACGGTGCACCCGCGCTCGAAGGACGCCTTGAAGGACGGATCCAGCTCCGCGAGTTTTTTGTTTAGTTTGTCTAGTCTGCTCATTTCATTTCATCGACGAGACGCTTGATCTCGCCCTCGAGATATCCCTTTTCGCTCGCGATGTCCCACGCGCGGCGCATGACGAGCGCCACGACGTACCACGGCCTCGGCGCATCGGGGCTCATGCCCGTGATTTTGATGTAGTTTTTGAGGAAGCTGTTGTAGATGAATGTCCTCACCGCCGTATAGAAGGCGAGTTGCGCCTTGGACGAGCCCGGGAAAAGCTCGGCGTGGTGATGCAGAAAGTCCATCATCGCCACCTCCGCTTCGGGCACGCCCTTCACCGCCGTCATCCAGTCGATGACGATGCACTCCTTGCCGTCCATAAGGATGTTCTCGGTGTGGAAGTCATAGTGGAGTATGCTGTTGCCCGCAGGAAGAGAGAGGATGTAGGAGCGGAGTTTCTCCCGCCGCTCATCATCGAGGAAGGCAAACTGCGGCGTGTCGAGAGCTGCCACCGCCTTCTCGCGAAGGTCGGGAAGGTCGTCGGAGTGCTTTGCCTGCACCTTGGCGTGCTGCTCGGCGATGAGCCTGCCCGCCTTGAAGAGGATGAGCGGGTTCTTCTCCGGCATCTTGGTCATGGAGATGCCCCCGACCTTCTTCAGGATGACGCCGAAGCGGCCCTCGCACTCCGCCTTGCCGAAGCACTCCATCGGCGTGCAGCCGAGGGCGAACGCGATGCGCGTGTTGTTGCACTCGAGATCGACATCGGACTCCGGAAATTCCGGAAAATAAAGCTTCAGCACTTTGCCGTCCCCTAGGTCGTAAAGCTCTGCCGACCTGCCGTGAGTGAACGGTTTGCCGGGCAAAGCGGCAATTTTCGTGATGTTTTCCATATCTTCCCCCTGCCTGCCGCCCGCGTCCGCGAACGGACCGATAAGTTTCTTTTATTTTATCACGCGCCCGCGCGGATTTTCAAGAGCGAATTTCGCTTTTTTCTCGCCCGCACATCGGCCGCTTGCAAATCCCACTCACCCGCACACGGCAAGCCAAACGCCGTATTCCGCCGCCGCCGTCACCGCAAGCGACCACAGCGCGGAGAGCGGCAGCAATATCCGAAAAGACGCGTGCTTGGTCTTGTGACAGAAGACGAACATGCCGACAAGGCTCCCCACCCCGCCCAGCAAAAATGACACCCCGAAGAGCACCTTCTCGGGGATGCGCCACGCGCCCTTTTCCGCCCGCCGCTTGTCCGCGCCCATGAGCGCGAAGCCGATGACACTCATCGCGACAAACGCCGCTGGAATGATGAACAACTGCCACATAACGACAAAACCCGCATTTTATCTGTATATTGCGAGATATAAACTCCTTTTTTAGGTAATCATCTTTTGCCGCGCATCTCGCATCACGTGTATGTTCGGCACTTTTATGATAGCACCTTGCGGAGCGACGGGCAAGACGAAGCAAGGATATTTCCTCTCGCGCAACAACGCGTTGAAACCAACGGGGACGGAGTTATACGCGCACTCATGCAACGCCAGCTCGGAGGGTGCGGCGTGCTCAAGCGTGAGAATAGAGTGTACGTCTCGCGGGGAATATTGTTCCCCCTCCTTCCGGGGACCCCACTAAATTGCCTGCGGCGATTTTGCGGGGAGCCCCATTCGGGATAAAGTGCTATCCTCTGACATTGAAGTATTGCTTACCCCCTTCCTGCGGGTTTCCCCCGAAATCGTTCCCCCCTTAAAAGGGGACCCACCATTTCGGGGGACACCTTCGGCACTCGGGCACGAGGGCGTCCGAGGACGGCGCCTCCACGGCGCCGCCATGTTATGCCGCTTGCAATGCGCCCGCTTCGCGAAGAGAGTGGCGCATTGCTAGCGCACGTTTCGTCAGCCCTCGGCACTCATACGGTCGCCGCCGACTTTCAAGAGGCGGCAAGCCGCCTGTGAAAGTTTGGCTGGGCGGCTCCACTCCGAAAGAGATAACATCGTGTCAAGCGACGTCACGCTCGTGGTGCGCGTAAAACCGTCTCCGAAAAAGGTTTCGTCGTGTTCAAAGACGCCCTATCAAGCTGTTCGTCAACACGCCCGCAACAGGAACGCGTTGAAACCAATGGGGACGGGGTCAAGCCGGGGTCCACATCTCCGATGGGGCATGGGGGCGCAAATGTTCAACTCGAACGCACTCGTCCGAGTTGAACATTTTTTCGGGGTCCCCGCCGAAAGTATTTTCGGTGGGGTTAAAGTTCGTCTCCGTTTGTTTCGGAGTTATACGTGAACTCATGCAACGCCAGCTCGGAGGGTGCGGCGGGCTCGAAGGTGAAATAGAGGGTACGTCTCGCGGGGAATGTTGCGCCCCCACCTTCCCTGCGGGCTTTCCTCCCCCACTCGTGAAGAGTGCAGTCCTCCTAAAATGCGGGATATGCTTTTCGTCCTTTTTGATACAGTTTGAATCTCGCATAGAGATAATCGAGCGGCGAACAGCACTCACTGAACATCGCTCGCGGGGAGAGGAAGGCGACTCGACGCGCACAGCGCCCGTGTCTACTTAATTATCCGTCTAGCTTGCGAGGTCGCAGATCTTTACCCCACCGAAAATACTTTCGGCGGGGACCCCGAATTGCCGCGACTTGCAAGCGGCGGCTTTGCCGCCGTATCACGACGAGGGCATCGCCCTCGTCTCCCGCGTCGTGAAAATGAGCGAGCGAACAAATAGTTTTGCTTGCAAAACGCGGAGTGAACGAGCGTCTCCGCATTTTCACGACGTGAAAAGGAGCAACCGCGCGATAGACGAGCCAGCCGCCGCAACGCGGCGTAGGGCGACGATTACGCGCGGATTGCGACGCGGGTGAGCGGCGCGTGATTTCGTCTCCGAAAGAGGTTTCGTCGTGTTCAAAGACGCCCTATCAAGCTGTTCGTCAACACGCCCTTAAACAGGAACGTATTGAAACCAATGGGGACGGGGTCAAGCAGGGTCGGAGTACAACGACACGAGCAAGGCGGACGGCATACTAATTTTGTCAAACCCGTTTACTTTTGTGCGCGCGTGAATTATAATGCAAACCGAAAATAAGTTCACTTTTAAGGAGCGGTTATGTCATACGCCAGAAAGACCAAGATCATCGCCACCATGGGTCCCGCGTGTGCGGACAGGCAGATCCTGCGCGATATGGTGAACGCGGGCATGAACGTCGCGCGTTTCAATATGAGCCATTCCACCCATGACGAGCATCTGAAAAGGATAAATCTCGTGAAGGAAGTGCGCCGCGAGCTTGCCATCCCCGTCGCGCTCATGCTGGACACCAGAGGCCCCGAGATCCGCCTCGGGAAGTTTGTCGGCGACAGCGTGGAGGTCAAGGCGGGCAGCGAGTTCCGCCTCATCGGCACCGAGACGGAGGGCGACTCCAAACACGCCTCCGTCACCTGCCCCGATTTCGCCAAGATGGTGGCGCCCGGCAACGTCCTGCTCATGAACGACGGGCTCATCAAGATGCAGGTGAAGAAAATCGACGGCGACGACATCGTGCTGGACGTGCTCATCGGCGGCACTCTCTCCAACCACAAGTCCATCAACGTGGTGGGCGTGCATCTCGGCATGCCCTATCTCAGCGAGCAGGACAAAAAGGACATCCTCTTCGGCATAAAGCAGGGCGCGGACTATGTGGCGGCGTCCTTCGTGTCGTGCGGAGACGACGTCAGAGTGCTGAAAAACTTCCTGTTGCAGAACGGCGGCGAGAACATCGAGATCATCGCCAAGATAGAGTCCGGCACGGGCATCGACAACATCGACGAGATCATCGCCCTCGCGGACGGCATCATGATCGCGCGCGGAGACCTCGGCGTCGAGATCCCAATGGAAGCGCTGCCCTCCATCCAGAAGTCCCTCATCAAAAAAGCGAGAGCGGCAGGCAAACGCGTCATCACCGCGACGGAAATGCTGGAAAGCATGATTTACAAACCCCGCCCCACCCGCGCGGAGACTTCGGACGTCGCCAACGCCGTCTATGACGGCACGGGCGCGGTCATGCTCTCGGGCGAGACCGCGGCGGGCAACTACCCCGTGCAGGCGGTGAAAGCTATGTCCGACATCGCCGCGTACACCGAGCAAGCCATCCACTACCGCAAACGTTTCGCCATCACGGACTATGAGATAGAAAGCATCGCGGACGCCGTGTGCGCCTCGGCGGTGAAAGCCTCCTATGACCTCGCGGCACAGGCGATCGTGGTCGCCACCCGCAGCGGTAAGACGGCAAAACTCATCAGCGGGTTCCGTCCCTCCTGCCCCATCATCGCGGTCACCCGCCACGAGAGCACCTATCACAAGATGGCTCTCACTTGGGGTGTGCAGCCCATCCTCGCCGCCGACCAGCCCGAGGCGACCCACGCCGCCGCGTCGCAGGCGACGAACATCGCGAAATACTTCAACCTCGTGCACAAAGGCGATACAATCGTCGCCGTGGCAAGCACGGGCATCGAGGACGCCAACACCCTCACCATCGACAGAGTATAATTGTGGGGGCTTCCCCCACACCCCCTTGCGAGGGTGTTACACCCTCGCGCTCCCTTATTTTTATAATAAAAGTGCGCCGAGTGTTGCGGGCAAAGCCGCAACACTCGGCGCAATTATTATATTAAAGTTCGGGGTCGAGGGGCATAATGCCCCTCGCGGGGTGCAGGGGCAGCGCCCCTGTCGGGGTCAAGGGGTAGAACCCCTTGCACACTCCCGCGCTTTCAGCGACATGCGCGGTGAAAGCGCGCCCGCTATGACGCAGCGCGGTAAGCACGCATACGTGCGGAGCGCAAGGAATGAAGTCCGACCAAAATGGCGGCACAAAACCGCCATTTTGCGTTTGGTCGGGAAGACGCATAGCGGCTTTAAGCGCGGGCTTTTTCCACTTTTACGGTGAACGCCTCGTTCTCCACGCCCACGACGATGGTGTCGCCGCCTTCGACGTCGTCCGCGATCATCGTCCTTGCGACCAAGGTCTCGACCTTGCTTTGCAGATACCGTTTCAGGGGACGGGCGCCGTAGACGGGGTCGTAGCCGTTCTCCGCCACGAGCTCTTTTGCCGCGGGGGTGATGCGGAGCTCGATCTGACGCTCTGCAAGACGCTCCTCCAAGCTCTTCACGAGCAGGTCTATGATCTTGCCGATGTCCTCGCGGGTGAGGGGTTTGTAGTAGACTATCTCGTCGAGACGGTTCAGAAACTCGGGACGGAAGCTCTGTTTCAGGAGCGCGGACACCTTATCCTTCGCCTCGTCGCTTATCTCGCCGTCCTTGCCGATGCCGTCGAGCAGGAAGGATGAACCGAGGTTGGACGTGAGGATGATGATGGTGTTTTTGAAGTCCACCGTCCTGCCCTGGGAGTCCGTGATCCTACCGTCGTCCAGCACTTGGAGCAAGATGTTGAACACATCGGGATGCGCCTTTTCTATCTCGTCGAAGAGGACGACGGAATAGGGTTTCCTTCGCACCGCCTCGGTGAGCTGCCCGCCCTCATCGTAGCCGACGTATCCGGGAGGCGCACCTATAAGGCGGGAGACGGAGAACTTCTCCATATACTCCGTCATATCTATCCTCACGAGGTTATGCTCGTCGTCGAAGAGGCTCTCGGCGAGCGCCTTTGCCAGCTCCGTCTTGCCCACGCCCGTGGGGCCGAGGAAGAGGAAGGAACCTATGGGACGGTTGGGGTCGGAGATGCCCGCGCGGGAACGGATGATCGCCTCGGTGACCTTCTCCACCGCCTCGTCCTGTCCGATGACGCGCTTGTGCAGGATGTCGTCGAGGTGCAATATCTTCTCCTTCTCGCCCTCCATGAGCTTGGCGAGAGGTATGCCCGTCCAACGGGACACTACGCGCGCGATCTCCTCTTCCGTGACGGTATCACGAAGGAGCGTATGCTTCTTTTTGCCCTCATCCGCCGCCTCTTCGAGCTGCTTCTGGAGCTCGGGCAAACGGCTGTATTGCAGCTGTGCCGCTTTGGCGTAGTCGCCGACGCGCTGCGCCGCCTCTATCTCGCCGTTTATGCGTTCGATCTCCGCTTTGATGTCCGAAACGGCGTGTATGCCCGCCTTTTCTTTCTCCCATTGCGCCTTCATCTCGCTGAACTTCTCGTTCTGTTCGGCAAGCTCCTCTTTGATGTCGGCAAGCCGCTCCTTGGAGAGGTTGTCCGTCTCTTTGGCGAGCGCCATTTCCTCGATCTCCAGCTGCATGATCCTGCGGGCGATGTCGTCCATCTCGGAGGGCATGGAATCTATCTCGGTGCGGATGGTGGCGCACGCCTCGTCCACGAGGTCTATGGCTTTGTCGGGGAGGAAGCGGTCGGAGATATAGCGGTGCGAGAGGGTCGCCGCCGCGATGAGCGCGCCGTCGTGGATCTGCACGCCGTGATAGACCTCATATCTCTCCTTGAGCCCGCGGAGAATGGATATGGTGTCTTCGACGGAAGGCTCGTCCACCATGACGGGCTGGAACCTGCGCTCGAGAGCCGCGTCCTTTTCGATGTACTTGCGATATTCGTCGAGAGTGGTCGCGCCGATGCAATGCAGCTCGCCGCGCGCGAGCATGGGTTTCAAAAGATTGCCCGCGTCCATCGCGCCGTCGGACTTGCCCGCCCCCACGATGGTGTGCAACTCGTCGATGAAGAGGATGATGCGCCCCTCGCTCTTTTTGACCTCGTTGAGGACGGCTTTCAGCCTTTCCTCGAACTCCCCGCGGAACTTCGCGCCCGCGATGAGCGAGCCCATGTCGAGGGCGAAGATGGTCTTGTCTTTGAGCCCTTCGGGGACGTCGCCGCGCACGATACGCTGCGCCAGCCCTTCCACGACGGCGGTCTTGCCCACACCGGGCTCGCCGATGAGGACGGGATTGTTCTTGGTCTTGCGCGAGAGGATGCGGATGACGTTCCTTATCTCGTTATCCCGCCCGATGACGGGGTCGAGTTTTTGCTGTTTTGCGCGTTCTACAAGGTCGGATCCGTATTTTCCGAGGGCGTCGTAAGTGCTCTCGGGCTCGTCGGAAGTCACCCTTGCGGACTTCACCTTTTTCAGCTCCGCCTCGAACGCCCGCTTGGTCACGCCGAGGGCGCGGAAGATGTTCTTTATCTCCTCCGTCGCATGGTCGAAAAGGGAGAGCATGACGTGCTCGACGGAAACGTACTCGTCCCCCTGCGTGCCCGCGAGCCTCTCCGCGCCGGAGAGGATCTTGTCCGTGACGGGAGAGATATAGATCTTGTCGGGCTCCCTGCCGCTGCCGCTCACCGCGGGCATCTTGCTTATGGCGGAATCGAGCATGGCAAGCAGCTTATCGGTGTCCGCGCCCGTCCTCGCGAGCAGGTTCGGGATGAGCCCGCCGTCCTGATCGACAAGGGCGTAAAGCAGATGCTCCGGCATCACTTGCAGGTTTTGGTTTTCGATGGCTATATTCTGCGCCGAGCCGAGGGCTTCCAGCGCCTTTTTGGTAAATTTTTGCGCGTTCATATCATCACCTCCTTAAATCAGTCTCGCGCCGCTGTTTAGATAGGATATATAGCGGTTTTCCATCTCTTCGGTGGAGGAATATTCCCCCGCGAGATAGCCCTTCAGCATCTCGTCGAAGACGGAGACGTAGCCGCCGATGGCAGAGCCTATCTCGTCGTCGTCGTACACCGCCTCGCCGGGCAGAGCGAACGTCCTGCGGAACCTCCCCTCTTCGAGAGCGTAACGCGGCGTGTTGTCGCCGAAAAACTGTTTCAGATATATGCTTTCCAGCTGCATCCACAGCTTGAAGAACCTCGTCAGCCCGAGCAGAAGATCGGGCGACGTGGTGCGGAAAAGCACCTTGAGCTGCCCTATCGTCCGCGAGGGAGTGCGCTCCATCTCCACCTCATAGCGGATGGTGGGACGGTAGTGATAGCGCAACACGCTCTTGATGGACATGGTCAGGTTGTTGGGCTCGGCGTAGAGGCGATAGTCCCCTCTTCCGCCCATCAACGCCTCGATGACGTCGAAGATGTGCCCGACGTGCTTCTCGGGCGTCACCAGCGAGACGTGCTCGGCAAGGATCTGATTGACCATGTTGGAACGGTTGGTCCCCTGCTCCGCCGCCAGCTGATCCACCGCGCGTATGACGTCCTCCGCCAGCATCAGACTGTACATATTCTTTTTCATAGGCAAAGCCTCCGACACTTTCTGCCTGAATAGTATATCCCGCCCCGCAATTTTGTCAACACTTTTATGTAAATTTTTTTACAAATTTTCGAGCGACCGTGCTTTTCCATCGGCGAAACCACGCGCCGCCGTACACGACCCGCACTTATTCGTGGTATGCTTGATATTTAATTTACACTCATTCGAAAACGGAAAAACGCCCCACGCCTATCCGGCAGAAAAAATTCAATCGATTTTTTGCTGATCAGCGCCGAGCAGCCAGTCCGTCGTGACGTCGTAAAGCGCGGCTATCCTGACCACAAGCTCCAACGGCGGTTCGCGCTGATCCTTTTCGTAGTGCAAATAGGTCACACTGTGGATATTCAGCTCGTCCGCCACCTGCTTCTGTGTCATACCGTTTGCACGACGCAGTTCCAAAAGTCTGCTCCCAAAGCCTTTCATGATGTTGACATATTACCAATTCGGTAGTACAATTTGTTAAAAACTACCAATATGGTAGTGTGCGCATATCCGAAGGCACAAATACGACGAACAAAACGGTTTAGGGAGGTAACAAATGAGTATCGTTGCGGCGAAATGTCCTCAATGCGGAGCCAATCTGCAAGTGGACAACAGTAAAGATGCAGGCATCTGCCCCTCTTGCGGCACTCCGTTCATCACGGAAAAGGCGGTGAACAACTATCAGGTGCAGGTCACGCAGAATATAGGCACCGTGATAAACGTGGGCGAAACCACCTTCGAAAAGGAAAAGAAGCAGGCGAACGTCCTGGTCATGCTGCTGAGCAACCTCGACATCCCTCCCCTCAAAGACAGGGCTCTTCGCGTGCTGGACCTCAACCCCGACAACTCCTTCGCCATGATGATATACAGCTGCGACTTCCGCGAGATACCCGTGCTGGGAGAATACAAAGTCTACGCTTTCAACGAGGCGCCGCTCGTCCGCTACTTCAACGAGAACAAAGGCGACATCGACCTGGACACCTCCGCCATGTTCGTGAGGGTACTCTGCCGCTGCCCGGCGTCCACCGAAGCCGCCACGGCGATAATGCGCTGCATTCTGGACAACATCAACGCGCGCGCGGAATCCGTGGACAAAGTGGGCGCGCTTTACAACGCGATGCTCGGCGACCTTTGCGACATGACGTATATCAAGTATCTGAAAGAGGCGAAGTTCCAAAGCACGGCGATCATGGTGCAAGGAGCGCTAAACCAAGGGTTTAACGGCGTGAATACGGACGTCGGCGGACACGGCGCGAAAGGCCGTGCAACGACAAAAGGAGCGCTTTCCGCCATACAGAACACGCGCAAAGTGATAGCGCAGATGATGTTGCAGGAGATCGCCGCGTCCCGTCTGTCCGCAGGCGCGAAACGCTCGCTCACCAACTTTATCCTGAACGCTTTCCCGAAACTGAAGGACTATGCGGTGGAACTGCTCCTGATCCCCAAAGAAGTTGCCGTGCAGGAAGAGCAAGCCCCCGAACAGACGCCTGCCGAAAAAGAGCGCGCACGCGCAAAGGATAAAAAGGAAAATATAATAGGCATTTCCATCATTGCCGCATTCGTGATCATCATGATAGGCGTGCTCTGCGGACTGCTCTGCTGACCGAGCTCACCGCACGCAAAAATCATAACCAACCAAACACGCTCTCCCGAGCCCTCCGCGCGCTTCGCGCCGCGACCTACGCGCGCGCACACCGTGCATACAATTCTCCTGCACGCACGGGCGGGACGCGGAGGGCGAGGCGTTTGTCGAGGAAGACGTAGAGCCTGCCGAGGGCGTAGAACGCCGCCGCCATCACGGGGACGACGAGTGCCACCCAGCCGCCTATGACGTCCACGTCGATGAAGGGATAAGGATAGCGCGTGGTGCCGTAGAAGGGCGCGCCGACCTCCGCGCGGATGAAGATGAAGACGGCGTAGGCGATGGGATAGATGAGCCAGAGGGCGGCATCCTTCGCGCGCAGTCTGCCGTGGGGGAGAAAGAGGATCCAATCCGCGATGGCGAGGAGGGGAACGACGCCGTGCACCATGTAATTTGCGGCGCTGACGAGCGCGGCACGGGAGGGGTCTCCGCCGCCCATGTCGAAATTCTGCCACGAGAGCATCGCCCAATAGACCACGAAGGTGATGGTGATGAAGAAGGTGAGCGCGAGCTGCAAGGATACGCCGAGATGTGCGACCTCGCCGCGCACTCCCCTCTCTTTCAGCTGCACCGCCGTCATCACGATGAGGACGATGAACGCCGCGGTGGTGAAGATGTTGGTCTGCATGGTGAAATAGGAGAGCATCAGGCTCGCGTCCGTCATGGTGAGCATGACCGCGATGCCGAACACCCCCAGCACCGAACCCACCGCTCTCAACACGAGCGCCGCTATCCTGTTTGCGCACAAAGTCATGGTTTATCCCTCAATATGTGCGGCTTAACTCCGCATTTATGCAAAATCGTGGCGCGGACGCGCCTTCCGCGCGCAGCTCCCGCACTCCCATTATACCCGCACGCACCCTCTTTTGCAAGCACGGCTTGCCATGCCGGATCGGAAAGCGACAACGGGCGGATATTGACTCCCACCGAAAATGCGTTCCCGTTTCGGGTTCATGTCCTTCCTCTCCGACAACGCCGTTGACAAGAGCGTTAGCCTATGCTAAATTATACGCAGTGAGGGAGTAGCCGGCGCGTGCTCGTTATAAGTCAACACGCTTGACCGCAGACTCGGTGGTCATGGCTTATTGTAAACGGCAAGACTCACACATGGCGTACGTGTGTGAGTTTTTCTTTTGACCGCACGCGGACGCGCGCAAGCGGCGGCACAAGATCATGCTCTCTCGCAAGCGGCGGATAAAGGTGGCTTATGCGGATCTGGGAGATCTTTCTTACGGGACTCAGCCTTTCGGCGGACGCGTGTGCGGTGGCGATGTGCAAGGGCGTGGAGATGAAACGCTTCGTCCTGCGCTATGCATTGCTCATCGCATTTTGTTTCGGGCTCTTTCAGGCGCTTATGCCCCTCATCGGCTGGGCGGTGGCGTCGCAATTTGCGGAATATATAACCGCGGCGGATCATTGGATCGCCTTTGCATTGCTCGCCTTCCTCGGCATCAGGATGTTCGCGGAGGGCGTGGAGAGCGAAAAGGAATTGCGGGCAAGCAAACTCAAAAAGGCGGAGCCCTCCCCTCTCCTTCTCGCGCACTCTCCCCGCGTCACTCCTCTCCCCGCCCGCGCCGAAAAGCTCGAACTCGGCGTGAAGACCCTCCTTGTGATGTCCGTGGCGACCAGCATAGACGCCCTCGCCGTCGGCGTCTCCTTCGCCTTCCTCGCGGTGGATATATGGCTTGCCGTGGCGCTCATCGGCGTCACCACCTTCGCGGTCTCCTTCCTCGGCGTGCTCGTCGGCACCAAAGCGGGCGGCAGATTCCGCGGCAAGGCGGAACTCGCGGGCGGCGTGCTCCTTTTCCTCATCGGCTTAAAGATACTTCTCGAACATCTCGGAGTGCTCGCGTTTTAAGGCGGCGCCCTCTCCCCTCGCCCGCTTCTAGGCGCCCCACCCGACAGATCCCGGAAAATGCGGGCTTATGCGCCGTGGCGGGGATAATGTGCTTTTATGTCCCGATTTTAAGCGGTCATTAAGCGGAAAAACCCCGATTTTGCCACTGTTTGGTAAGGTTTTTGCCAATCGGGAAAAAATTTCTTTATTTCCCTCGTTTTTCGGTTGACTTTGCCTTTTGTATCATCTATAATCGCTATCGACACGCGAAGTAACGATACGAAACGTATCTATTTTTCGGCAGCCGCGGACGGCGCGGCAGGGGAACGGAATATGGCAGACAGCGACAAAACTTTATCTCTTGCGACATTGCAGCGCATGCCCGGCTATCTGCGCTATCTCAAACAGCGCGAGGCGGAGGGAGCGGAGTATATCTCTTCCGTCGGGCTTGCGGAGGCTATGCAGGAAAACCCCTCCGTGGTGAAGAAAGATCTTTCCATGGCGGTGGTGAGCGAAGGCAAACCCAAGGTGGGCTACTTCATCCCCGACCTCATCCGCGACATCGAGAGCTTCATGGGTTACGACAACGAGAAGGACGCGGTGCTGGTGGGCGCGGGGAAGCTGGGACAGGCGCTGCTGGGATACAGCGGCTTCGAGAAATACGGGCTGAACATCCTTGCGGGCTTCGACGTGGACCCCGCTCTCATCGGGAGCGAGGTGCACGGCAAAAGGATCCTCCCCTTCAAGGACCTTGCCGAGACGGTGAAGAAGCTGGGCGTGAAGATGGCGGTGCTCACTCTGCCCGCATCGCAGGCGCAGAAAGTCGCCGACGCGGTGGTGGACGCGGGAGTGAGAGCCATATGGAACTTCTGCCCCGTCACCCTCAATCTGCCCGACACTGTGGCTGTAAAAAACGAGAACATGGCGGCGTCGCTCGCGGTGCTGTCGGCAAAGCTCAAAGAAATACTCAAAAAAGAAGAAAACAACTGAACAGGAGACCGATATGGAAGAGACCAAACAGTATCAAGTCGTGGACAACGTCGAAAAGCTGGAAGAGACCATCGCCCGCGTGCGTGAGGCGCAGAAGAAATTCGCCGACTACACGCAGGAGCAGGTCGACGCGATCTTTTTCGCGGCGGCTATGGCTGCCAACAAGCAGCGTATCCCGCTCGCCAAAATGGCCGTTGAAGAGACGGGCATGGGCGTCGTCGAGGACAAGGTGATCAAGAACCACTACGCCTCCGAGTATATCTACAACGCCTACCGTCACACCAAGACCTGCGGCGTCATCGAAGAGGACAAGGCATTCGGCATCAAGAAGATCGCCGAGCCCGTGGGCGTCATCGGTGCGGTCATCCCGACCACCAACCCCACTTCCACCGCCATCTTCAAGACGCTCATCGCGTTGAAGACCCGCAACGGCATCATCATCAGCCCCCACCCCAGAGCGAAAAAGAGCACCATCGAGGCTGCGAAGATCGTGCTGGAAGCGGCGGTCAAAGCGGGCGCGCCCGAAGGCATCATCGGATGGATCGACATCCCCTCCCTCGAGATGACCAACACCCTCATGAAGGAGGCGGACATCATCCTCGCGACGGGCGGTCCCGGCATGGTGAAAGCGGCATATTCCTCCGGCAAACCCGCAGTGGGCGTCGGCGCGGGCAACACCCCCGCCATCATCGACGAGAGCGCGGACATCCTGCTTGCGGTCAACAGCATCATCCACTCCAAGACCTTCGACAACGGCATGATCTGCGCGTCGGAGCAGTCCGTCATCGTGCTGGACAAAGTGTATGACAAGGTCAAGAAGGAGTTCAAGGATCGCGGATGCTATTTCCTCGACCCCGAAGAGACCGAGAAGGTGCGCAAGACCATCCTCATCAACGGCGCGCTGAACGCGAAGATCGTGGGTCAGAAGGCGGCGAAGATCGCCGCTCTTGCGGGCGTCACCGTCCCCGAAGACACCAAGATCATCATCGGCGAAGTGACCAGCGTGGACATCTCGGAGGAATTCGCCCACGAGAAACTCTCCCCCGTGCTCGCCATGTACAGAGCCAAGGATTTCGAGGACGCCCTCGACAAGGCGGAACACCTCATCGCCGACGGCGGCTACGGCCACACCTCCTCCCTCTACATCGACGTGATGAAGGGCAAGGATAAGATCGAGGAGTACACCCACCGTATGAAGACCTGCCGCGTGCTGCTCAATTCTCCCTCTTCGCAGGGCGGCATCGGCGACATCTACAACTTCAAACTCACGCCCTCCCTCACCCTCGGCTGCGGCAGCTGGGGCGGCAACAGCGTCAGCGAAAACGTGGGCGTGAAACACCTCATCAACATCAAGACAGTGGCAGAAAGGAGAGAGAATATGCTGTGGTTCAGAGCACCCGAAAAGGTGTACATCAAGAAGGGGTGCCTCCCCGTCGCCCTTGACGAACTTAAAAATGTCATGGGAAAAAAGAAAGCTTTTATTGTCACGGACAGTTTTTTGTATCATAATGGATATACGAAGACCATCACCGACAAGCTCGACGAGATGGGCATCGCGCACACCACGTTCTTCAACGTCGCGCCCGATCCCACCCTCGCCTGCGCCAAGGAAGGCACGGCGGCGATGCGCGCTTTCGAGCCCGACTGCATCATCGCGGTGGGCGGCGGCTCCGCAATGGACGCCGGCAAGATCATGTGGGTGCTCTATGAACATCCCGAAGTGGACTTCATGGATCTTGCCATGCGCTTCATGGACATCCGCAAGCGCGTCTACACCTTCCCCAAGATGGGCGAGAAGGCGTACTTCATCGCAGTGCCCACCTCCGCCGGCACGGGCAGCGAGGTGACCCCCTTCGCCGTCATCACCGACGAGAAGACGGGCGTCAAGTATCCCCTCGCGGACTATGAGCTCATGCCCGATATGGCGATCGTCGACGCGGACATGATGATGAACGCGCCCAAGGGTCTGACCTCTGCAAGCGGCATCGACGCCGTCACCCACGACCTCGAAGCCATCGCGTCCATGATGGCGACGGACTACACCGACGGCCTTGCCATCCGCAGCCTGCAGATGATCTTCAAATATCTCCCCCGCGCCTACGACAACGGTCCCAACGACCCCGAAGCGCGCGAGAAGATGGCAAACGCCGCCACCATGGCGGGCATGGCATTCGCCAACGCCTTCCTCGGTGTGTGCCACTCCATGGCTCACAAGCTCGGCGCCTTCCATCACCTGCCCCACGGCGTGGCGAACGCGCTGATGATCGACGAAGTCATCCGCTTCAACGCCGCCGAAGTCCCCGCGAAGATGGGCACCTTCCCGCAGTATGACCACCCCCACACCCTCGCGCGTTACGCCGAAGTCGCCGAAGCGCTGGGTCTCAAGGGCAAGAACGACAAGGAGAAGGTGGACAACCTCATCAAGGCGCTGGACGAGCTCAAGGAAAAGGTGGGCATCAAGAAGACCATCCGCGAGTACGGCATCGACGAAAAGAACTTCCTCGACCGTCTGGACGAGATGACGGAGCAGGCGTTCGACGACCAGTGCACCGGCGCCAACCCCCGCTATCCGCTGATGAGCGAGATCAAACAAATGTATCTTAACGCCTACTACGGCAAATAAGGAGGGAATATGAACACCGACAAGGTCATAGCCGTTCGCACCACCAAGACCGTGTACCGCGACGGCGACAAAGTCATCAAGCTCTTTGATGAACACTACTCCAAGTCCGACATCCTGAACGAGGCCCTCAATCAGGCGCGCGTCGAGGAGACGGGGCTCAACATCCCCAAACTGCTCGAAGTCACCAAAGTGGGCGGCAAGTGGGCGATCGTCATGGACTACATCAAAGGCAAGACCCTCGCCGAGCTCATGGAGAAGAACCCCGACAAGCTGGACGACTATCTCAACCTCTTCGTCGACGTGCAGATGGAGATCCACTCCAAGCGCGCTCCCCTGCTCAACAAGCTGAAGGACAAGATGAACCGCAAGATCTCGCAGGCGGACCTCAACGCCACCACCCGCTACGATCTGCACACCCGCCTGGAGTCCATGCCCAAACACACCAAGGTGTGCCACGGCGACTTCAACCCCAGCAACGTCATCATCTCCGACGAGGACGGCAAGCCCTACGTCATCGACTGGTCGCATGCGACACAGGGCAACGCCTCCGCGGACGCGGCGCGCACCTTCCTGCTCTTCACGCTGTACGGAAAGCCCGAGCTTGCGGACAAATATCTCAACCTCTTCTGCCTGAAGAGCGACACCGCGAAACAGTATGTGCAGAAGTGGATCCCCATCGTGGCTGCGTCGCAGCTGGTGAAGGGCAATCCCGAAGAGAGAGAGTTCCTGCTGCACTGGGTGGACGTGGTGGACTATCAATAGTCCTCAAAAGGGAGAAATTATGGTCAAAGTCACTGTATGCATCGGCAGTTCCTGCCACCTCAAAGGTTCGAGGCAGGTGGTGGAAGAGCTGCAGTATCTCATCAACAAGCATAACCTCGACGACCGTGTCGAGCTTGCGGGCACCTTCTGCATGGGCAAGTGCGGAGAGGACGGCGTAAGCGTGACGGTGGACGGCGACTACTACGCCGTCAAGCCCGAAAACGTGCTGGACCTCTTCACCGACGTCATAATGAAGAAAGCTCAATGATCATCCCCCGACGGGGAGCCCTTCCCCGTCGGGCACACACAAAGACCGAAGCCGTCGCCGCCGTGCGACGGCTGATCCCGTTTTAAGGAGAGAAAGGGATTATGTCCGCAACGTCGCCGTATCTCGACTTCAAGGACGCCAAGTGCAAGGACTGCTTCAAGTGTCTGCGCGAGTGCCCCGTCAAAGCCATACGCTACGAAAACCATCAGGCAAAGATCATCGAGCAGCGCTGCATACTCTGCGGCAGGTGCACCCTCGTCTGCCCGCAGAACGCGAAGCAGGTGCACAGCGAGCTCGACGACGTCCTCGCGCTGCTTTCGAGCGGACGCAAGGTGGTGGCGAGCCTCGCTCCCTCCTTCGTGTCCAGCTTCGACACGCAGGACCTCGACGTGATGAAGGAGGCGCTCTTCGCGCTGGGCTTTGCCGAGGTAGAAGAGACCGCCGTGGGCGCGAAGGCGGTGACGGAAGAATATGCGAGGCTGCTGGGCACGGGTGAGTTCAAAAACTTCATCACCTCCGCCTGCCCCGCCGTCAACCGCATGATAAGCATCTACTATCCCGACGCGCTCAAATACCTCGCGCCCGTGCCCTCTCCCATGGTGGCGCACGCGAGGATGCTGAAGAAGCGCGACCCCGATGCCGCCATCGTGTTCATAGGTCCCTGCATCGCAAAAAAGCGCGAAGCGGCGGAGAGCGGCATCATCGACGGTGTGCTCACATTCGAGGAATTAAACACCGTTTTTGCACAGAAAAACATCGACCTTTGCAAAATAGAGGCAAAACGGCACGCCGAGGGCACGGAGCTCAAAGCGCGCTATTACCCCATCCCCCGCGGCATAATAAAGAGCTTCGACAGCCTGCCCGCGGGCTATGAATACGTCGCCGTGGACGGCGTGGAACGCTGCGCCGAAGTGCTGGGTGAGATAGACACCCTCTCCGGGCTCTTCCTCGAGCTCAACTGCTGCGAGTACGCCTGCGTGGGCGGTCCCTGCCGTCTGCACGTCAAGGGAGGGAACATCAAGAGCAACGAGAACGTGCGCAAGTACGCGGCGAAGGATATGGGCGCCGCTCCTGCCGTCACCGAACAGGTGGACCTCACCGAAAAGCATCCGCGCATCATCCTCGACGACTTCGTGCCGAGCGAGAAGGACATCCGCGCCATCCTCGCCAAGACGGGCAAGAATTCCCCGGAGGACGAACTCAACTGCGGCGCGTGCGGCTACTCCACCTGCCGCGAAAAAGCCATCGCGGTGCTCAACGGCTATGCGGACATCGAAATGTGCCTGCCCTATATGCGCAGCCGTGCCGAGTCCATGAGCTATGAGATCATCCAGAACACGCCCAACGGCATCGTGCTCATGGGCGACGACTTCAAGATCTTGGACATAAACACCCGCGCGATGAAACTGCTGGGCATCACCGAGCACGACGTGAGAGGGATGCTCGCCTTCGACTGCTTCGATTGCGAGGAATTCATCAACGCCGTCACCCGCGGAAGGAACGTCTCCAAGAAGAAGGTGTTCGTCAACCGCACCAAGAAGTACATCGAGCTCTCCATAATCCTGCTGCAGGAGCACAAGGTGCTCTTCGGCGTCATGAAGGACATCACCGAGAGCGTGGAATACGACGAAAAGCTCAACGCCGTCAAGCTCGAGACCCTCGCCACCACGGACGAGGTCATCAAGAAGCAGATGCGCGTAGCGCAGGAGATCGCCTCTCTGCTGGGCGAAACTACGGCGGAGACCAAGGTTGCCCTCAACAAACTCAAACAGACGCTCGCACCCCGCTCGGAGGACGAGGAATAAATGGAAAAACTCTTTCTCGAAAACGGCTATACCTCGCTCAACAAGAAGGGTGAGGAACTCTGCGGAGACAAGGTGGAGTGCATCGCCGACGGCGGTCACACCACACTTGTGCTCGCCGACGGGCTCGGGAGCGGAGTGAAAGCCAACATCCTCGCCACCCTCACCTCCAAGATCCTCTGCACCATGGTCGCCAACGAGATGAGCATGGAAGAGTGCGTGGAAACGGTGGTGCAGACCCTGCCCGTATGCAAAGTGCGGCAGGTGGCGTATGCCACCTTCTCGGTCGTGCACCTCGACACCGAGGGAAAGGGCTGGCTGTTCGAGTTCGACAATCCGGAGGCTATCCTCATCCGCGACGGCAAATGCGCCGACTTCGACCGCGTGGAGCGAGATATACTCGGCAAAAAAGTGTACGGCACGCGGCTGGAGCTGAAACCCGACGACTACATCGTGCTGATGTCCGACGGCGTCATCCACGCGGGGATCGGGATGCTGCTCAACTTCGGGTGGCTGCGCAAGGACGTCAAGGAATATCTTGACAAGAACTTCAAAAAGGGTATGTCCGCAAGAGGCGTCGCCTGTCTGCTTGCGGGCGCGTGCAACGACCTCTATGTCGGAAAACCCGGCGACGACACCACCGTCGCGGTGGTGAGGGCAAGGGAATACTACCCCGTCCGCATCATGGTGGGTCCCCCCGTCGAGAAGGATCAGGACGACTTCTACATCTCCCGTTTCCTCGGCGGCGAGGGCAAAAAGGTGGTGTGCGGCGGCACCTCGTCGCAGATAGTCGCCCGCTATCTCGGCGAAAAGGTGGCGGCATCCTTCGACTTCCCGGACAAGGACGTGCCTCCCATCGGCTACATAAAGGGCATCGACCTCACCACGGAGGGGGTGCTGACGCTGCGCAAACTGCTGGAGCTCAGCGAGCGTTGGCTGTCCACGTCGGATCTGACGCCCAAGCGCTCCAACAAACAGGACGGCGCATCTCTTCTTGCCAACATGCTCTTTGAGGACGCGACGCACGTCACCTTCTTTGTGGGACAGAGCATCAATGCGGCGCATCAGGGGCTGCCCATCGACACGACGATGAAACTCAAACTTGTGGAGAGCATCGCCGCAAACCTCCGCCTCGCGGGAAAAGAGGTGGAGCTCAACTACGACTGATATGCGCGAAATCGCACGATAATATGGCGGGATCGCACGATAAACCGCGTTTTCAGGCGGAATAACATCACACTACGGAGAGTGCGAGAAGAAATGGACGACATCAAGAAACGCAGAAAATTCGACACCAAGGTGCAGTATTTGCAATATAAGGTGCTGCGCGAAGTCGCGCGCGGCGCGTGGAACGGCGACCTTCTGGACAAGATCACCGACATCCCCAAGACTATCATACCCGGCAACGTGCCCACCATGCGTTGCTGCGTCTATAAGGAGCGCGCCATCATCTCGGAGCGCATCAAGCTCGCGATGGGCGGCGATCGCTCCAACCCCAACGTCATCGAGGTCATCGACATCGCCTGCGACGACTGCCCTGCCGGCGGCTACGAAGTGACCAACGCCTGCCGCGGGTGTCTCGCGCACCGCTGCGAGGACGTATGCCGCAGGAACGCGATCTCCTTCGACCATCAGCAGAAGGCGCACATAGACAAGAACCTGTGCGTGGAGTGCGGTCAGTGCGCCAAGGTGTGCCCGTACAGCGCCATAGTCTCCCGCCGCCGTCCCTGCGAGAACGCGTGCAAGATAAAAGCCATCTCCATGAACGAGAACAAGGCGGCGAGCATAGACAACGACAAGTGCATCGCGTGCGGCGCGTGCGTCTATCAATGCCCCTTCGGCGCCATAATCGACAAGAGCTATATCCTCGACGTCATCGACATGATAAAGAAGAGCGAGGACAACACCAAATACAAAATGTACGCCGTGGTCGCCCCCTCGGTGTCCAGCCAATTCACCTACGCCAAGCTCGGGCAGGTGGTGACGGGCATACGCAAACTCGGCTTCTTCAACGTGGTGGAAGCGGCGCTCGGCGCGGACATGGTGGCGTACAAGGAGGCGCACGAGCTCAAAGAAAAGGGATTCCTCACCTCGTCGTGCTGCCCTGCTTTTGTGGACTACATCAAGAAGCAGTTCCCCGACATCGCTCCGCACATCTCGGCGAATCTCTCCCCCGCCGCGACGATCGCGAAGTATATCAAGAGCACTTCCTCGCCCTGCCGCGTGGTCTTCATCGGACCCTGCACGGCGAAGAAGATGGAATTCCAGAAACCCGAAGTGCGCCCGTACATCGACTCCGTCATCACCTTTGAGGAATTGCAGGCGCTCTTCGACTCCCGCGACGTGGACATCGAAACGCTCTCCGAGAGCGCCCTCGACAACGCCTCTTACTTCGGCAGGATATTCGCAAGGAGCGGCGGCATCACGGACGCGGTGGCGCAGGCGCTGAAAGAACAGGGCGAGACGGGCTTCGAGTATAAACCCGTCACCTGCGACGGCATCGAAGCGTGCCGCACCGCTCTGCTCAAAAAGTCCAAAGGGGTGCTGGACGCCAACTTCATCGAGGGTATGGCGTGCATAGACGGGTGCATAGGCGGCGCGGGCTGCCTCACCCACGGCGAAAAGAACAAGCGCGAAGTGGACGCCTACGGCAGACTCGCCATGGAAAAGAGCATCACGGACGCCATCAGCGTGCTGGGCCTTGCCGCAGACGAGCCCGCCTCTGCGGAGGACGAGCAATAATTCGGGACGCAAACCGACGAAAAAAAGTTGACAACACCCGCAAGGCGTTTTATATTATCGGTGAAGACTATGAAAATCGTACGCACTGCAAACTTCGCATACTTCTACTTTGAGGGCTTTTACTTTAAGAGCCCTTGTTTCGGTATGCGCGGATAAGGTGTTGAGACTGCACACTCGGACCGCCATACCGGCGGTCTTTTTGTTTGATCGGAACAATAGGAGAAAATCATGATCATCGTCATCAAAAACAACCCCGATAAAAAGCAGATGGACAACCTTGTCAAGTGGATCAAGGGGCTGGGCCTCGACATCCACATGAGCAAGGGCGACAACACCACCGTCATGGGACTCATCGGCGACACCTCCGTCGTGGATGAGGACCTCATCCGTTCCCTCGACATCGTCGAGAACGTCAAACGCATACAAGAGCCCTTCAAGAACGCCAACCGCAAGTTCCACCCCGAAGACACCGTCGTGGACGTGGGCGGACACCTCTTCGGCGGAGGGCACTTCCAGCTCATCGCGGGTCCCTGCTCGGTGGAGAGCGAGGATCAGATCGTAGCCGTCGCCAAGGCGGTGAAGGCGGCGGGTGCCACGGTGCTGCGCGGCGGCGCCTATAAACCCCGCACCTCCCCGTACGCCTTCCAAGGGCTGCGCGAAGAGGGACTGAAACTGCTCTCCCTCGCCAAGCGCGAGACGGGGATGCCCGTGTGCACCGAGATCGTGGACGTGCGCACCCTCCCCCTCTTCGAGGACGTAGACCTCATTCAGGTGGGCGCGAGGAACATGCAGAACTTCGAGCTGCTGAAAGAGCTGGGCAAGACGGACAAGCCCATACTCCTAAAACGCGGCATGGCAGCCACCATCGAAGAGTGGTTGATGAGTGCGGAATACATCATGTCCGAAGGCAATCAGAACATCATCCTCTGCGAGAGGGGCATCCGCACCTTCGAGCCGTACACCCGAAACACCCTCGACCTCTCCGCCATCCCCGTCCTGCGGGAGCTCACCCATCTGCCCATTCTGGTGGATCCCAGCCACGCCTCCGGGCGCGCGAAGCTGGTGCTTCCCCTCTCCCTCGCAGCAGTGGGCGCGGGCGCGGACGGGCTGGAGATCGAAGTGCACAACGATCCCCTGCACGCCCTCTCGGACGGCGCGCAGTCGCTGCGTCCCGAGCAATTCGACGACCTCGTCCGCCGCATCGACGTCCTGCTCACCGTATGCGGCAAGGAGCGTGACAAATGAACGTCGGCATCGTAGGTCTGGGGCTCATGGGCGGCTCTTTGGGACGCGCCCTCGTCGCGAAGACGGACTGCACCGTGTTCGCCTGCGACCGCGACGACGAAGCCATGCTCAAAGGCGGACTGCTGAAAGCCTATCATGAGGAACTCACCGAAAAGAGCGCGAAAGAGCTGGACATCCTGGTGCTCGCCGTGCTCCCCTCCGCGATGGAGGACATCATGGAGCGTTTCCTCCCTCTGCTGCACGACGGCGCGATAGTCACCGACGTAGCGGGCGTAAAGCGTCCCGTCGTCGCACTTATGAAACGCTTCGCGAAGCGCTTCCCCGCCCTCGAATTCGTGGGCGGACACCCCATGGCGGGCAGGGAGTTCAGCGGCGTCGCGCACTCCACTGCGGGGCTGTACGAAAACTCCTCCGTGCTGCTCGTCCCGGTGTCGGCATCCCTCGAAGCCCTCGCCGCGCTCAAAAAGATGTACGTCGCCGTGGGCGCGGAAGGCGTTCTTATCACCGACGCCGACGACCACGACGAAATGATCGCCTACACCTCGCAGCTGGCGCACGTCGTGTCATCCGCCTATGTGCGTTCCGCCTCCGCCGACCGTCACTACGGCTACTCGGCGGGCTCCTTCCGCGACATGACCAGAGTGGCAAGGATGAACGCGGGCATGTGGACGGAGCTCATGCGCGACAACGCCGACAACCTCTCCCGCGAGATACGCTCGATGGCGGCGAGGATGACGGAATACGCCGACGCCTTGGACGGCGGCGATAACGAGACTCTCTTCCGTCTGCTCGACGCGGGCAACCGCACGAAACTCGCCGTGGAAAAGGACAGACAGAAAAAGCTGCAAAATGCGCTTAACGGCGATCACGACATCAAAACAGAATGATAAACGTGCGGTTTTGCGCGATACGCGCCGCCGCATCCACAAGGAGAAGATATGAAGACCACCATTGCCGCAGCCACGGGAAGCTATCCCGTCATCAGCGGACACGGCATCCTGAAAGACGTGAGAACGCTTGCCGGCGTATGCGAGGGAGGAAGGCGTGCCGTCGTCATCACGGACGACAACGTGGCGCCCCTTTATCTCGACACCCTGCTTTCCTCACTGCCCGCGGACACCCCCCGTCACATAGTGCCCCACGGAGAGGCGAGCAAGAATTGGACGCTCGCGGGCGAGCTTACGGAAGCGCTTGCTGCGGACGGACTGTGCCGTGACGACGCGGTGATCGCGCTGGGCGGCGGCGTCGTGGGGGATCTTGCCGGATTCGTCGCGAGCGTGTATATGCGCGGCATCTCCTACGTGCAGGTGCCCACCACCCTGCTTGCCGCGATAGACTCGTCCGTGGGCGGGAAGACGGCGGTGGACCTCAAAGCGGGCAAGAACCTCGCGGGCAGGATATATCCCCCGAAGGCGGTGGTGTGCGATCTGGACACCCTCTCCACCCTCCCCGGCACGGAATGGAAGTGCGGGCTGGGCGAGGCGGTGAAGTACGCCGTGCTCGCGGGCGGAGAGATCTTCGACATCATGCGCGAGGGCGTCACCGAAAACAACCTCGAGAGGTTGGTGGATCTTGCCGTCGACTACAAGCGGCGCATAGTGGAAGAAGACGAGAACGAGAAGGGACTGCGCAGACTGCTCAACCTCGGGCACACCTTCGGGCACGCCGTCGAGACGGAGAGCGCTCTGGGCTTCCCGCACGGAGTGTGCGTCGCGATGGGCATAAAGATAATTGCCCGCGCGTGCGTGAAAGCGGGGATGCTCCCCAAAGAAGATTATCTTGCCGTCACTTCGCTTTTGCAGAAGTACGGCTTCCCGGATTGTCCTTATCCCGTCGGCGCCGTGGCGGAACACATCGTCCACGACAAAAAGATAGAGAGCGGGAAGATAAACGTCGTGACCATACGCGGCATAGGAAAGTGCGACGTGGTGCCGATGACCCTCGGGGAACTGAAGGAATTCGTGTCATGAAAGTGAAAGTGAGCCCGTCACGCATACACGGCTCGGTGAGCGCCGTGCCCTCCAAGTCTCACGCGCACCGTCTGCTCATCGCGGCGGCGCTTGCGGACGGCGAAAGCAAGGTGATCTGCCCTGCCGTCTCCCGCGACATCGAGGCGACGGCGGAGTGTCTGAACGCGCTGGGCGCCACGGTCACGCGCACGGAATACGGCTATCTCGTGCATCCCGTCACCGCACCCCCCGCGAGCGCGCTGCTCGACTGCGGCGAGAGCGGTTCCACGCTGCGTTTCCTTCTGCCCGTAGCCTGCGCGCTGGGCACGACGGCGACCTTCACGGGACACGGCAGACTGCCCTCGCGCCCTGTAAAGGAGCTTGCCGCCGCACTGCGTAAAGGCGGCGCCGAAGTGGGCGCGGACTCCCTCCCCCTAGTCACCGGCGGGAAACTTTCGGGCTCCGAATTCGAAGTGGACGCCTCCGTGAGCTCGCAGTACGTCAGCGGGATGCTCTTCGCACTTGCGGCGACGGGAAAAAGATGTGTCCTGCGCACGACGGGCACTCCCGTGTCGCGCGGATACACCGAGATGACCTTGGATGCACTCGCCCTCTTCGGCAAACGCGTCGAGGAAGACGATGGCGTCTACATCCTCCCCGCGGGCAGGCTGCACTCCCCGGGCGAGCTCCGCGCCGAAGGCGACTGGTCCTCTGCCGCATTCATGCTGGCGGCGGGCGCGCTGGCGGGCGACGTGACCGTCACGGGGCTCAACGCAGACAGCGCACAGCGGGACAAAGCGATCGCGGACATACTCGCAAAGATGGGCGCGGACGTTAAGTCGGAAAAGGACGCGTTCACCGTGCGCGCGGGACGACTCGTCCCCGTCGAAGCGGACATGGAAGACACCCCCGATCTTGCTCCCGTGCTCTCGGTGGTGATGGCTGCCGCGGAAGGCAGGAGCGTGATGACGGGCGTCGGACGCCTCAAAGACAAAGAGAGCGACAGGCTCGCCGCCATAGTGTCCAACCTCGCCGCTATGGGCGTGGCTGCGGAGACGGACGGCGACACCCTCACGATATACGGCGGCAAGATAAGACCCTTTGCCGCACACGGCAGGAAAGACCACCGCATGGTCATGTCGGCTGCGGTGGCGGGGCTGGTCGCGGGAGGCACCGTGGACGATGCCGAAGCCGTGGCAAAATCCTATCCCTCGTTTTTCGAGGATCTTCGCACTTTGGGAGGACACGCGGATGAGACCGTTTGACATCCTTGACATCGAGATCTACGGAGGCTCGCACACCCCCGAGATAGGCGGAAAACTTGCGGGCTTGCCCGAGGGCGAGACCTTCCGTCCCGCCGCCGTGGATGAGCTTATGCGCAGAAGGAAGAGCGGCACCTATCTCTTCTCCACCCCCCGCAGGGAGGAGGACGAAGTGGTGTGGGAGGGCTGCTCCCTCGAAGGCGACGAACTGCGCGTGGACGGTGCGATAACCGCGCGCATCTTCAACCGCAACATCCGCCCGTCCGACTACTCTTACTCCCGCACTCCCCGTCCCTCGCACGCGGACTATACCGCCTTCGTAAAGGACGGCTCGGGCGCCGCGCTCTCGGGCGGCGGACGCTTCTCGGGCAGGATGACGGCGCCCCTCGTCGCGCTGGGCGGCGTGGCGGAAGAACTGCTGTTGCGGCGCGGGATACGCGTCATGGCGTACATCGGCGAGCTCGCGGGCGTGAAAGGCAGAAGCTATCTCGACGGCGAAGTGACCTCGGACGAGATCGCGGCGTGCCACTCCAGTTCCCTCCCCATGCTTTCGAACATAGACAAAGCGGCGGAAGCGGTGGAAAAGGCGATGGAAGCTCACGACAGCGTAGGCGGCGTGGTGGAATGCATCGCTTACGGCGTGCCTGCGGGGCTGGGCGACGCCCTCTTCGACGGGCTGGAGAGCAAACTCTCCGCGGCGCTCTTCGCCGTGCCCGCGGTGAAAGGCGTGGAATTCGGCGCGGGATTCGCCCTCGCGGGGATGCGCGGCAGCCGCGCCAACGACCCCTTCGCCGTAAAAGACGGCAGGGTGATCACCCTCACCAACAACTCCGGAGGCATCAACGGCGGCATCTCCAACGGGATGCCTCTGACCATGCGAGCGGTGTTCCGCCCCACTCCGTCCATCTCCCTCCCCCAGAGGACGGTGGACCTTGACACGCTCACCGAGACCACCATCGAGGTGCGCGGCAGACACGACGCCACGGTCGTCCCGAGGGCGGTCGCCGCAGTGGAAGCGGCGGCGGCGCTCGCCATCCTCGACGCCGTGCTTATACATACGGAAAGAAAACTTTGAGAGGTAATGATATGATCGAAGAACTCCGCAAAAAGATAGACGACATCGACGACAAGATCGCGGCGCTCTATCTCGAACGTCAGGACGCGGTGCGCATGATCGGCGAGGAAAAAGCCAAGCTGCACATCCCCGTCCTCGATCCCGCACGCGAAAAGAAAGTCATAGCCAAAGTGACCAAATCGGCAGATGACGAGCAAAAAATATATCTTAAACGTGTGTTTGAGACGATTATGGAAACTGCGCGCGCCTATCAGCGTCGTCTTGTCGCGCCCGTCACCCCCCTCTCGGACGAGCTGCGCCGAGTGCTGATGGAAGGCAAAAAGTACTTCCCCGTTTCGGCGTCCGTCGCCTGTCAGGGCGTGGAAGGGAGCTACTCTTCCATCGCCGCCGACAAGCTGTTCGAGATCGCGGACATCACCTATTTCCGCAACTTCGAGGGGGTGTTCCAAGCCGTGGAAAAGGGGTTGTGCGACTACGGCGTCCTGCCCATCGAGAACAGCGCCGTCGGCAGCGTCAACGCGGTGTACGACCTGATGAAAAAGCACAACTTTTACATCGTGAGGAGCATCAAACTCAAGGTCAGCCATCACCTGCTTGCCAAAAAGGGCGCGAAGCTCTCCGACATCAAAGAGGTGTGCTCCCACGAGCAGGCTCTCTCCCAATGCGCGGGCTATTTGCAGAAGAACTTCCCCGGGGTGAAGATCACTCCCTGTCCCAACACCGCCGTCGCGGCGGAGATGGTGGCTGCCTCCGACAGAGGGGACATCGCATGTCTCTCCTCCCGAGGCTGCGCCGAGCTCTACGGGCTGGGCATACTCGAGAGCAACGTGCAGGACAACGACTCCAACTACACCCGCTTCATCTGCATCAGCAAGAGGCTTGAGGTGTTCGCGCCTGCCGACCGCATCAGCATCATGATGACCCTCCCCCACGAGTCGGGCTCCCTCAACCGCGTGCTCAACAAGTTCTCCACGCTGGGGCTCAACCTCACCAAGCTGGAGTCCCGTCCCCTCCCCGGCACGGACTTCGAATTCATGTTCTACTTCGACTTCGAAGGGCAGATCGAAAACTCCGACACCCTCTCCCTCGTCGCCGAGCTGGATCAGGGCACGGAACAGTTCGTCTTCCTCGGCAGCTATCACGAGGTGACGCAATGAGAGTCGGGCTGATCGGGAATCCGTTGGGACACAGCTTCTCCCCCCGCCTGCACCGCGATTTCGGCACGGCGGATTATGAGCTGCGCCCCCTTCTTCCCGACCGCCTCGCGCCCTTCTTCGCCGCCCGCGAGTTTGAAGGCATTAACGTCACCATACCCTACAAACGCGACGTCATCCCCTTCATGGACGAGCTGCATCCCTCCGCCGTGATGTGCGGAGCGGTCAACACCGTCGTCAACCGCGACGGCAGGCTCACGGGCTATAACACCGACATCTACGGCATGCACTTCGCCCTGCGCTTTGCGGGCATAACGCTCGCGGGCAGACACGTCGTCGTGCTGGGCAGCGGCGGGACGTCCCACACCGCGTGCGCGCTGGCGAAGCGCGAAGGCGCGGCGTCCGTCACCGTCGTCTCCCGCTCGGGAGAAGTCACTTATGACTCCCTACCCTCCCTCACGAACACCGAGGTCGTCATCAACGCCACCCCCGTGGGGATGTTCCCGAACATAGCGGCGTCTCCCGCAGACCTCTCGATGTTCCCCCGCCTTGTCGGGGTGTTCGACGCCGTGTTCAACCCCCTGCACACCCGCTTCTCACAGCAGGCGAAGGAGCTGGGCGTGCCCGCGGGCAACGGACTTCTGATGCTGACCGCGCAAGCCAAAGTGGCGAACAACCTCTTCCGCGGCGGCGACTACTCCGAGCCCGCAGAGGACAGCGCGGACGGGAAAGAGATCGTGCGCGTCATGCGCACCATTGCTGCGGAGCTCACCGACATCGTGCTCATCGGTATGCCGTCCTCCGGCAAAACGACGGTGGGACGGACGCTCGCGGAAATGCTGGGCCGCACCTTCGTAGACACCGACACCGAGATAGAAACCCGCGAGGGGATGAGCATCCCGGACATCTTTGCGACGTTCGGCGAGGAGGGTTTCCGTGCGCGTGAGCGCGCCGTCATCGCGAGCCTCTCCACCGAGACGGGGCTGGTCATCGCGACGGGCGGCGGCGCGCCGCTTTCGGAGGTCAACCGCAGAAACCTCGCCGCCGACGGATTCACGGTGCTGGTGCGCCGCGACCTCGACTCCCTCTCCACCGAGGGCAGACCCCTCTCCCGCGACCGCGAAACACTCGCGCGCATGGAGAAAGAACGTATGCCCGTCTACACCGCATTCGCGGATGCCGAAGTGGTCAACGACGGCACCCCCGAAAGTTGCGCAATGCGAATAAAGGAGCTGTTTTATGAAAATTTCGGTGATCAACGGTCCTAACATCAACATGCTCGGCATACGCGAGCCCGACCTCTACGGCAAAGCCGACTACGCCGCCCTCGTGGGCAGCATAGAACGCGCCGCGGAGAAGCTCGGCGTCGAAGTCACCTTCTTCCAGTCCAACAGCGAGGGAGACATCGTCACCGAGATCCAGCGCGCCTACGGGAACTGCGACGGCATCGTCCTTAACGCCGCGGCATACACGCACACCTCGGTGGCGATCCTAGACGCCCTGAAAGCCGTGGGGCTGCCCACCGTCGAGGTGCACCTCACCGACATCGGTGCGCGCGAGGAATTCCGCAAAAAGAGCTACGTCTCCCTCTACGCCGAGAAGGTCATTTGCGGCAAAGGCTTCGCGGGATATGCCGAAGCGCTTGCCTACCTCGCGGAAAAATACGGCGCTTGAACCCGCAAAAACAAGGCTTTACATTCCGAAAACGCGGCATTAAAGCCGCGTTTTTGCGTTTTCAGAAAAACTCCCCGCCTCGCGACTTTTCCCGCGTTTTTTGCACACACTCCCTATGCGGGCGCCAAATCAGCGCCCGAAAGGAGAACCTATGAAAAAACACGTCAAAGCAAAACATCCCGCCACCCGTCGTCCCACCCTCGCGAACAGCGGACAAAGCGACAAGGAGATATGGGAGGCTCTCAAAGATCCCAACGGCTCGTGGACGGGAGTGCCCGACAACCCCCTCGACCTGCCCGAACAAGACGCCGACGACCTCTGACGCCTACGCGCCCTTCATGGTGTGAGCCCACTGCCCACGGCACAGGCTCTCAAAAGCCGCCGCCAAGGCGGCTTTTCCTTTCCCCCGCCGAAAATACTTTCGGCGGGGACCCCGAATTGCCGCGCCCGTCACGGGCGCGAAAGCACGCCACACAAACGGACGGGCGAGAGCCCGAAAGCCCTCGCCCGTCCACTGCTTGAATATGTGCGGGAGTCCCCGCCTTTTGACACCCTTTTACGCGTTGCGCTTCCAATAATAGTTCTGATATGTCGACGTCAGCCACTCTGCCGCCGTTGCCGGATCGGCAAGATCGCTGCTCGAGATCTCCGTCCAGCTCGTTGCTGTACTGCTTAAAGCTCGATACCACCCTGCCGTCTCTTCAAATATGACGGAGGTCAAGCCGCTGCAACCGGAGAATGCCCACGTCCCTATGCTCGTCACGCTGTCAGGAATGGTTACGGAGGTCAAGCCGCTGCAATTATAGAAGGCATAATCCCCTATGCTAGTCACCCCGTTCGGGATCACGAGATCTGTCACCAACTCGCCATTCAAGTACAGATCATGCGCATAGTATAGCGGATTGGAAGAAGTGGAGGCAAACTCTATCCTGCACCATGCAGCGATGTCTGTGATGTGGACCGCCGTCAAGTTGCTGCAACCCGAGAAGGCCTCCTCCCCTATGCTCGTCACGCTGTCAGGAATGGTGACGGTGGTCAAGCCGCTACAATTCTGGAAGGCAGAATCTCCTATGCTCGTCACGCTGTCCGGGATGGTGACAGAGGTCAAGCCGCTACAATTCTGGAAGGCAGAATCTCCTATGCTCGTCACGCTGCCCGGGATGGTGACGGAGGTCAAGCCGCTGCAACCGGAGAAGGCAGACCTACCTATGCTCGTCACGCTGTCCGGGATGATGACGGAGGTCAAACTTCTGCAACCGGAGAAGGCACACCAACCTATGCGCGTCACGCTGTCAGGAATGGTGACGGAGGTCAAGCCGCTGCAATTATAGAAGGCA
>CALWAF010000013.1 GCA_944372795.1 uncultured Clostridia bacterium | reverse complement strand
GCCGCTCACCCAAACTTGCACAGCGGGCGTTTGCGCCCGCTCTTGCAAGTCGCGGCGCGCTTCGCGACCTCGCAAGCCGGACGGATAATTAAGTAGACACGGACATAGTGCGCGTCGAGTCGCCTTCCTCTCCCCGCGAGCGACGTTCAGTTTATTCTGTTCGCCACTCGATTATCTCTATGCGAGATTCAAACTCTATCAAAAAGAACGAAAAGTATATCCTGCATTTTAGGAGGACTGAACTCTTCCCGAGTGGGGGAGGAAAGCCCGAAGGGAAGGAGGGGGAGCAACATTCCCCGCGGGACGTGCACCCCGTTCCAACCTTTGAGCACGACGTTTTCTCTGTTCTTACCTCACATTAGTCTGACGCTCTCATTTGGATGCAGAACAAGGAAAAGGCACCCGCTCAAGGAGCCAGCGTACTAAATCGTACGTGCTCCGCAGAGCGGGTGCCTTTGACGCAGTTATGCGCCAAATGAGAGCGTCAGACGGCTTTGGTGCCGCTGGTCAGGGCAGCCTTCACCAACATCACCACCCCGACGGCGAGGCTTATGGCGCCGATGGCGATGAAGATGCCTTCAACACCGCTTTCGGCGTAGGCAACGACGAAGAGGATGCCGACGACGAGGGCGAGAAGGATGGTGAGGATGTAGAGCACTTTGGAGACGACACTCATGCCTTTGAAGCTCTTGAGCCCCATGATGAGCACGAGGATGGCGAAGAGCATGATGGCGATGCCGAGGATGAGGATGACCACATCGGGAGCGAGGGCTGCGACCACTATGAGCGCAATGCCGATGACGAGCTCGATGATGCCCATGATCCAGTTCTTGTGGAAGAGCTCGAAGAGACCGAGCACGGTGGCGATGACGCCGATGGTCATCATTGCGATGGCGGCGACGCCGGCTTCGAGCCAGACGAAGAGCACGCCCATAACTATGAAGAGCAGGCACAGCATGACGCTGTTGTCCGTCACCTTGGCGGTGGATTGAATCTTTTTAGCCATTATATCACCTCTTTTACACGGCGAAGCGCCGTTTTTTTCGTAGAACATTATATTATAAGTTTATTTTATTTTCAACCCCCGTCCGAAAATTATGCGGATTTTTCACAAAGGAACGGCTCGGCGATACGGCATCCGGACTGCAGCTGCAAGAAAGCGCTCCGTCGGAGCAAAGCGGACAAGATGATGTGAAAACGGTGAGATAAGGAGCGGGAAATAAAACGGGCGTCCCGCTTCGGGGCGCCCGTTTTGAGGCTAGGTTGCAGGTGCGCTCATTCGCTGCGGAGGGCGACTGTCGGATCCTTCTTGGATGCGATGCGCGAAGGTATGAAGCCCGCCAGCACCGAAAGCAGTATGCTGATGCAGAACATCGCCGCGCACTGCCAGATCTGCAATTGCATGAGTCCCGATATGCCGAGGACGGCGGCGAGAATGGCACTGCCCGCAAAGGATATGACCACGGCGAGCACTATGCCTATGGCTCCCGAATAAGCGCCCAGAATTGCGGACTCCGCAATGAAGACGCGTGATATGTCCTTCTTTCTTGCGCCGAGGGAGCGCAGCACGCCTATCTCCTTCCTGCGTTCCAGCACCGAGGTGTAGATGATGATGGCGATCATGATGGTGGACACGATGAGGGAGATGGCGGCGAAGCCTACGAGCACCTGCGTGACGGTGGAGCTCATTTGCTCCACGAAAGTCATGATGATGCCGAGCTGATCGGTGTATTTGAGGTCGTTGCCCGTATCCCGTGTATATTGCGCGATGAAATTCTCGATGTCCGCCTTGTGGTCGAAGGAGTTCGGATAGAAGGATATGGACGACGGGTCGTCGGGATCCGCCACCCCCAGCGCTTTGAGCAGGGCGACATATAGGTCATAGTTAAAGATGGACGTGCCTACGTTCACTTGCTGCTCATTGTCGCCGAAGAGACTGCCGGGATAAGAGACCTTCTCATCCAATGCGATGGGGGAAGAGAAGGGGAGAAAATTTTCTTCCGTGACGGTGATGGTCTCCGCCGCCTCCGCGTCGCCGCGCGCCGCCGCCAGCTTTGCCGCGTCCATGACCTTCTGCACGACGTCGTGCGTCTCCGCCTTCTCCAGCATGGAGAGCGTGAGCGCCTCGGTGTAACCGATATAGCCGTTGATGGAGGTGACGGTCACGCCGGGTTTGGGACGGACGACACCCACCACTTTGAGCTCCGTCACGCCGTTCTCTTCGAAGGCGGCGTCGACGACGGACTTGTCGACGGCGGTCCTGTCAATCTGATCGTAGCCGCCGGGAGCGGTCTCGTCCTCGACAAAATAGTCCGCGTCGGTGATGACGTAATACTTCTTGCCGATGAGGGATGCCATGTCGATGGGTTCATAGAACTCGTCGCGGTCGGAGCCAGTGGGGAAAATGATGTTCATAAGGTCGTCCTGCGAGCGCAAGCCGAGGATGAACATGGCAAAGTCGGGCAGATTGTTGTAGCTGTCCACGACGATGACGATCTCGTTGGGCGAGCTCTGCGAGGGCCACCTGCCCTCAAGCACGTCGTACTGTTTCTCGAGAAGGCTCTGATTGGTGGTGAGCTGATCCCACGACGCGGAAAAACTCTCCGCCATGTCCGCGATGGCGCCGAGATTGCCCTCCCCCGACGAGGGGAAGAAGGAGCCCATCGCATCGGTGTAAGGATTGACCTTCATATACTTCGTGTCGGGGTTCTTCGGGTCTTCGGTGTAGATGTTCATAGTCGTGCCGTAGCCGTACTTGACCACACCGTAGCTCTCGTCGAAGTTCTGCTCGATGTATTGTTTGAAGGAAGAGAGGTCGTTCTCCGCAAAGATGTCGCTTATGGACGAAAGCAGCGATCCCAGCACCTCGCCCACGACTATCTCGCCCGTGTCGGGATATTCCTCACCCTTGTCGCCGCCCATGCCGCCGAGCACGGTGTTCATGATGTTCTCCATGGACACATCGCGGTCGTTGATGGTGATGGGATATTGCGAAAGGGCGTTTTCCTCGAGCCCCGCGATGTAGCCGCCGACGCCGTTGGAGAGTGCGAGGACGACCACGATGCCGATGATGCCGATGCTGCCCGCAATGGAGGTGAGCAGGGTGCGTCCCTTCTTGCTGAGCAGGTTGGTCCACGAGAGGTTGACCGCGGTGGACACGGACATATAAGACTTCTCGCGTTTGCGGAAATCGCGGATGCGCTCGCCTATGCGGGTGAAGATGTTCCGCCTCTTGGGTCTTGCGGGGGCCGCAACGCCTTCTTCCGCACTACTCGGGGTTTGTGCTGTCAAAACGGTGGAATCAACCCCGTTTTCGTCGAAAACTCTGCTCTCGCGCTTGGCGATGTCCGCAGGCTCGGAATCGGAGTCATAGGGCGCGGTGTCCCCCACCACTTCGCCGTCGCGAAGGTTGATGATGCGGGTGCTGTATTCTTCGGCAAGCTGTCCGTTGTGCGTGACCATGATGACCAGCCTGTCGCGCGCCACCTCTTTCAGAAGCTCCATGACCTGCACGCCGCTCTCGCTGTCGAGTGCGCCCGTGGGTTCGTCGGCGAGGATGATGTCGGGGTTGTTGACGAGGGCGCGGGCGATGGCGACGCGCTGCATCTGTCCGCCGGACATCTGGTTGGGCTTCTTCTTCGCCTGCTTCTCGAGCCCCACCTTTTTCAGCGCTTCGAGCGCGCGCTCTCTGCCCTCTTCTTTGGAGATGCCCGCGAGCGTGAGGCTGAGCTGCACGTTTTTCAGCACGGTCATGTGGGGGATGAGGTTGTAGGATTGGAAGACGAAGCCTATGCGCCTGTTGCGGTAGGTGTCCCAATCCTCGTCGCGGTATTCCTTGGTGGAGATGCCATCCACGCGGATGTCGCCCGCTGTGTAACGATCCAACCCGCCTATGATATTGAGAAGGGTCGTCTTGCCGCAGCCCGACGGCCCCAGAATGGAGACGAATTCGCTCTCGCGGAATTCCACGGACACGCCGCGCAGCGCCATCACGCTCTCTTCGTCGGTCCTGTACTCTTTTGTGATGTCAACGAGTTTCAGCATTTTTCACCTTTCGGACGCGTCTTTCGGACACGGGCGTCCCTCGTATTAACTGTAATATTATTATTCAACCGTACTCTTGTTAAAAAACGATTAAAGAATAACAAGACGATTGAACGCATATTATAATAACACGACATATGTCGTTTGGCTATCAAATCGCACCCATCATTTTTGCGTCCGACTTGCCACATTCCGCTTTTTTTACAATTTTGTGACAACTAATTTACATCTTCCATGCTAGACTAAAACCAAGACAAAATGAAATGCGGCGCGACGATGCGGGTGCGCGTCATACGGGACGGAGCCGTCCCGGTCCAAAACAAGAGGGATAACGGTGAACAATGGAATACGCATACGCAGTATTTGAGCTCCTTGCGGGTCTCGGCGCCTTCCTCATAGGCGTCAAGCTCCTGTCCGACAACATGGAAAAGCTGGCGACGGGCAAGATGCGCTCGCTCTTCCACCGCGCCTCCGGCAAGACGGTCCTGCCCGAGGGCGCGACGCGCAAGGAAAAATTCCGCGCGAAAACAAAGGAATGGTCCTCCAACCTCGTAGGCGTGGGCATCGGCACGGCGGTGACCGCCGTCATACAGAGCTCCTCGCTCACGACGGTCATGGTGGTCGGCCTCGTCAACGCGGGCGTCATGACCCTGACGCAGGCTGCGACCATCACGATGGGCGCCAACATCGGCACCACCATCACGGCGCAGATCGCGGCGCTTTCCGCCTTCGACATCGCCACCTTCGCGATGGGGCTCACGGGCATAGGCGTGCTCATCGCCTACGCCACCAAAAAGGAAAAGGTGCAGACGATTTGCTACGCCGTGGCAGGTCTCGGTCTCGTCTTCGTGGGTCTCGACGTCATGGACGGCTCGATGGCGTTCTTCAAGGAAAGTCAGGTGATCGTCGACCTCTTCGCGAGCATCACCAACCCCTTCCTGCTCTTCTTCCTCGGCATCGCCATCACCGCCATAGTGCAGTCCTCCTCCGCCGTCACGGTCATCCTCATCTCGATGGCGACGCAGGGCATCATCATAGGCGGAGGCGGCAACGCGGTCATGTACGTAGTGCTGGGCACCAACATCGGCACCTGCGTCACTGCGCTGCTCTCCTGCATCGGCACATCGGTCAACGCTCGACGGGCGGCTATGATACACCTGCTGTTCAACGTCATAGGCTCCATCATATTCTTCATCATAATGATATGCTGGCCGGACATGAACAGGCTGACGCTGGAAGCGTGGTTCCCCAACAATCCGGGCACGCAGATAGCGATGTTCCACACCTTCTTCAACGTCATCAGCACCATCCTCTTCCTGCCCTTCACCAACGGGCTGGTCAAGCTCTCCGAGCTGCTCGTCCGCCCCGGCAAGAAGGCGGCGAAGAGCACCGAAGACGCGGAGGATGCGCCATCAAGACTTGATAAGCGTCTGCTGCCCACCCCCGCGCTCGCAGTCGACGGCGCCACCGAAGAGGCGAGAGCTGCGCTGCGCAAGGCTATCTCCGGGCTGAAAACGGCGGTGGAAGGCTTCATCGAGCAGGACACCGCGAAGACGGAAGAGGTCATGCGCCTCAACTCCGAGACGGAAGAGACCCTCTCCAAGATCGACGCTTATCTCGTGCAGGTGTCCGCCTATGACTCCACTCTGGACACCGAGAAACGCATCGCGGCGCTGCACTCCTGCCTAGGCGACATCCACCGCGTGGGCGAGCTTGCAGAAAACGTGACCAAGTACACCCGCCGCACCGAAAAGGATCAGCTCTACTTCTCCCCCAAGGTCAAGGACGACATCAAGGGAATGTACGAGCTTTTGGAAAAGATGTCCGAAAAGGCGGGCGAGCTGCTCCTTTCGGGCGCAATGGACGACATCAACGCCATCGACGAGCTGGAGAACGAGGTCGACTCCAGAAGGAAGCGCCTCATCAAGGAGCACGTCGCTAGGCTGGGCAGCGGAGAGTGCCGCCCCGAAAGCAGCGGCGTCTTCGTAAATCTCGTGTGCAACCTCGAACGTGTGGGCGACCACCTCAACTATATAGCCCACTCTTCGGAGGCAAACTGACGGAGTTTTTATGGACAAACGTGTATACCTTCTCGAAGACGACGACGGCATCTGCGACCTCGTGAAATGCACCTTGCAGCTCGGGGACGTGGAATGCCGCACCTTCGGTACGGTGAGAGCGTTCGAGGATGCCGTGCGCGACACCCTCCCCTCCATCGCCGTCCTGGACATCATGCTGCCCGACGGCAACGGGCTGGACGTGCTCACTCGCCTCAAAGCCAAGCATCCCGAGGTATACTGCATCATGCTCTCCGCCCTCGGGAAAGAGTCGGACAAGGTGACCGGGCTCAACCTCGGCGCCGACGACTATATCGCAAAACCCTTCGGCATCCTCGAGTTTTCGGCGAAGATATCCGCCGTCTTCCGCAGAATAAAGAAAAAGCCCGCCGTGCTCACCGTCGGCGACGTCGTCATGGACTGCGAAAAAATGACCGTCTCCCTCGCGGGCAAAGAGGTGAACCTCTCGGGCAAGGAATTCAAACTGCTGCAATATTCCCTCGAAAACCCCGACAAAGTGCTGACGAGAGACGAGCTGCTCTCCAACGTCTGGGGCTACGAGGGCGGCGAGACCCGCACCATCGACAATTACGTCAGCCACCTGCGCAAGCTCGGTTTCAACTACGAAACAGTCTTCGGCGTGGGTTATAAGTTCAAAGCGCAATGAGAAAGCGCATCCTCGTCGCGACGCTCGTCATCACCCTGATCGGGTTCGTCATCTACTCCGTCGTGAGTGCGACGCTCTCCTACGAATCCCTCTTGGAAAACACAAGGGAGATCCTCTCCGCACAGCTGGACGCCGTGGACGCAGAGCGCGTCGGCACGGGGGACAAGACGTCGGCGGAGGCGCTTGCGGGAGAGCTCGGCGGCGTGCGCGTCACCTTCCTCGACTCGGCGGGCAACGTCACGGGCGACAGCTTCGGCGTGACGGAGGGCGAGTCCAGAGCCGACCGTCCGGAGGTCGCGGCGGCGCTGCGCGGCGGCACGGGTTCCGCCGTGCGCCACTCCGACACCACGGGAGAGGATATGCTGTATGTGTGCAGAAGCTACGGCGAAGGGCTCGTGCGCATAGGCACCCGCACCTCGACGCAGTGGGACGCCATCGTGGACACCCTGCCCACCCTCGCGTGGTTCCTTGTGCTGGACATCTTCGTCTGCCTCGTCTTCTCCTACTTTGCCACCAGCTACGCCTTAAAACCCGTGGAAGACCTCGCAAGGCAGTCGCGCGGGACGGCGCCTCTTTCCACCAAATACCGCGAGCTCTACCCCATCACCGACATCCTCAACCGCAAGAACGAGGAGATCCGCGCACAGATGGAGCTCGTGGACGAGGAACAACAGCGCGTGAAACGGGCGCAGGAGTCCAAAAACGAGTTCATCTCCAACATTTCCCACGAGATGAACACCCCTCTCACCAGCATAAAAGGCTTCGCCGAGCTGCTCGAACACGGCGACCTCGACGAAGAGACCAAAAAGAAAGCCTACCGCATCATCAAGACGCAGGCGGACAGGCTCTCGGGGCTCATCGCCAGCATCATCAACTTCAACGAGCTGGACAACGACGAGCTGCCCTGCTTCGACTGCGACGTCGCACTCGCGGCAAGAGAAACGGCGGAGTCTCTGCGCGCGGACATCGAGGGGCGCGGCATCACCCTCACCGTGGATGCGGACGAGCCCGTCATCGTCCCCACCCGTCCCGAACGCCTTGCCGAGATCTTCGGCAACCTCATCCGAAACGCCACCAAATATAACAAGGAAAATGGCTCCATCACCGTCACCGTCAAGGGCGGAAAATCCCCCTACGCCGAGGTCGCGGACACCGGCATCGGCATCTCGGAGGACAACTTGGAGCGCGTCTTCGCCCGCTTCTTCACCGTGGACAAATCCCACAGCGGCAAACACGGCGGCTTCGGGCTGGGGCTCGCCGTGGTGCGCAAACTGTGCGACCGCGCGGGATGGAAACTCACCGTGAAAAGCGTCCTCGGCGAAGGCACTACTTTCAGAATTGAATTTTAACTTTACCGCGCGGGGAAAACGGCTTCGGACGGACTATTCATCACGCTCAAGCACGCACTACCAAGCTGTTCGTCCGAGGGTTATCTTTATTCCCCCCTCCTTCCCTTCGGGCTTTCCTCCCCCGTGTCCGAAAAGGCTTCACTCCTCCTAAAATGCGGGACTTACTTTCCTCCTCTTAAAAAAAGTTTGAGTCTCGCACTGACATAATCGAGCGGCGAACAGTACTCACTGAGAACCCGGCACGGGCGGAGGAATTCGGCGCTCGCAAATTAAAGCCCGTGTCTATTTAGATCAACGGCGTTGCTCGGCACTCACTTAGCGCGCCGCGACTTGCAAGCGTGGGCGAAAATTCGTCCACGGTGCAAGTTTGGCTGAGCGGCGCGTAATTCCGTCCCGTTGTTCCAGAGTTTTCTCTCTCCCCCGTTTTCCTCGCTCCGGCATACAGCAAAAACGCCCGATGAACGGGCGTTTTTGCTGTATCGGAGTGCCTGCGGCATCCGAAGGTTTTCGTCGTGCGGACTTTCACTCCACCGTGATCGTCCAGATGAGCTCGTAAGATGCCAGCGGCGAGAGCTCGAACATATCCTCCTTGGTCTCGAGGTCGTCCACCCTGCCGTCATAGGCGGGAAGCGACGTCCACGGCTCGATGCAGACATAGGGCGCTTCCTTCTTGGGGGCGTGCCAAATGCCCAGATATTTCATCGCGTCGGGCACTTCCACCGTCACACTGTGGGGAGAGAGGTCGCTCTTCAGGCTCACGCGGTGAGAGGTGCCCGCAAGCACCACCGCGTCGTGGTCGAAGAGGTCGTGACGAAGGCGCAGGATCTTGCCGTCTTCAAGCGGGAAGGGCTTGCGTTCCTCCGTGGTGAGGCAGGCGTCGGAAAACACGACGCGCACGGGTTCGCACTCCGGGCAGAACTCCAGCCTCCAATCCTCGAATGCGCCCGCGCCCGCAAGCGGCACGTTGAACCCGGGGTGTCCGCCCAGCGCGAAGGGCATGGTGCTGTCGGTGTGGTTGATGACGGATATCTCCATCTTCACGGTGCTGCCCACGAGGGAGTAGCAGATGTGATACTCGAAATCGAAGGGATACATCGCCTTCGTACGCTCGTCGGAGCGCAGACCGAAGTCGATCTTGTCACGCGCGAGCACTGTGGCGTCCAAAATGCTCTTCCTCACGAAGCCGTGCAGATTCATCTCGTAGGTCTCGCCGCGGAAAGTGTACTTCCCCTCCGCGAGCCTCCCGCATATCGGGAAGAGATTGTAGGCTCTGCCCGCCCAGAACGCCGGGTCGCCCTGCCAAAGGAACTCCGTGCCGTCTTTCAGGGATTTGATCGACATGAGCTCGGCGCCGACGTCGGAGACGGTGACTTCGATCTGATCGTTGGAAATGGTGTAATTCATGGTCCTCCTTATCATGACGGGCGCACGCCCGTCGTCCGCTCTCGCGGGCAAGATATGCACGGAGACTCCCCTCCGTCAACACCATTATACCCCACAAACGAAAATAGTTCAATAGTAAATTTTTCAAACCCGCTCGGGATCAAAAACCGGAGGGCACGTGAGGGCGCGGAGGAGGCGCTTTCGCTCCTCGGGGACGCGGAAACTCTCCGCCGCTTTTCGCACGGCTTTGACGTGCACTTCGCGTGCAAGGGCTCCGCGCTCGAAATAAGGCAAAGTTTCGTCCCAGCGCTTGATGAGCGCGTCGCAGAAGAACCACGCCGCCGCCATGTCGAGATAATAGCCTCCCGAGACCTTTGCCACCCTTTCCGTGACATCGGGGGTGAACGCCTCGTCCAGAAAGTACATCCTCATGCAATTCACTCCGAAGCGCGCCGTATAGAGATGCGGACTGTCCATGCACTCATATGCGAACCCGCGCACGCGATCGCTCTCCCCCGCCCTGCCGAAAGCCTTGGGCGCGAGAGCGTCGCACACTGCCCAATTGTCCACAAAGGGCAGAAACTCCCGCACCCCAGCCGCAGCCGTGTCGAAGTCCCGCACTCCCGAAAGGATGACGGAGTGCAGCATATCCTCGTCGTAAAAGCGGTGCGGAAGACTGTGTAGGAAATCCCGTTTTTCCTCATCGGTCATGCGCTTCGCAAGGGCTCTCACCGCGGGCACACGCACGCCCAGCACCCTGTCCTCGTCCACCCCGGGGATGAGGCGCAGATGAAAGTCGCGATAGCTTTCGTCGGCAAGTTTTTTCAGTTCGTCCGTGACGTTCATTTTTTTCTCCGATTTTGCAAAACGCGGGGTTCAACCCGCGTTTTCGTTGATGTTATCTGCGTTTTCTGCGCCGTCCGCATCCTCTTTCGGCGGCGGCAAAGCGCGGTCTTCCGACAAGGGACGGTCGTCTTCATCGTCCTCGTCGCGGACGTCGCACGCTGCGCCCGCTCGGGCAGCCGCCTCCGCCGCGCTCATACGCTCGGCACGCAGCCTTTCCGCCTCGAGCCGTCTTGCGGCTCTGCGTGCCTCCGCCTCTCTTGCCGCCTTCTCCTCCGCCTTCTGCTGCAGCTTCTCGAAGTTGAAGATGAGATACATCGTGCAGGCGAAGAGCACCACGATGAATGCCCCCAGTCCCACGAGTACGCCGCCAGTCAAGGCGTCGCCGTCCGCAGTGGAGAGAAGATATATCCCGCCCGCGAGCAACGCCAGCCCGATGAGCAGACATACCACCGCCATAACGGTGTTTGCCGTCCTGTTGATCTTCTGTTTCATTTCTCTTCCCCGATGAGTTTTGCAATGAGCGCCGAGACACCTTCGCTCACGTCGCGGTAAGTCGCCTCGAAGTCCCCCGTATACCACGGGTCGGCGATGTCGCGCGGCGCGGGAAGAAGATCCCCCAGCTTGCATATCTTCGCCGCAGCATCCTCCCCCAGAATGCGCAGCATTGCTCTTATGTTGTAGTCGTCCATGCCGACGAACAAGTCCCACCGCTCGGCGTCCTGCGGTCTCAAAAGAACGCTGGTGCGCTTTTGAGGCCCGATGCCGTGTGAGCGCAGCACCTCCGCCGTGCCGGGATGTACGGGTCTGCCCTCTTCGCAAGTCGTGGCTGCGCTTGCCACCTCGAAGAGGTCCGCGACGCCCGACCTTTCTGCGTACTCGCGGAAGATGAACTCCGCCATCGGCGAACGGCACACGTTGCCGAAGCACACGAACATCACCCGAAAGGGCTTATCCTTTCTCCCTCTCATTTGAGGAAGACGGCGATATCCGACGTTTCCTTGCGCTTTTTGGGACGCGGCTCCGTCGCCACGGGCACGCCGAGCGCGATGACCAGCTCCACTTTGCGCTTATCTCTCTTGCCGAGACCTATGCACTCCTTGACGGCGCTTTCGGTGAACATCCCGAGGATGCACGACCCGATGCCTTTCTCCGCCGCCGCGAGCACGATGTTCTCCACCGCAAGCCCGATGTCTATCGCGGAGAACTCCCTGCCGAAGAGCACCTGTCCCACTCTCTCGGAGTAATTGGGCTTCTCGCGGAAGACGACGATGAAAGCGGACGCTTTTGCTGCGAACTTGTTGTTGCCCGCGATCTGTGCCGCGCGGCGCATCTCTTCCATGCGCTCGCCGCCGCTCTCCACCACGAAAAACTTCCACGGCTGGGAATTGCACGCGGAGGGAGCGAGTCTGCCCGCTTCCACAATCTCTTTCAGCGCCGCGGAGTCCACGGGCTCACCCGTGAAATTGCGGCAGCTTTCGCGCCTTTTGACCAGTTCGAGAAAATCCATAATACTCCTGCCCCGCCTGCGCGCATACGCCTCGAGGTTTGACTCATTGTACCGTACATTTCAACATAAGTCAACGGCGCGGACGTACTCCGCGCCGTTTTTGCGGGATTTAATGCTCTCCCGTCAGCATTCGAAGATGAAAGTGAGAGGTCCGTCCTGCTCCTGTTCGATGAACATGTGCGCGCCGAACACCCCCGTCGCCACCGTCACGCCCTCTTCGCGCACCTTGGCGATGACGCGCTCATAAAGCTCCTTTGCGCGTGCGGGATCTTCCGCTCCGCCGAAGTCGGGACGGTTGCCGTGTCCCTTGCCGAGTTTTCCCGCAAGCGAGAACTGCGACACCAGAAGGATCTCCCCTCCCGCTTCGAGTATGCTGCGGTTCATCTTGCCCGCATCGTCGCGGAACACGCGCAGGCGCACCAGCTTGCGCGCGAAATAGTCCGCCTGTTCCTCGGTGTCGCCGCGGCATACGGCGAGGAACACCGTAAGTCCGCTCTTTATCTCTCCCTCCACCTTGCCGTCCACTGACAGCGAGGAACGGAAAGTCCGCTGTATGACCGCTCTCATATATCCTCCTTTGCGTCTTCGCCGCGTCCCGCGACGTCCTCGTCTTGAGCCCGCCTCGCGGGAGGCGCCCCCAGAAAACGGTAGAATCTGCACTCCAGCTCCGAATTGTAAAGCACGCGCACCCTGTCGGCGCGTCTGCCGAAACTCTTTTCGAAAGAGGGAGAGGACGTGATGACGTATGCGCTCCACTCGTCAAGGCGGGCAAACGCCCTCCCGAACGAGGCGTAAAGCCCATCAAGCTCCCCCTTTTTCATCAGCCTCTCGCCGTAGGGAGGATTGGTGACGATGACCCCGTGCGCGAACCGCGACGAGATATCCCTGACATCCTGCACCTGAAAGTGGATGTGTCCGCCCATCCCCGCTCTCTCCGCGTGCTCGCGGGCGAGCTTTATCGCGGCGGGGTCGATGTCCCCGCCTCTTATGCGCAGTTTGACGTCGCGGCGCACCCGCTCCTCTGCCTCTTCCCTCACCGAGGACGCGACCTTCGGAGCGAGAGCGAACTTCTCGAAGGCGAAGCCCCTGCGGAGCCCCGGCGCGGTGTCCGTGCCTATGAGCGCCGCCTCCACCGCGATAGTGCCCGACCCGCAGAAGGGGTCGAGGAAGGGTCTGTCCGCCCGCCATACCGAAAGGAGCAGCATGGCTGCCGCCAGCGTCTCGCGGATGGGCGCCTCGCCGAGTTTCACGCGATAACCTCGCTTATGCAGCCCGACCCCCGAAGTGTCGAGAGTGACGGATGCGATGTCGGAGGCTATGCTCACCTCGATGTCATATCTTTCCCCGCTCTCGGGCATCCTCCCTCCGAAGCGCGCGGCGTAGTCGTCCGCGATCGCCTTTTTGGCTATCTTCTGGATGTCCCGCAGCGAAAACAGTTTGCCCGAAAAACTCTTCGCGCTCACCGCGACCGCAGCATCCCCGGGCAGGATGTCCCGCCAGCGGACGGCGCGCATCCCCTCGTAAAGCTCGTCGAAAGTGCGGGCAGGAAACTCCGCGATGACTATGCGCACCCTTCCCGCCGTACGCAGAAAGACGTTGGCGCGCGCCACGTCGCGCATACCGCCTTCAAAATCCACCCTGCCGCGCTCCGCACCTCCCGGGGTGTAGCCGAGCGCAGTGAGCTCCCTCTTCAACACCGCCTCGGTGCCGCTTGCAGCCGACACGCGGATCTTCATCTCTCCGTCGAAGAAACTCATCGTCCCTCCCCCGCTCCGCGCAGGATATGCCGGATGACGTGCCCCGCGAGCATGAGCCCCGCGACGGCGGGGACATAGGATATGCTGGCGGGCGTCCTGCCCGTGCCCTCGCGCGGTTTTTCGAGGGAGAACAGCACGTCCACGCCGTGCTCTATCCCGCGGGCGCGCAGCTCCTTACGCACCGCTCTCGCCAACGGGCAGACCGAAGTGTCGGAAATATCTTTTATGACAAAATCGGCACTTAATTTGTTCCCTGTGCCCATTGAACTCACGATTTTGACATTTTCCGCCTTTGCGCGGCAGATGAGCTCCACCTTCGCGGCGACGGTGTCTACGGCGTCCACGACCCAATCGTAACGGGCGATCTCCACCCCGTCCGCGGTGTCCGGGAGATAGAAAAGGTCATAGGTCTCCACGACGCAGTCGGGATCCACCGAAAGCACCCTTGCCCTGCCCGCTTCCGTCTTCTTCATGCCGACGGTCTCCGTGGTGGCGAGGATCTGACGGTTGAGGTCGGAGGGGGAGACGACGTCGCCGTCCAGAAGCCCTATGCGTCCCACGCCCGCCCTCGCGAGCGCTTCCAGCGCGTAGCCGCCCACGCCGCCCAGCCCGCATACGAGCACGGACGAGCGGGCGAGAGCCTCCACTCCTTCCCTTCCGATGAGCGCTTGGGTGCGCAGGGTAAATCTGTCTTCCACTTTGACCTCCGTGCACACGAACGTGCCGTGTTTTCAAATTATTTTAACATTTCCGAGCGACGTTATCAAGCGGAAAGAGCCTCTACCGAAACCGCACCCGCCGCCGCCCGAAAAAACGGCGGACGCGGCGGGCGGAAAGCCGCAGACGCGATCGAAGCGGACGTCCTCGGGCGAGGGCTTTTCCGCGGCATAAAATTCTTAACTTTGGGGGCACACCGTTGACATAAGACTACTGTTTAAGTATAATGTCTTTGTTTTCAATTCAGCGCCATTCACCGTAATTTATTGCGGGATCCGGGGGGCGCGGACGGACAGCCGTCCGCAGTAAGGTCAACAGCATGCTTAAACTCGTCAACATCATCAAGGACTATCGCGTGGCGGACTCCGTCGTGCACGCCGTGAAAGGCGTCAACCTCAATTTCCGCAAGAGCGAATTCGTCTCCATTCTGGGGCCGTCCGGCTGCGGCAAGACCACGCTGCTCAACATCATCGGTGGCTTGGATCAATACACCGACGGCGACCTCATCATCAACGATAAGTCCACCAAGGAATTCCGTTCCCGCGATTGGGACGCCTACCGCAACCGTTCGATAGGCTTCATTTTCCAGTCCTACAACCTTATCCCCCACCTGAACGTGCTCCAGAACGTCGAACTCGCGCTGACCATATCCGGTGTTTCCCACAAGAAAAAGAGGAAGCTCGCCGTCGACGCGCTCGAGCGCGTGGGGCTGGGCTCCCAACTCAAAAAGAAACCCAACCAGATGTCCGGCGGACAGATGCAGCGCGTCGCCATCGCCCGCGCCATCGTCAACAATCCCGAGATCATCCTCGCCGACGAGCCCACGGGCGCTCTCGACACCAAGACGTCGGAGCAGGTCATGGACCTTTTGCAGGAGATCGCGGACGACAGGCTGGTCATCATGGTCACGCACAATCCGGAGCTCGCGCAGCGTTACTCCACGCGCATAATCGAGCTCATGGACGGCGAAGTCGTCGCGGACAGCAATCCCTATGACGGCATGCCCGCCATCCTCTCCCCCGTCTCGGCGATGAGCGACGAGGGCTCCACCCCCATAGAGGAATACATAGCCCACAGCGCGGATGCGGAAGCGGAGGTGCACGACACCATCCCCGCCGAAGAGCCCGCTCCCGAAAAAGAGGAAAAGAAGCCCGCAAAAGGCAAAAAGTCCAAGTCCTCCAAAAAGAAGAAGGCAGAAAACGTGTTGGACGACGCCACCGCCACCACCGAAGACGCCGAGAGCTCTGCTCTCCGCGCAGGCGGCACAGCCGCCGTGTCCGCGCCCGTCGCGGCGGAGGAACAGCCCGCAGAAAGCGCGGGCGACGCTCCCGCGGACGCGCACGCAAGCGATGCGGACGAGAAGTTCGTGGCACTCGTTTCCCCCGAAAAGCCCGTGCAGGTCAGGAAGCACAGCGGCAAACCCAAACGCGAGAAGAAGGAACGCACATCCATGTCCTTCATCACCGCGCTGGGCATCTCCGCGCGCAACCTCGTCGCCAAGCGCACGAGGACCTTCCTCACCGCATTTGCGGGCAGCATCGGCATCATCGGCATCGCGCTCGTGCTCTCTCTCTCCAACGGCTTCGACCTTTACATGGGCAGCCTCGAAGAGAGCATCCTTTCCAGCATGCCGCTCACCATCAACTCCATGGCGCTCGACATCGACGTCGAGTCCCTCATGAACATGGAGTTCGACCAAGGCGACGGCGAGCAGTATCCCGACACCGACTACGTCACCCCCTACAACCCCACCGGCGTCATGGGGCTCCAAGGTCTGAAATTCGGCATCAACGTCCTGACGGACGAATATATGGAGTATGTCCAAGGCATCTCCGAGGTCTATCCCGAGTCCCTCAACGCCGTGCGTTATTCCTACGGCGTCAATATGCCCATCCTAGTAAAAACGGGCCCCGGGGACACCAATGCGGACTACACTCTCATCGAGTCTACATCCAACATGATCAACGACGCCATGTCCTCCATGGGCATGAGCTCCAATCCCATCGGCTGGCAGCAGCTGCTTTGGGACGACTTCATGCTCGCGCAGTTCGACGTGCTGGCGGGCGGCTATCCCGGCACGGAGGAAGGCAATGCCGCACTCGGCGCTTCCTATGAGAACGGTGAGGACTACAACGGCAACAAGGCGCACTCCGCCGTGCTCGTCATCAACTCCTACAACATGATCGACGACTCCATCCTCGAAGCCCTCGGCATGAAGCTCGAGAAGGACGAGAACGGAGACTATCTCCCCATCGACTTCGCCGAGATCATCGGCAAGGAGATAAGCGTCGTCTCCAACGATAACTATTACAACATCCCCGACAGCGTCTACAACGCGAGCGGCACGGGCTTTGACGACAGCAAGGTGCTGAACGGCACTTCCTTCCGTCCCGAGGCGAGAGCGTCCGTCAACACCGACATCACCTCCTACGACCCCGACGACAACATCACCGTCACCATCGTGGGCGTCATGCGCGTGAAGAGCAACATCCTCACTCCCCTGCTGCAGTCGGGCGTCGCCTACACCGAGGACCTTGTCCAGCTCGTCCTCGACAAAGCGGCGGACAGCGAGATCGTCAAATATCAGGAAGCCTACTCAAGCTACGACGTCCTCGAAGGCACCAAGTTCTCCTTCGATTTCAGCCAGATCGTCTCCCTCATCGAGAGCGTCGGCATCTCCGAAGCGGAGGCGGTGTCCGGGATCATCGAAATGTTGCTCGAAGGTGACTTCGGCTCCATGGAAGGCGGCGACATCATCGCGGGCATCATAGACGGGCTCTCCGACGAACAGAAGGAAGAGCTCCGCGCCTGCAAGACGATAAGTTCCGTCCTCACCACGGTGCAGGGATGGTTCCCCATCCTCTCCGACGAGATGATCAGAGCGATGCTCCCGAACTTTGACATCGAGATAATGGAGGGCTTGACTTTGAGCGGTGAGTCCATCCTCGCCCTCATCGACTCCGCCTACGACAATCAGATGAAACTGCTCGGCGGCAGCGATACCCCCACGGGCGCGTATATCTACCCCACTACTTTTGAGGAAAAGGATAAGATCTGCGCCTATCTCGACGCGTGGAACGATACAAATCCCGGCATGTCCGTGACCTATATGGACAACGCCGGCACCATATCCTCGCTGCTCACGCAGGTGGTGGACATCGTGTCCTACATCCTCATCGCCTTCTCCGCCATCTCCCTCGTGGTGTCCAGCGTGATGATCGCCATCATCACCTACGTCTCCGTCCTCGAGCGCACCACCGAGATCGGCGTGCTGCGCTCCATCGGCGCGCGAAAACTCGACATCAGCAACCTCTTCAATGCCGAGACCGCCATCATAGGCGCGGCAGCGGGCATACTCGGCGTCTTCCTCGCGTGGATCATCGACTTCCCCATCAATGCGTGGATCGCTTCCCTCGCGACACAGGCGCCAGCCAACTTCGCCGTGCTCAACCCCTTGCACGCCCTGCTGCTCGTCGTGTTGAGCATAGGACTCACCGTGATCTCGGGTCTCGTCCCCGCCATCGCCGCGGCGCGCAAAGACCCCGTCAAGGCGTTGCGCTCCACGGGCTGATCGCAGGCGCAAGGCATTCTTTGCTCAAAACCCACGGCATCGCCGTGGGTTTCTTGCTTCTATGCCTGCGCCTGCTCTTCTCCTCGCAAAAATACGGACGTTCGCCACGCTCCTCGTTTATTCACTTCGTTCCTAAACTATCGCGTTGCTCTCTGATTTTTGCTCCGCGTATGGGCGGCTGAAGCCGCCTGTTCTATTTCGCGAGGCATTCTTTGCTCAAAACCCACGGCATCGCCGTGGGTTTCTTGCTTCTATGCCTGCGCCTGCTCTTCGCCTCGCAAAAATACGGACGTTCGCCCCGAACGCGACGTTATCTCATTCGGAGCTGGAACTACGCGCCGCTCACCCAAGCGTTCACAGGCGGCGCAGCCGCCGCTTGAACGCCGCGGCGCGCTTCGCGACCTCGCAAGCTAGACGGATAATTAAGTAGACACGGGCGCAGTGCGCGTCGAGTCGCCTTCCTCTCCCCGCGAGCGACGTTCAGTCAGTACTGTTCGCCGCTTGAATAAGTGAGTGCGAGACTCAAACTTTTTTCAAGAGGTGTTTTCATAAAGGCGCGGTTCGCGCCTTTATGAAAAGGTTAGTCCCGCATTTTAGGAGGATTGTCCCTTATCCCGAGTGGGGGAGGAATGCCCGAAGGGAAGGAGGGGGAGCAACATTCCCCGCGAGACGTGCACTCCATTTCACGTTTGAGCCCGCCGTACCCTCCGAGCGGGTGTTGCATGAGTTCGCGTAAAACTCCGAAACTAACGAGGACAGGGTAAAAATGTTAAACCGCCAAAATTTCTTTGGCGGTTTAACATTTGCGCCCCCAAGCCCCGCGAGCGAGTACCCCGGCTTGACCCCGTCCCCGTTTGTTTCAACGCGTTACTAGTTGGGGTAAGTGGGGAACAATACTCCCATGTCAGGGACCCACACCCCCGCCGCGCCGACGCAGGGAAATTTTCTTTGCGGAAATTTGCGATAATACTTGACTTATGCCCGCGGCGGGCATATTATGTGAATGACGGTTCATATGAATGCGCGTTCATCTATCGTGAGGGCGCGGCGAACCGAAAGGAGAATGCTATGGCAAATCATTCCTGCACCATACACCCCGACGTGGTGGACGATGTGACAAAGCGCATGGTGCGCGGCGAAACGCTGAACAAGATGTCCGCCTTTCTCAAAGTGGTGGCGGATCCGACACGCCTCTCCATCGTGAGCGCGCTGCTCATCCGTGAGATGTGCGTGTGCGACCTTGCAAAGCTGCTGAATATGGAGCACTCCGCCGTATCTCACCAGCTTGCGGTGCTGCGCAGAAACGACGTCGTCAAGGTGCGCGCCGATGGCAAAGTTAAATATTACTCTTTGAGCGATGAGCACATAAACACTGTGTTCAGCGTCACATTTATGCACGTAAACGAGTGATTCGGGAGAATACGGATATGAAAAAGGTTTTTGCGTTGGAAGACCTCGACTGCGCGAATTGCGCGGCGAAGATGGAGAATGCCGTGTCCAAGATAGACGGCGTCAACGCGGTGAACGTAAGTTTCATCATGCAGCGGATGACGCTGGAGGCGGACGACGAGCGCTTTGACGAAGTGGTGAAAGAGGTCGTGAAAAAGTGCCGCAGGATAGAACCCGACTGCAAGATCAAGGTGTGATATGAGTGCCAAACAAAAGAAAGAACTTGCAAGGATAATCGCCGCGCTGGCGGCGTTCCTCGTGCTGCTCATCACCGACAAAGCGCTGGACGGAGGTCTCGCGGGCGCGGCGGGCGGAAGGCTAGGATGGCTGCTCCCCTTCGGGCTGTACCTTGCCGTATATCTCGCGATAGGCTATGACGTGCTGTGGCGGGCGCTTCGCGGCATCCTGCGCGGGCAGATGCTGGACGAAAACTTCCTGATGTGCATCGCGACGCTGGGCGCTTTCGCCCTCGCGATATACACGGGTGCGTCGGGTCTGGCTCCCGAGGGCTTCGACGAGGCGTGCGCCGTGCTCCTGTTTTATCAGGTGGGCGAATTTTTCCAAGACTACGCCACGGGAAGATCGAGAAAGTCTATCTCGGAACTTATGGACATCCGCCCCGACAGCGCACACGTGCTGCGCGACGGCGGTGTCGTGACGGTGGATCCCGCAGAGGTGAACGTCGGCGAGACCATCGTGGTCAACCCCGGCGAAAAAGTCCCCCTCGACGGCGTCGTGGTCTCGGGCGCGTCCTCTCTGGACACCCGCGCGCTCACGGGCGAATCCATGCCCCGCGACATCGCGGCGGGAGACAGCGTGGTGAGCGGCTCCGTCAACGTGACCTCGCAGCTTCAAATCGTCGTGGAAAAGGCGTTTTACGACTCCACGGTGTCCAAGATCCTCGACCTTGTGGAGAACGCCTCCGCCCAAAAATCCAAGGCAGAGAATTTCATCACCAAATTCGCGCGCTGGTATACTCCCGCGGTCGTCGCCGCGGCGGTGCTGCTTGCCGTCATACCGGGCGCAGTGACGGGCGACTGGCGCGAGTGGATCTACCGCGCATTGAGCTTCCTTGTGGTGTCCTGCCCCTGCGCGCTGGTCATATCGGTGCCCCTCTCCTTCTTTGCGGGCATAGGCGCAGCGTCCAAACTCGGCATCCTCATCAAGGGCTCGAACTACCTCGAAAAATTCGACAAGGCGAACATCTTCGTCTTTGACAAGACGGGCACCCTCACCAAGGGCAACTTCGCCGTCGTGAAAGTCGCTCCGGAGAGCGAACGCGAGCGCATCCTCGCCCTTGCGGCAGCTGCGGAAAAGGACTCCTCTCACCCGATCGCGCGCTCCGTGGTCGCGGCATACGGCAAAGAGCCTGTGGGCGGCTACACCGTCACCAACGTGGCGGGGGAAGGCGTGATCGCAGAAAAGGCGGACTCGGTGCTGCTTGTCGGCAACGGGAAATTGATGGAGAGCCACGGCATCGACTACGTCCCCGAAGAGGGCGCGGGCACCGTGATATACGTCGCGGAAAACGGCGTCTTCGCGGGTTCGCTGCTCGTCGCGGACGAACTAAAACCCGAAAGCCGCGAGGTCGTCGCCTCGCTGAACGCCATGGGATGCACGACGGTCATGCTGACGGGCGACAACGAGCGCATCGCGGCAAGCGTCGCGGCGGACGTGGGCGTGACGCGTTACAAAGCCTCCCTCCTCCCGCAGGACAAAGTGGCGGAAGTGGAAAGCGCCCTTGCCGCAAAGAAGCCTAACGACGTGCTCTGTTTCGTGGGAGACGGCATCAACGACGCGCCCGTGCTCATGCGCTCGGACGTCGGCATCGCGATGGGCGGAGTGGGCAGCGACGCCGCGATAGAAGCGTCGGACATCGTACTCATGCGCGATGACCTCGCGGGCATCCCCACCGCAAAACGCGTCGCCCACAAGACCATGCGCGTCGTCTATGAAAACATATGGTTCTCACTCATCGTCAAAGTCGTCATCCTCATACTCTCCGCCGTGGGTATAGCGGGGATGTGGCTCGCCGTATTCGGTGACGTGGGCGTCGCGGTCATCGCCATACTCAACGCCATGCGCGTAGGCTCCGCGCATTCCGTAAACAGCCTGAAAGGCAAAAAACCGCATTCTAACGCGCTGAAATCAACGACTTGATAAATTGCGACAACGCAAAACGCTCTCCCGCGGGAGAGCGTTTTTTGCACAGTTCCGCCCCGCACGGCGGAACACTTGCGCATATGTGCAGATCATGCGCGCACACGGACTCATTGGATGCGCATATGCTCAAATCACCCTGATAGATACCGCAAAATGCAAACATATGCGCATATTCACTCCCGCTCCTCTCACGATCTAATTTGCCGATATTGATCACTTGCGCCCACAGGCGTGCTCCGAAACGGATGCCAAAAATTCTTCCCGCCCATTTATATACTTATCAGGCAAAATATCCCATACACTATAAGTCCAATGATAAATATTGATCCTAATCCTATTACTAGGACAAGTAGTAAAATTTTGAGAAACTTCTTCTGCGCTCTGGCGTACTCGTCTTTTTCTTGCAGCGTCATTTTCGAATATTCTTCGCGTTGCCGCCGATATACCTCCTCCCGCCTCTGTTTATCAAGCTCTTTTTCCACCTGTTGTTTGATGTATCTCTGTGTTTCCTTATCGAACTTTTTATCATCCATGTGTGTATACCTCTTTGTTTTTAGTTGCCGTTGTAACCGAACGACCGCGTTTGAAAGACTTCCTTCCAATATGTTTCTCTCTTACGGATGTAGTCTGCATTTCCGTCGCGATTGTAAAACACTTCCAGCAGCGTAAACTTGAAGTCATCGGCTTTGCGCTTATCGGAACATATCCGATTGTATATTCCATCTTCTGCTAATATCTCTTTCAATTTCACATTGCCTCCGTCCCCATGGGTATTGACATAACATGACCATCTCTGCCATACGCCGTTTGTCCCGTAAGTGCTCCCTACATAAAGCTGTCCGTTCGACATATCCGTGATACAATAAACTGCATTGATATTAGAAAGCAATTCCCGCCAGTTGTCGATATTGGCATGAATGATATATTCCAGCTCCTGAAAAGACAGCGACACCGAATTGAATCCCGGGAACGGACGGTTAGCGTTGATATATTTCTTTTCGGATATTCTTACCACAGCGATCGATGCGAGATTGTCTGCCGAAAGTTTTGCCTGTTTGGGCCCTTGCTTTTTTTTGAACCTTACGATGAGTCGTTCAACATATTCGCTGTAAATTTCCATCGGCACTATATCATATGTTTCGTGCCCATCGTCATGTCTTACACATCCTTTCACCTCAAATGCTCCGAGGAAAAGCCACTCATCAAACTTAAAATCTTTATCAAGGCGTATGAACTGCAAACAATATTTTGTGGTTATCCGCCTGAAACTCACTCTTTTCGTCGCGCCCTTTTTCCATGATATATGTTCGGTAAGACGTTTTGCATCTTGATCGAACGAATAAACACCTTCGGCATTTGCATTGTTTAAACATATAGTCCACTCCGATAATTCGTGAGCAGGAATATCAAACAAAGTATCCAATGTAATCTCTTTCATGATCGCCCTATTACTAGAATAAAAGTCTACTCATCAAGAACGCACATAACCGCGACTCTCAACGTTGCTTCACATTTACCCAAATAAGACGATAACATACATTGCGGATGAACACTCTTCAATTTGGGCGATTAAATGTGTAACGCCATAATTGTACCACATGGATATAAAAAACAAGGCGGCATAACTATCTTTGCATATAAACGCAACCGTTGTTCCTTTCCGACGCGGTATCAAAACAAACACTTATCGTGTGTTGACAAAAGAGGGCGGAACGGATATAATGGCAGTGTAATACACTTAACGTGCACAAAAGAGGTGTGATATGCTGAAAACCTGCTTCCCCGAAAGACTGAAACAACTGCGCAAAGACAACGGTATGCTGCAAGCCGATCTTGCCGAGCATTTCAAGGTGTCCAAGTCCGCGGTGTCGGGCTGGGAAGTGGGCAGAAACCAGCCCAGCTATGACATTCTCATTGAAATGAGCATCCTTTTCGGCGTTACGGTGGACTATCTCATCGGAAGAAGAAACTATTAGCCCCCCCCCATTGCGCGTGCGACTTTTTCCCGCAAACGGGACACGCTCAAAGACGATCGAACACATAAAAACGCGCCCTTTTCAAGGCGCGTTTTCTTTTTGCTTTTTCGGAAAGGTGTGGAGGCTCCCCTGCTCATGCGTGCACGAAAAGTGTTCCGCGCGGGCGAATACACCACTCTTCGTCTTATTTTGCCGCAGGCAGTATCTTGCGCAGGAATTCCGCCGTATAGCTCGTCTTGCTCTTTGCCACTTCCTCGGGAGTGCCCGAAGCAATGACACGTCCGCCGCCTCCTCCGCCGTCGGGACCGAGGTCGATGATGTAGTCCGCCACTTTGATGACGTCAAGGTTGTGTTCGATGACCACGATGGTGTTGCCCGCATCCGCCAGCCTTTGCAGGATGGCGAGCAGTTTTGCGACATCGTGGGTGTGCAGCCCTGTGGTGGGCTCGTCCAAGATATAGAGCGTCTTGCCCGTGCTGCGTTTGCTGAGTTCGGTGGCGAGTTTCACCCTCTGCGCTTCGCCGCCCGAAAGCGTCGTGGAAGACTGACCGAGTTTGATATAGCCGAGCCCCACGTCGTAGAGGGTCTGTATCTTGGAGCGGATGCGCGGCACGTTTTTGAAGAAGTCCAGAGCCTCTTCCACCGTCATATCCAGCACTTCGGAGATATTCTTGCCCTTATAGCGCACTTCGAGGGTCTCGCGGTTGTATCTCGCGCCCTTGCACACCTCACAGGGGACGTAGATGTCGGGGAGGAAGTGCATCTCTATCTTGATGATGCCGTCGCCGTGACAATTTTCGCACCTGCCGCCCGAGACGTTGAATGAGAATCTGCCCGATTTATACCCCCTCGCCTTGGCGTCGGGAAGCCCCGCGAACAGCTCGCGTATCGGGGTAAAGACGTCGGTGTAGGTCGCGGGATTGGAGCGCGGCGTCCTGCCTATGGGACTTTGGTCTATGGCGATGACTTTGTCGAAAAACTCCACGCCCTCGACGGAGTCGTAGTCGCCTTCGATGAGGCTCGCGCGCATGAGACGGTTCGCCATCGCGGGATAAAGTATCTCGCCCACCAGCGAGGATTTCCCGCTGCCCGAGACGCCCGTCACCGCCGTGAAAACGCCCACGGGGAATGCGACGTCACCGCCTTTGAGGTTGTTCTGCCGCACGCCTTTCAGCACGAGCATCCTGTCCGCATCCACCGCGCGGCGCATCTCGGGCACCTCGATCTTGTATTCTCCCGAAAGATACTTGCCCGTGACGGAGTCGGGAGAAGCGATGATGTCCTCCACGCTGCCCGCCGCCACGACTTCTCCGCCGTGTACGCCCGCGCCGGGGCCGATGTCGACGATGTAGTCCGCTTCGCGTATGGTCTCTTCGTCGTGCTCGACGACGATGAGGGTGTTGCCTAGGTCGCGCAGCCCTTTCAGGGAATCGAGCAACTTGCGGTTGTCCTTCTGATGCAGCCCTATGCTGGGCTCATCGAGGATGTAAAGCACGCCCGTCAGCCCGCTGCCTATCTGCGTGGCGAGCCTGATGCGCTGACTCTCGCCGCCCGACAGCGACGAAGACGAACGAGCAAGCGTGAGATAACCGAGTCCCACATCCGAAAGGAAGCGCAGACGCGCGTTTATCTCCTTGAGGATGCGCTCGACGATGAGCTTCTCGGTGGGAGTGAATTCCACCGCAGAGAGGAAGGAGGCAAGCTCCGTCACCGTCATACAGCACGCTTCCCAGATGTTTTTGCCGCCCACCGTGACCGAGAGTGCCTCGGGTTTCAGACGTTTGCCGCCGCAAGCGGTGCACGGCACCTGCTTCATATAGCGGGAGATCTCCATCTTGACCATCTCGGAATCCGTCTCGTTGAAGCGGCGCAGAAGGTTGTTGGCTATGCCCTCGTAGGCGCCGTGGAAGTGTCCGCTGAACGTGCCCGTGGAATACTCCATGGGGATCTTGGCGCCGCCGTTGCCGTAGAAGATGAGATCCAGCACCCATTGCGGCAGCTCCTTCACCGGCACATCCAGCGAGAAACCGTACTCCTTGGAGAGGGCGCGGAACTGCATCTGCGTCATCTTGCCCGTGTCGATATACCATCCGCTGGCGCGGATGCCTCCCTCGCGCAGGGTGGCGTCGGGGTTGGCGATGAGCTTTTTGACGTCGATCTCGTTGGTGAAGCCGAGCCCCGCGCACACGGGACAGGCGCCGTAAGGATTGTTGAAGGAAAAGAGGCGCGGCGTGAGTTCCTCTATGCTGATCTCGCAGTCGGGGCAGGCGTAACGGGTGGAATAAAGCACCTCTTCGCCGTCGTAGTCGGCGAGCACCAGCCCGTCGGAAAGCTTGACGGCGGTCTCGATCGCCTCGGTGAGGCGGCGATTGATGCCCTCTTTCACCACCAGCCTGTCCACCACGACGCCGATGTCGTGCTTGACGTTCTTGTCGAGGTCGATGTCCTCGTCCAGCGTATAATTTATGCCGTCCACGCGGACGCGGACGTAACCCGCGCGCCTGTATGTTTCCAGCTGTTTGACGTACTCCCCCTTCCTGCCTCGCACGACGGGAGCGATGACCTGCAATTTCGCGCCCGTGCGCGTCATCATCCTGTCCGCGATCTGATCCACGGTCTGACGCACGATCTCCTTGCCGCACTTCGGGCAATGCGGGATGCCCGCGCGGGCGTAGAGCAGACGCATATAGTCGTATATCTCCGTCACGGTGCCCACGGTGGAACGCGGGTTGTGCGAAGTGGTCTTCTGGTCTATGGAGACGGCGGGCGAAAGCCCCTCGATATATTCGACGTCGGGTTTCTGCATCTGCCCGAGGAACTGACGCGCGTAGCTGGAGAGGCTCTCCATATACCTGCGCTGTCCCTCCGCAAAGATGGTGTCGAAAGCGAGCGAGGATTTCCCGCTGCCCGAAAGCCCCGTGAACACGACCAGCTTGTCACGCGGGATCTCGAGGTCGATGTTCTTGAGGTTATTCTCCTTGGCGCCTTTGATGAATATCTCTTTCATAACTCCTGCACCCTCGCCCGAAGGCGAGAGGTATCACTTCAATTTCTTTATCTGTTTTTTCAGCTCGTTCATCTCGTCGCGCAGCTTGATAGCGCGCTCGAAGTCCAACGCGGCGGACGCCGTCTTCATCAGTCCTTTCAGCCGCTCAACTTCGCGAACGAGGTCTTTAGGTGACAATTTCGCATTGTCAACCCGCTTTTTGGTGATTTCCAGCGTGTTCTTGAACTCGCTCTTTATCGTCTTCGGGACGATGCCGTGCTCGCGGTTATACTCCGCCTGCACGCCGCGTCTGCGCTCCGTTTCGTCTATCGCGCGGCGCATACTGTCCGTGACCTCGTCGGCGTACATGACCACGCGCCCTTTGGCGTTTCGCGCCGCTCTGCCCACGGTCTGGATGAGCGCGCTCTCGCTGCGCAGGAACCCTTCCTTGTCCGCGTCGAGGATGGCGACCAGCTCCACTTCGGGAAGGTCCAGCCCCTCGCGCAGGAGGTTGATGCCCACCAGCACGTCGAAGTCTCCCCTGCGCAGGGAGCCCACGATGTCGATGCGCTCCAGCGTGTCGATGTCGGAGTGCATATACCTCACCTTGATGCCCACTTCTTTAAGGTAGTCGGTGAGATTCTCCGCCATCTTTTTGGTGAGGGTGGTGACCAGCACGCGTCCGCCGTCCGCTGTCACGCGGTTTATCTCCCCGATGAGGTCGTCCACCTGCCCCTTGACGGGCTTGACGGCGATCTCGGGGTCCAGCAGTCCGGTGGGTCGGATGAGCTGCTCCGCCACCTCATCGGCGCGGTCCAGCTCGTACTTCCCGGGCGTCGCCGACACGCACACCATCTGCCCTATGCGGCTGTCGAACTCCTCGAAATTGAGGGGACGGTTGTCGTAGGCAGCGGGCAGACGGAAGCCGTAGTCCACAAGGTTCTGTTTGCGCGCGCGGTCGCCGTTGTACATGCCTCTTATCTGCGGCAACGTCATATGGCTCTCGTCCACGAAGCAGATGAAATCCTTGGGGAAGAAGTCGAGCAGAGTGTACGGAGGCTGCCCGGGCTTCCTGCCGTCGAAGTAGCGGGAATAGTTCTCGATGCCCGAGCAATAGCCCATCTCGCGCATCATCTCCACGTCGTAGTTGACCCTCTCGTCTATGCGCTGCGCCTCGATGAGCTTGCCCTCTCGCCTGAACTGCTCCGCTCTTTCCTCCTTGTCCGCGAGGATGCGGCGGAAGATTGCCTCCTTGTCACCGCTGACGATGTAGTGCGATGCGGGGAAGATCACCGTATGTTTGAGGTCGTTGACGGCGACCGAAGTCACGGCGTCTATCTCGCTTATCCTCTCCACGGTGTCCCCGAAAAATTCCACGCGGATGGCGATCTCGGAGCTGCCCGCGGGGAAGATGTCCACGGTGTCGCCGCGCACTCTGAACGTCGCGCGCACGAAGTCGAAGTCCGAGCGCTTATATTGGATGTCCACCAGCTTCCCGATGAGCTCGTCGGGCGGGATCTCGTCCCCCTCCCTCACCGAGACCGCCTGCGCGTAATAATCCACGGGCGCGCCCAGCCCGTATATGCAGGAGACGCTGGCGACGACGATGACGTCCCTGCGCTCGCACAGCGACGCCGTCGCAGAGTGACGGAGCTTGTCTATCTCGTCGTTGATCTCCAGCTCCTTCTCGATGTAGGTGTCGGAGCGCGGGATGTACGCCTCGGGCTGATAGTAGTCGTAATAGCTGACGAAAAACTCCACGCGGTTGTGCGGGAAGAACTCGCGGAATTCGTTGCAGAGTTGCGCCGCGAGCGTCTTGTTGTGCGCGATGACGAGGGCGGGACGCTGAAGTTTCTCGATGACGTTCGCCATCGTGAAAGTCTTGCCGCTGCCCGTGACGCCGAGAAGCACTTCGGTGGAAAACCCGCTCTCAAGCCCCGCCGCCAGCTTCTCGATCGCAGCGGGCTGATCGCCGCAGGGAGAATAGTTGCTGACAAGTTTGAAGGGTATCATAGTCCTGAAAGCTGTTGGATGAGCAGTTTGATGCCCCACGCGGCTGCGCCCGAGCACACCCCGCCCGCGACGGCGAGCAGGATCTTGAATTTCAGATTGCTTCTGAACGCCCTCTCAACCCGCGCGAAGGCGAGCCCTTTGCGGTGCATGTTGATGCAATAGACCAGCTCCCCTTTCCTGTCCGAGCGGGTGACGTCGAAATAGTCGTCCAGCTCCAACGCGTCGAGGATGGCGTCCAACTCCTCTTCGTCGAGGTCGAGATCGAGAGAGATGCGGTCGAAGAGGTCGATGGGCGAAAGCAGACACACCCCCGACTTTTTGTCGGCGGCTGTGTACACCGCGCGCATCACGGCGCGCTCTTTCGGGGTGAGAACATGCTGTTTCTCGAGTGCCACGGGACACCTCTCCGTGCCCGCCGCGCCCTCGTGGCGACGGGTCAGTCATCGCCGCATAAATAACGCAAAACGATGTTTATGCAGCGTTTTTTGCAATTAAAGTGCGAATTTTTGCAACAAGATCGCTATCATCGCGACTATGGCTCCGCCCAGCATCCCGCCCGCGAAAGCCGCGAGGAAGATGCCTGCGCCCACGCGTTTCGCTCCGCGCTCGCGTCTTGCCGATGTGCGTGGGAGAGCGGCGGGAAGGACTGCGTCGGGTGCGGCTGCGGGCGCCGTCGGCGTCTGTGCCGCAGGGGGAGCGATCAGTTCCTCCGCCCTCGGGGACACCAGAAGGCAATATTCGTCGGGCGTGAAGTATTTCACTTCCAGATAGCCTAGGCCCTTGAGGTCGCGGATGGTTTCGCCGAGAGCCTGCTTGTCCATAGACTCGCCAGCGGGGAGTTTTTCCAACACCTCATCGGCTTCGACCACCTTGTAAACGTCGCCCGTTCCCGCGAGTTCGATGAGCGCGGCGGCGACTTTTTTCAGTCCGTTATCCTGCATCGCGAAACCTCCTTACAACCTCTTGATTTTAGCATAACGCCGTGCGATAGGCAATTATTTTTTCAAAACGCTACACAAACGCGCCGCGTTATGCTATCATACATTAAATATTGCTTTTGAAAGAAGTCTTGATACGGCAACGGTCAGGAAAAAGGTCACTATGAATTTGCTGCACAAGTTCCTCAACCGCACGGATTTCACCGACTACGACGATTTCGTCAAAAACGTGAAGTTCTCCGTGCCCGAAAACTTCAACTTCGGCTTCGACGTCGTGGACGGGTACGCGCGCCTCGCGCCCGAAAAACGTGCGCTTGTCTGGTGCAACGCCGCAGGCGACGAGAAGATCATGACTTTCGGCGACATCAGCCGCGCCAGCAACCGCGCCGCCAATTTCCTCATCTCCGCGGGCGTGAAAAAGGGCGATTGCGTGATGAGTATGCTCAACCGCAGATGGGAATATTGGGTGCTGAACATCGCCTGCTGCAAGCTGGGCGCGGTCATCATCCCCGCCACTCACCTGCTCACCCCCAAGGACATCGTCTACCGCTGCAATTCGGCGGGCGTGAAGATCTTGGTGGCGACCTCGGAGGAGGACGTCATCGAGCACATCTCGCACGCGCTGCCCAAATGCGAGACGGTGACGGAGTGCCTCTTCACCACCCCCGTGGAAGGCTTCCGCTGCTTTGACGACTGCGTGAGAGAGATGAGCGACGAGCTTCCCGCTCTCCCCCGCCCCGCGTGGGACGAGCCTATGCTGTGCTATTTCACCTCCGGCACCACGGGCATGCCCAAGATGGTGCAGCACAATTTCGAATATCCCGCGGGCTTCGTGTTCAACGCCTGCTTCTGGCAGAAAGTGGTGGACGACGGACTCCACTTCACCGCCGCCGAAACGGGCTGGGCGAAGTGCAGCTGGGGCAAACTCTACGGTCAATGGATCGCGGGGAGCGCCGTCTTTGCCTACGACTATCACGGCAGGTTCACTCCCACCGATCTGCTGCCCCTCATCGCGAAGTATCACATCACCACCTTCTGCGTGCCGCCCACCATCTACCGCTTCATCGTGAAGGAGGATCTCTCCAAATACGACTTTTCCTCCCTCACCCACTGCACGACGGCGGGCGAAGCGCTCAACTCCGAAGTGTACAGGCAGTTCTACGAGGCGACGGGACACAAGATATACGAAGGCTTCGGTCAGACGGAATCCTGCGTCATCCTCGGCACGTTCTACTTCATGGAGCCCGTCAGCGGCTGCTCCGGGAAGCCCTGCCCCCTCTATGACATCGACCTCATCGACGACGAGGAAAACCCCGTCCCCGACGGCGCTGAGGGCGAGATCGCGGTGCGTCTGCGCCCCCACCAGTACGGCTTGGTGGCAAGCTACCGCGGCGACCCCGAACGCACCCGTGCCGCGCGCGGCGGAAAGTATTACCACACGGGCGACCTCGCCAAACGCGACGAAAACGGTCTTTATTGGTTTGTGGGAAGAAAGGACGACATCATCAAGTCCAGCGGCTATCGCATAGGGCCCTTCGAGGTGGAATCCGCCCTCATGGAGCACCCCTCCGTGCTCGAGTGCGCGATAACGGGCGCGCCCGACCCCATCCGCGGCACCGTGGTCAAAGCCACCATCGTGCTCGCCAAAGGCTACGAGCCCTCCGACGAACTCAAAAAGGAGCTGCAAAACCACGTCAAGCGCGCCACCGCGCCCTACAAGTACCCCCGCATCATCGAGTTCGTGACCGAGATGCCCAAGACCATCTCGGGCAAGATCCGCCGCGTGGAGATCCGCGAAAAGGATAATAAATGATCATATCTCACACGATCGCTCAAAAAACCGCTGCCTCGCAGCGGTTTTTCTTTTTCTGTCATATGACACTTGTTCGAGGCGGGCGTCGTGCTCAAGCGTGGGATAGAGTGCACGTCTCGCGGGGAATGTTGCTCCCCCTCCTTCCCTTCGGGTATTCCTCCCCCACTCGGGAAGAGTTCAGTCCTCCTAAAATGCGGGATATACTTTTCGTCCTTTTGATAATGTTTAAGTATCGCATAGAGATAATCGAGCGGCGAACAGAATAAACTGAACGTCGCTCGCGGGGAGAGGAAGGCGACTCGACGCGCACGGCGCCCGTGTCTATTTAATGTTTCGTCTAGCTTGCGAGGTCGCATTTCGCGCCGCGACTTGCAAGAGCGGGCACATACGCCCGCTGTGCAAGTTTGGGTGAGCGGCGCGTGATTCCGTCTTCGCAAGAGAAACGTCGTGCTTAAGTACGCTCTGAATAAGTGCACGTTTGACAGCTTCACGAACACCCCGAGCGTGACGTCCCCTGACACGACGTTATCTAGTTCGGAGTGGAGCCGCTCACCAAGCGCTCACAGGGCGTAGCCCTCTTGAGCGCCGCGGCGACCGTATGAGTGCCGAGGGCTGACGTTAAGTGCGCTAGCAATGCGCCACTCTTTTCGCGAAGCGGGCGCATTGCAAGCGGCATAACATGGCGGCGCCGTGGAGGCGCCGTCCTCGGACGCCCTCGTGCCCGAGTGCCGAAGGTGTCCCCCGAAATGGTGGGTCCCCTTTTAAGGGGGAACGATTTCGGGGGAAACCCGCAGGAAGGGGGTAAGCAATATTCCAATGTTAGAGGACTGTTCCCTATTCCGAGTGGGGGAGGAGTCCCGAAGGGGAGGAGGGGGAGCAACATTCCCCGCGAGACGCACACTCTATTCCAACCTCCGAGCACGACGTTTCCTCGGCTCCTACTCCCCGCCCCTGACGCTCTCATTTAGATGAAGAACAAGGAAAAGGCACCCTTGCAAGGGGTTAGCGTACTTAAACGTACGTGCCCCGCCGCAAGGGTGCCTTTGACGCAGTTATTCGCCAATCCACCCCACAGGAAAAATCTTCGATTTTTCTTGTGGGGACCCCGAACACCCGCACCGACTTCCCGTTACCTGACGCTCTCATTTGGATGCAGAACGCGAAAGCACCCCCTTTCAGGCGAGGCGCGTACTAAACCGTACGTAACGAGCCGAAAACGGGGCTTTGACAAAGCAGGTCGCTAAATGACAGCGTCAGCAGAATGCGTAGTAGATGGCAGCGATCGCCTTCTCATAATCAAAGGTGTCCACACCCACGATTATGTTCATTTCGGAGGAGCCTTGGTCGATCATGCGGACGTTGATGTGGTTGTCGGCGAGGGCGGTGAAGATGGTGGCTGCGGTGCCCTGACGGGACGCCATATTGTGACCCACCGTCGCGATGAGGGAGAGCCCGCTGTGGATGTCGATGCTGTCGGCGCCTAGGGCGTCGCGGAGCTTTCCGACCAGCTTCTGCGCATTGCCGCCGAGGCACTCGTCGCGGATGACGAGGGAGAGAGTGTCGATGCCGGAGGGCATATGCTCGAAAGAGACGCCCTCGCATTCCAGCACGCTCAATGCCTTGCGGCAGAAGCCTATCTCGCTGTTCATCATATCCTTTTCGATGTTGATGATGGTGAAGCCCTTCCTGCCCGCAATGCCGGTGACCACTCTGCCCTTGCCGTGCTGTCTGCCGTCGGGGACGATGAGGGTGCCCTTCGCCTCGGGGTTGAAGGTGTTGCGGATGTTGATGGGTATGCCCGCGCTGCGCACGGGGAAGATGGACTCGGGATGCAGCACCTCCGCGCCCATATAGGCGAGCTCGCGCAGTTCCTTATAACTCAAACAGTCGATGATGGCGGGGTGATCGATGATGCGGGGATCGGCGGTGAGGAAGCCGTCCACGTCCGTCCAATTCTCGTAGACGTCGGCATTCACGGCGCGCGCGACTATGGCGCCCGAGATGTCGGAGCCTCCCCTGCTGAACGTCTTCACCACGCCGTCCTTGTCGGAGCCGTAGAAGCCCGGGAGCACGGCGCAGGGGATGTCCGCGAGCCTTGCGCGCAGAAGGTCGAGGGAGATGTCCAGAAGCAGCTCCCCTTTGGTGCCGAATTTGATGAGATCCTGTGTGTCGACGAACTCCACGCCGAGCTTCGCCGCGAGCACGCGCGCGCTCAAATATTCGCCGCGGGAGGCGATGTAATCCACGCCCGCACCGGCTTCGATCTTTTCCTTTATTTCCGCAAGCAGGTCTTTCATGCCCACTTTGATGCCCAGCTCGCTCTCAATGTCGAGGAAACGCTTCTCAATGACCGCAAAGGTCTCGTCGCAGTTGCCCTTCTCGTTTTTCTCGCGGGCGCAGGCGTAGAGCGCGTCCGTGACTTTGACGTCAGCGGGAGTGCGCTTGCCGGGCGCGGAAACAATGACGTAGGCGCGGGAGGCATCGGACGAAACGATGTCCGCCACCTGTGAGATCGTGCTGCTGTTGGCCATGGATGTGCCGCCGAATTTGCAAACTTTCATAGTACCCTCTGTTGTAAAATATGTCCTCTCCGCGGACGCCTGTGCCCCGAAGGTGGCGTCGCGAAGACGTTATCTGATCTTCTTTGCCTCGAAATAGTATCTCTTCTCTTCCGCCTCGCCCATGGAGAACGCCTTTCTGCAAAGGTTGCCGTGCTCGGCGACATATCCGAAGAGCTCCGTCTTCTCGATGCAGGGCATCACGACGGCGACGCCGTCGGACGTGTCCGCGATGCGGTGCAGATTCTCGAGCCCGTGGATGTAGTCCACGCTGGCGCCGGGATGGGAAGAAATGTAGGCGTCGATGGCGTCCTGCACTTCCGCGATCGCCTCCGCGCTGTTGGAGTTGACCGCGATGGTGTACTCCATGTTGGTGGTGAACATCTTCAGCCTGCTCTCCCCCTTTAACGCGGTGGACATATACAGCACGAAGTCCGCGTCGTCCACCCCGAACACGAAACGGTGGATGGGCTCGAAGACTATGCCGTCGCAGTGCAGATTCTCTATCTCGACCAGCGCGTAGCGGGCGGGATGGCACTCTCTCTCTTTGTTAGACAGAGTCTTCCTCACGTTGTTCCAATGCGCCTGTGCGGTGGCGAGAGAATGGTTGCCGTCGCCGACGGCGAAGACGAAATCGGTGTCCACACCGTAAAGACCGCGCACGTTTTTCGCATGAACATTGAGTTTATCCATCACTTCGGACGCATCAAGTCGCCATCCTGTCAAATGACCGCCGTTCATGTTGAGGTCGAAATCATACAGTTTCTCCAGCTCGCCGCGCTTTTTGTAGAAGGGCTCGATGACGTTCTTGTCGCGGTCGTCCAGCAAAAGTATGACGTGCGGCAGTTCGATGAGCGCGTTCTCGCGGATGGCAAGGCGCGGGGGGATGCGGTTGGCGACGACGCCTTCCGTAGCGCGGATGGTCGCCTCGGTGGGATGCACGTAGGAATATTCCTCCAGGTCCACGGGCGCGATGATGCCGAGGCGGGTGTTGCCATACGCCGTCTCACGCCTGACCAGCACGAAGCTGTCCTTCAGGGTGCGGAACACTCCCCTTTCGAGATAGTCGCCCATGGCGGCGTTGATCTTCTCTATGCGTGCCTCCGCGTCGCCGTCCTCGAGGTAGACCTCGGGGAAGATGAGGTCGAGCGCGCTGGGCGCGTCACCCACTTCTGCCGCGAGCTTCTCCCAATAGTCGCGCTGGGAGGTGAACTGGTCGCAGGATACGACGGCGAATTTTTCGGGCTCTGCCACGTCGGGCAGGAGTATATCGAATGGTCTTACAGTCTTCATTGCAATCTCCCGTGATGTTTTTTGTCCTCTTTTGCCTGTCTTCTGGCGATGGCGCCCGGCGAAATGCCGAAAGCGTCCTCTATCTCGTCCTTCAATTTGTCCATGGTCATATACCTACGCAGCTCGCCGCGCTTGACCACCGAGATGATGCCCGTCTCTTCACTGACGACTATGGAGAGCACGTCGGTGTCCTCCGTGATGCCGATGGCGGCACGGTGACGGGTGCCCATCTCCTTGTTGATGTTGCGCTGTGTGAGGGGGAGGAAGCAGCCCGCCGCCACCACCTTGTTGCCGCGCACGATGACCGCTCCGTCGTGGAGGGGCGCCTTGGTGTTGAAGATGCTCTCAAGCAGCGCCGCCGAAAGCTCGGCGTTGAGTATCGTGCCGGAGCCCAGCACGGTGTCGTTGATGCTGTTGTTGCTGTCGATGATGATGATGGCGCCGACGTCCTGCTTCGCCATATCCTGACAAGCGCTCAAGATCTCGGCGGTGGTCTCGCGCAGTTCGTCGTCGCTGTTCATCCCGTCGTTGAAGGAAGAGAGCCCGCGCGGATTCGAGATGCGCTGGAAGATGGCTTTGAGGTCGCTTTGATAGACCACGCAGCACATCACGATGAGGGCGAGCATCACATAGTGCAGGATGTAGCGCGACACGGTGAGTATCTCGTGGTCGCTCATAGACGAGAGCACCGCCACCAGCACTTCGAGCAGCGCCACGGCAAGCACCATCACCATCACGCGGATGTTGCGCCTGTAGGCAAAGAGCATGACGAGCAGCGCGAGCGCGGCAAGCAGCACCACGCCGTCGATTATGGCGTAGAGGTCGATGTTTTGAGCGTATGCCGCAAAATCGTACATTTCCTTCCTCCTTTTCCGCGAAGGGAGAGTTTACAGATCGAATTCGTCGAAGACTTTTCCGCCGTCGCCGCTCTGCCCGTTTCCGCCCGCGCCGTCATTTCCGTCGTTGTTGAGCTCGTCAAAGGGAGAGGCGGGCTGACGGGGAGGTGCAAACGGAGATGGTTCGGGAGCGGGAGGCACATATGCCTTCGCCTTCTTTTGCAGGACTGCGGCGACCACACCCGCCGCGATCACCCAAGCCGCAAGCAGGCAGAGCGCGATTATGCCCGCGATGCCGTAGCCGGTGTCCAGCGCGATGCCCGTGCCGTAGTAGGTCTCGAGGATCTCTTGCAGCATCTCGTTCACGGTGTCCGAATAGACGAGAGTGATGCAGCAAGCGGAGTTTATCACAACGAGCAACCCCTGCAAGCCGAGATAGAGCGACGCCCACGAGGTGAAGTTGTAGAACTTCTTTCTGGGATCCATCCTCCGCGCGAGCACGAGGAAGAACATCGCACAGTACGCACCCGTCAGCACCGTCATATTGAGAAGGAGCTCGGTGTACGGCATTATGCGCGCGTCGAGGAAGGCGAAGCTCTCGATGATGCCCATCACGAGGTAGGCGCCCGACGTGAAAAGCATACAGATATAGACGAAATCGTTGCGGCGCATGCTCACCGCTCCGCGTCTTGCGGACATCGCGAACAGGACGAGGGAGAAGACGTAGCACACCACCATGGGCAGCGCGCCGTATTCCAGCAGGTCGTAGATGACTTGCAGGGTGATCTCCGCCGCCTTTTCCAGCCCGGTGAAACTTGTCACCAGCGGGACGACGTTGCGGATGAGTCCCGCGACAAACATCACCGCCCAGATGAGCGTGCCCCATTTGTCGGGGATGATCGGCTTGAAACTCTTTATCCTGACATTCACTTGCATATCACACCTGACTCATGAGAGTGAGCACCGCGTCGTGCATGGCGCTCTCCTCTCCCCGCCTGCCCGTGAGCACGGCGTATTGCAGTCCGTGGAGATAGTCCACGCACTTTTTCAACTTGACTTGGGTGTATCTCCCCGAAGCCTTGCGCACATGATAGAGCGCGCCGGGCTTGACCCCCAAGAGCGCCGCCACCTGCGCATCGGGCTCCCCTTTGTGGAGCTCCGCGTGCAACATACGGCGATAATAGGCGTAAAGCATGTTGATGACGGTCATGGGACGGAGCCCGTCGTCAAGCAGCGCGGAAAGCACCCGCAGCGCCCTCGCCTTGTCCCCCGCGCCCATCGCGTCGGAGAGCTGGAATATCTGATAGTCCGGCTCGGCGGAGGTCATGACGCACACGTCCTCACGGGTTATCGCACCGTCGGAGTACGCCTTGAGCTTGCCCACCTCGCAGGAGATGCGGGACATATCCGAAAGCGTCCTCGTCACCAGCTCGTGAAGCGCGGCGCGATCCATCGTCCGCTTCGGCTCCTCTTTGAGCATACCGCCGACTATGACGGCTATATCATCCTCCGCAAGACGGTTGCAGTCCACCTTTTCGGCGTCCTGCCACACGGAGTTCTTCTCCGCGCCGTCCTCGCACACCACCACGAACACCGCATCGGGGTTGGGGGCGGCAAGATAGTTCCCGTACGCAGCCGCGTCCGCCGCGTTGAGTTTGCCGTCAACGTCGAAGAGCACCACCACGCGCAAAGTGTCGAAGACGGGGAAGGTATTCAGCGTTATCACCGCTTCTTCGGCGCCGTCCGCCGCCGAGAGAGAGGTGTAATTGAACGAAGCGTAGTCGGGGTCCACCAGCGCGCGGAACATCCCCACCGCGGACTGACGCAGCCAAGCGTCGTCACCGCAGATGACATAGCATGGCGCAAACGCACGTACTGCCGCCGTGCGTGCCGCGTCGAGATGAGCTTTCAGCGCCGTATACTTCATTTCCTACCTTTCCGTTACGCTTTATAATAACATTATGCGTTTATTATGTAAAGCGGCTTAAAAAACAATGCTTTTGCGAATTTGGGCGACCCCTGCGGCGGACGCCCCCGTTGACAACCCTCCCGCCGTTTGCTAACATAGAAAGGTAAGGAGGACTTATGAAAGACAACACTTCCCCGCAAAACGGCATAGCTTACACCGAAAAACTCTTCAAACCCATGAGCGGCTATATCATGCTGCTCGTCAACATCCTGCTCGTCGCGGGCTCCGTGGCGATGATCGCGACGGGCGGGGTCTTCGACATCACCCCCGTCTTCGTCATCGGGTTCCTGCTCATCCCGTGCTGGCTGTTCCTGCTGTACGGCTACTGCGTCGTCGCCCCCAACGAGGCGGTGGTGCTCACCCTCTTCGGCAAATATAAGGGGACGATCAAAGAGGAAGGCTACTATTGGTACAGCCCCTTCTGCCGCAAGTTCAATCCCGCCGCTCCCAGAGTGGGCGCGCGCAGGATGCACGTTTCCTTGAAAGCCATGACCCTCAACAACGAGAAACAGAAGGTCAACGACGCCGACGGCAACCCCATCGAGATAGGCGTCGTGGTCATCTGGCGCATCCGCGACGCGGCAAAAGCCGTCTTCAACGTGGACAACTACGCCAACTTCATCGCGATACAGAGCGACGCGGCGATAAGGAACATCGCAAGGCAATATCCCTACGACGTCACCGAGGACGACGAGAAATCCCTCCGCGGTAGTGCGCAGGAGATCGCCGCCACCCTCTGTCTCGATCTGCAACAGCGCGTCGAGATCGCGGGCATCGAGGTCGTCGAAGCGCGCATCGCTCACCTTGCCTACGCGCAGGAGATCGCTGCCGCCATGCTCCAGCGCCAGCAGGCAAAAGCCATCGTGGACGCCCGCACTACCATAGTGGAAGGCGCAGTAGGCATGGTGGAGCTCGCCCTCGCCAAACTCGGCGAAACGGGGCTCGTTTCCCTCGACGATGACCGCAAAGCGCAAATGGTCTCCAACCTGATGGTGGTGTTGTGTGCTAATAAAGACACACAGCCCATAGTCAACAGCGGCACAGTCTGACGCGCTCATTTAGCGAATAACTGCGTCAAAGGCACCCGCTCTGCGGAGCACGTACGCATTAGTACGCTGGCTCCTTGAGCGGGTGCCTTTTCCTTGCACTTCATCTAAATGAGCGCGTCAGATAGCAAATAATTTGAGCGAGAATGCTTGAACCCGCCGAACACTCTTTCGGAGACGATCTAACGAAAACTCCGAGCGTGATGTCCCCCGACACGACGTTATATAGTTCGGAGTGGAGCCGCCTAACGTGCACTTGTTCAGGGTGTATTTGACCACGACGCTAACATGTTCGGAAGCGGAACTACGCGCCGCTCACCCAAACTTGCACAGCGGGCGTTTTCGCCCGCTCTTGCAAGTCGCGGCGCGAAATGCGACCTCGC
>CALWAF010000012.1 GCA_944372795.1 uncultured Clostridia bacterium | reverse complement strand
TCGGCACTCATACGGTCGCCGCGGCGCTCAAGAGGGCTATGCCCTGTGAGCGCTTGGTGAGCGGCTCCACTCCGAACGAGATAACATCATGTCATGCGACGTCACGCTCGGGTTTTTCGTGAAGATGTCAAACGTGCACTTGTTCAGGGCGTGCTTGAACACGACGACTCTATTTCGAAGACGGTCTTACGCGCCGCTCACCCGAACTTGCACAGCGGGCGTTTACGGCCCGCTCTTGCAAGTCGCGGCGCGCTTCGCGACCTCGCAAGCTAGACGAAACATTAAGTAGACACGGGCGTCGTGCGCGTCGAGTCGCCTTCCTCTCCCCGCGAGCGATGTTCAGTGAGTACTGTTCGCCGTTCGATTATCTCTATGCGACACTAAAACTTTATCAAAAAGGACGAAAAGCATATCCCGCATTTTAGGAGGACTGAACTCTTCACGAGTGGGGGAGGAATACCCGAAGGGAAGGAGGGGGAACAATACTCCCATGTCAGGGGACGGCAGCTTGTTTTTTCTTTGAGTACGACGTATCCTCCGAGCGGGTGTTGCATGAGTTCGCGTAAAACTCATAAACAAACGGGGACGGGGTAAAATGCGTTCCTAGTTCGGGAAGGAGGTATGATCCACGCTCGCGGGCGCGATACGTCCTCTTGTTTTCGCCGCGGGGGTGAACAATCTCGCGGAAAGGGTTTACAAGTTTTTAGACATGTGTTAAAATGCCGTTGTCGGCAGGGAGAGCGGCGGCGTGTCGCATCCCCCGCGATCGGAGGAGAATGAAATGAGCCTGCAAAGTTTTCTGTTTGTCGCCATCGATAAACTTTACAATCCTTTCCAGAACGAAAGAAAGATGACCAAGTTCAAGGATGTGGACTTCGAGATCAAGACGGACATCGTCTATGACACTTCCGCACCCGAGGCGTGCAAGCTGGACACCTACCGCGTGAAGGGTCTGAAAGGCAAGCTGCCCGTGCTGTTCTACATCCACGGCGGCGGTTTCGTGGCGGGTGACAAGCACTATCGCAGGGCGCTCGCGCGCTGGTCGGCGAACCTCGGCTATTTCGTGGTCAACGTCAACTACGGTCTTTGCCCCGAGTATCAATGCCCGGTGCCTCATCGTCAGCTGGTGGCGGCGCTCAATTGGGTGGGCGCGAATGCGGAGAAGCTGGGGCTCGACCTCGATCGCATGATCGTGTCGGGCGACAGTGCGGGCGGCTATTACGGCGCCATGCTCGCTGCCATCACCCTCAACCCCGATCTGCAGGCGAAGATGGGCGTGAGCACGTCGCTGAAATTCGGCGGTGCGGTGCTCAACTGCGGCATCTACGACGTCGCGACCGCGCTCAAAAACAAATATCCTTTCGACCTCGGCGGCAAGCTGCTCAAGGACTTCGCGGGCATCGGCAAGGACGAGATCGAGGGCTATGAGTGGAAGGATCTGTGCAGCGTGCTGCCCTTTGTCAACGAGCAGTTCCCCGTTTCCTTCATCACCCACGCGCAGAAGGACATCTTCTGCGGCGGTCAGGCGGACGGGCTCATGAAACTCCTGAAAGAGAAGGGCGTGCACTGCGAAGAGTTCCATTCCACGAGCCTCATCGACAACCACTGCTTCTCCCTCAACTGGAAGAGCAAGGCGGCGAGGAAGAACAACGATCTCACCGCGGACTTCATGAAACGCTTCGCGGCGGGAAAGATCTGACGAAAAAATCGCGGAGGGAGCGCAAAGCTCCCTCTTTTTTTATTGCGCGGCGGGCGCGGACGGGTTATAATGGACGGCGTGATAGGGGAATTGTGAAGACCTTTTGAGAGGAAAACGATGAAAAAGATCCTGAAAGCCGAAATGTGGGACAAGATGCAATATCTTTTCCGCAACTATTACGACCGCATGATGCACTGCGTGCTTTACTATGACGGCGAGATCGACGAGGACGCGCTGGTGAAGGCGCTCGAGTTTCAGATCTCGCGGGTGCCGGTGCTGCATTCCCGCTATCACAACAACTTCCTGAAGCCCTATTGGGTGGTGCAGCCGTGGAAGGTGGAGGACGCCTTCAAGGCGGCGGACACCGATGACATCGAGAGCTCCGTGATGGAGTTTGCCGAGCAGCGCATCCCGATAGGCAGCAATATGCAGATCCGCGTCGGGCTCTTCCGCAGCGGGACGAAGCGCGCGCTGGCATTCGTGGTCAACCATATGTGCTTTGACGGCGGCGACCTCAAATATTTCGTGACGCAGCTGGCGAAGAACTATACGCGGCTCGTCAGCGGCGAGGGCGGCATGACCATAAAAGAGGGCACGCGCGCCTACGACGCCGTCTATTCCGCGATGAACGACGAGGACAGAAAGTACGCCCGCTCCCTTTACCGCAACATCAGCGAGGTGAAGAGCAAGCACACCTTCCCCCTCACCGAGAAGAGGAAGGAGGACGTCAACCGCATCATCAAACGCAAGCTGTCGTCGGAAAAGTTCGCAGAGGCGAGGGCGGCGGGCAAGGCGATGGGCTTCACCGTCAACGACATCATCCTCGCGGCATACATCCGCTCGCTTGAAGACATCGGCGTCTTCAAAGAGGGCGAGACTCTCACAGTGCCCTGCATGGTGGACTTGCGCCGCCACATGAAGGAGGGCGGTGCGGAGACCGGGCTCACCAACCATACGGGGTTCATGACCGTGGCGGTGAACGGCGCGGGCAAGGATATGCGCGAGACGCTGGACATCGTGGGCAAGGCGATGGAGCACAACAAGAAGGACAGGTTCCTCGGGCTCTACTCCCTGCCTCTGCTGCATCTTGCCTACACGGTGATGCCGCACTGCGTGAGCGAGATCGCCATCCGCATCGGCTACGACAACCCGCTCATCGGCATGTCCAACATCGGCTCCATCAAGCCCTCGGATTACGCTCTCGGCGACACCCGTCCGTATGACGGATTTTATACGGGCGCGGTGAAGGGCAAGCCCTATATGCAGCTTGCGCTCACCACCTTCGAAGGCGAGGTGACTTTCTCCATCGCCATCACGGGAAATGAGGACGACGTGAAGATAGTTGAGCACTTCTTCGACGTGTTGCTGGGCAACCTCGACGAAGTGACGAAATGTGCAAAAGCGTGACTTCAACGCTCAAAATACGTTCATAAAGGGGAAGTTATGAAGAAAAACAGTTATGACATCGATCCCGCGTCCGTGAGTCCGCAGACGGCGGCAAGGGCACAGGCGGAAGAGGCGGAAAGGGCTGTCGAGGTCAAGGAGACCCGCAAACAGTCCCGCCTTGCGAAGGCGAGTTTCGCATGGACCGTGATAAGTATGGCGTACGCCATCATCTCGGGCGCAGTGCTCATCTCCGGCAAGTGGATACTCACGCCGTACTCCTACATAATGGCGGGTCTGCTTGCGGTGTATGTCGTCATCTTCATCGCCGTGGTCGCCTTCTACGCGACGGACGTCAAGAAGGGCAAGAAGCAGATCAAGACCTTCAAGAAGCTGTTCGGGATGTTCAAGATCTTCACCACGCTCGTCTTCCTCATCGCGACGGCGATGTCCATGGCGGGCGTCGTGGACGCGAGGGGCACGGGGCTCTTCGAGTGGATCGTGCTGGGCGTGAACATGTTCGTCGCGGCAGTCCAGCTCACCCTCAAGATATGGCTGTTCATCTTGGGCATCGTGGCGAAGCGCGTGGGAAAGAAGTATACCGTCAAGGTGCAGACCTACGTCAACGGCAAGGTCAAGGAGCACAAGGCAAAGAGTGCGGTCATGAGCAAGTTCTACGGCACCGAGGTCACCGAAACGGCGGCTGCGGATGCGAACGACAAGGCGGCGCGGACCGAGCCCGCCGAGCCCGAGACCAAGAAATTCAAGGTGGACAAAGACCGCGTCCGCGAGCTTGCGGCGCAGGCTGCGGGCAGGCTCTCCGAGAAGGCGGGCGAGACGGCGGAGAAACTCGGGAGAAAGAAGACCGTCATCGAGACGACCGCTCCCGAAGACAAGGATAAGGGTTGAACGGGCAAGTCACCAAAAACCGCGCCGAGGCAGACAGCCTCGGCGTTTTTTTGCGCATTTCGGGCGAATGACTCTGCACTGGCGACTCTGTGTGTCCGTCGCCCGTGATGAGGTGCCGCGCCATCTCGCCGACGGGTCTTGTCTGCGACGGAAGGGGAGCCGCGGCGGATGGATGCCGTCCTCGCGCCCGCAAGAGTGAAGAGGGACAAAAAAACCGCCGCTTTCGCGGCGGTGTGATCGCGGGAGAGAGGTTCAGCGGTGTCTTCCGCTCACTGCGAGTTGCAGGCGGGTGCCGGCGCCTTCGCGGACGTAGCTGCACTGGCGCATGATCCTTCTCGCGAAGCGCTCGGGACGGACGAGGTTGCGGATGACGAAGGGTTCCTCCCCGTCGGTGATGACCTTGATCTTGCCGTAGCCGAGCAGCAGCTGCAATGCGTTCTGTCTTACGTCGATATACCTGATCTCGTTCAGGGGGAGCATGACGTTGACGGTGCTGCCCACGCCGGAACGGAAGAGGAACTTGTCCTCGGTGACGATGATCTCCTGCATATAGATGGAAAGTGCGTGCAGGAGGGTGAGCAGGACGACAAAGCCGCCCGCGCCCACCATCGCCCATTTGAGGTTGGTGGGGGTGAGATAGCGCGCCGCACCGGAGAAGTTGGGGTCGAGGGCGCCCTCGATGTCGTCTGCGAAGATCCACAGCACGGCGATGATGCCGCCCAGCAGGGCGGCGATGAATGCCTCGCGCAGAAATGCCCACGCCGAGAAGCGTGCGCGCGCGATGATCCTTTCGGTGCCGGAATAAGTACGTTCGAGTTTTCGCATTGCCGTAAGTTCCTATGTTATCTCATAGTTTACTACTTCCCCGCGCATATGTCAAGGTACAAATGCACACTTGTCTATCAACGGCAGACGGGGAATTGCGCTATGCCGCACTCCGTGCAGGCGAAGGGCACGAAGGTGCGTTCCGCGCCGTCTTCGGCGAACTTGACGGAGGAGGGGATGGCGGGGACGCCTCTTTCGTCGCAGTCCCAATTCAGGGCGTTCTTGCACAGGATGCGCAGGGCGAAGGGCGGGGAGTCCGTGCTGTACGGCACGGCGGATAGGGTGCCCACCGAGGTGCGCTCGTTCCCGGGAAGGGAGAATCTCCCGCCCGCGAGCCTCCTCGAGAGCACGGGAGCGTATGCCCATTTGCCCGTGGCGTGTGCTGCCACCGCGTGAGGGGAGCCGCCGTCGCGCGCGAGCTCCACCGAGGGGCGGGACGCCATGAGCAGACTGCCCTTATAAAAGCTCACCGTCCCGTCGCGGTTGAGGGAGGGGGTGAGGGGGATGCCCATGCGCAGCATGAAGGTGCTGCCCGTGCGCAGTATGCACTTTACCGAGATGTTCCTTTCCCCAGTCGCCACGGTCTGTCCGCCCGAGATGAGCTGCATCGTGGTGCGGCGGGGCACACGGAAGTTGATGGCGAGGGAAACGTCGCCCTCCGCTTCCTCCACGCGGAACACCACCGTATTGCGGAAGGGATAACCCGTCTCGAGTTTTATGCGCAGCTCCGATCCGCCCACTTTTGCACGTACGGTGCAGGGGGCGTAGGAGAAGAAGTTGAGCTCGTTTTCGCGGGTGAGACACACCGAGCGCAGGAAGAGGGGATATGCCGCAAGCATTGCGATCGCGCCTCTCGACGGCACGCCCGCAACGTACGCGGTGCCGTAGGGGTAGGTCGCGGAGCGGAACTCGGTGTCCGCAGAGATGCGGTTGACGGGCATGAGGTCGCGCACCGCAGACATATCGGGCAACGCCGCGCCCGCCACCGCGTTGAAGATGATCTCTTCCATGAGGTCGGCGCAGGCGGCTTCGCCCGTCGCGGAGAGCACCTCGGCGAGGGATTCCAAGAGCTCCACGGAACTTTCGGTGTCCACGCCTCTCACGGGCGACGTGCCCGCAAGCCACGGGTCGGCGGCGAACATCCCCGTCGCGTTGCCGTGATAGTGCTCAAGAGCGCCCGCAAGGCGTAGCGAGAGCACCCCGCGCCCCGCGTAGGCGAACATATCGTCGATGAGGCAGGGATATTTGACCGCTTTCGCGACGTTGACGCCGCCTGTCTCCACCACCAGCCTGTGGGCGGGGCGGCGCCATTCGGAGTCCGTGCGCGCGGTGGTGAACAGTTTCGCGCGGTGTTTGCCCGTGAGCGCCTCCGTCTCGCGCACCGTGCGCAGGACGTGGCGGGCGGCATGAGCCGATATGCTCTTTTCAAAGGGGCGTTTGTAGGGGAATCTGTCCGCGATGTGCTGCCAATTGCAGGAGAGCTCAACGAGTTTCGCGGCGAGCTCTTTGAGCCATACGGGATCCTGCCCGCGGCAGACGGCTGCGATGGCGGGGAGCTCTTCCGGAAGGCGAGCCCGCGCGTGATACCACAGCGGCGTCACGGACAGGGTGTTGAATTGGTTCTTGAAAAACTTGCGCAGGAAGGAAAGGGCGCGCTCCTCTCCCGTCAGCTCGTAGAAGGAGAGCACTGCTTTCACCGCTTCTATCTTGGAGGCAAGGTCGCATTCCGCGCCGCCGATGTCTCCGCCGGGTTCTGCGGAGTCGAATATCGCGGACATGAAACTGTCCGCCTTTTCGGCGAGGTGCTTGTCGCCGAGTGCGCCCGCAAGCAGACACAGTCCGCGCACGTAGCGGGGCAGAGTCTCGCCGCCCGTCCATTTGCCGCCGCCCGTGAGGGTGGGATCGGAGCCCAGCCTCTTTTGCAGGGCGTTGACGAGGGACATCTGGTCTTTCAGCCACCCGTCGGGCGTGACGGCGCCTACGGGGAGAAGATTCATTTTTCGGGAGGGATTTTCCATGCTTGCACCTGCGCGCTTGCGCGCTCAATTAAGTTTTACACTAAAAAAAGATTTTTTGCAACCCTTTCCCGCCGTTTGCCACCTGCAACGGTTTGACAAAGAGAGGCAAAAGAATTACCATATCCCGAGAGGTGAAAAATGAAATACGCACTTATCCTCGGTGACGGCATGGGGGATTATCCCATCCCCTCGCTCGGCGGGCGCACTCCGCTGGAAGTCGCCGACAAACCTTGCATGAATGCCCTCGCAAAGACGGGCAAAGTTGGCCTTGTAAAGACCGTCCCCGACGGCTATAAGCCCGGCAGCGACGTCGCGAATCTCGGCGCGCTGGGCTATGACGCCACCAAGTGCTACACGGGCAGATCCCCGCTGGAGGCGCTCTCCATCGGCATAGACATGAAGGAGGACGACGTCGCCCTCCGCATGAACCTGGTCACACTCGGCGACGAGGAAAACTTTGAGGACAAGACCATGCGCGACTATTCCGCGGGCGAGATCACCACGGCGGAATCGCGCGAGCTCGTGCTCTTTTTGCAGAAGGAACTCGGCGGCGGAAGTTTCACGTTCTATCCCGGGGTGAGCTATCGTCACTGCCTCATCATAGCGCACGGCAGCACGGATATGCAGCTCACGCCCCCGCACGACATCAGCGGGAAGCGCATAGGAGAGTATCTCCCGAAGGGGGATAGGGCCACGGAACTCAACGGCTTCATCCGCCGCTCCTACGAGCTGCTCTCGCAGCACCCTATCAACAAAAAACGGGTTTTATCCGGCAAAAATCCCGCCAACAGCGTCTGGTTCTGGGGACAAGGCACCCGTCCCGCGCTTGAAAACTTCAAGGAGAGGTACGGGCTTTCGGGAGGCATGGTGAGCGCCGTGGACCTTCTCAAAGGCATCGCCATAGGCGCCGGTATGAAGAGCGTGGACGTGGAGGGCGCAACGGGCACCCTTTCCACCAACTTCGCGGGCAAAGCGAAGGCGGCGTGCGATCTGCTCGACGGCGGATGCGACTTCGTCTTCGTGCATCTCGAGGCTCCCGACGAGTGCGGACACCAAGGGGATCTTGAGGGCAAGATCAAAGCCATCGAGTGTGTTGACGGCAAGATACTCCGTCCCATCCGCGACCACCTTGCCGCAAGCGGCGAGCCTTACGCCATCATGGTCATGCCCGACCACTTCACCCCCGTCTCCATCCTCACGCACTCCCGCGAGCCCGTGCCTTTTTTGATGTATTCCTCCGAGGAAACTCTCGGCGACGGACGTCCTTACAACGAGAAGTCGGCGGCGGAGAGCGGGGTGTACTACGACGATCCGAGCGTGCTGACAAGGGAGTTCTTCTCGCTCGGACGCAGGTGACGCGACCCCGCTAACCTAGCAAAACTAAAACGAAAAACGGCGGACCCCCGCCGTTTTTTCATATTGCGCACTTGCTCCGTCTTTTGCTATTATGCCAAAGCATTGAGGAAGCGTGAAAAGCGTCGAAAATCCGCGTAAGCGGCGTTAAGACACATAAAAGTGCAATATAAAATGCGTTTTGTGCGATTTGTCGGGATAGTGAGGTCAGACGAGCACCCAATCGCCCGGGGTGATGAAGAGGTAACTTATCAGCATCAGCACCGCGGCGAGGACGACCACGTGCAGCAGGTAAAAGAAGATGGAATATTTGCCTATGAAGCACACGGGTCTGTTCCATTTGCCGTCCATGAAGGGGAGAAGGCTGTAACGGCGGGGATAGAGCACGGGGGCGAGCAGGGTGCCCGCGAAGAAGAACGCGATGTAGGGGATGACGGGGAAGAAGTCCCCGGGGGAAAATTTAGAGGGGTCGAAGAAGGTCGCCTCACCGCTCACGCCCGTGCCGAAGAGGGGTGCGAAGAAGATGGGGGTGTCCGCAGGCGGGGTGTAGAGATAGTAAAGGCAGGCGGCGGTGACTATCACCGCGGCGGCGACGACGGCTTTTGCCACGGCATTCCCGCGGCAGAGGATGTCCGTGAGCGCCCAGATGAGGATGCAGGCGGCAAAGCAGTGCAGCACGCCGAACATGACGTGTATGCCGCTCACGGCAAACAGGCTTTCCGCCGCGTAAGTGACGCCCGTATATAGCATGGCGACGGCGGCGAGGATGACGCCTCTGCGCACGTTGGAGCGGGAGAACGAGGACGAGATGCCCGAGATGGAGAAGAAGACGAAGATGACGATGGCGTGGGCGATGTCCCTTTCCGTGCTGAAATGGAACCATTCGCACCAGCGGCAGAACGCCGCGCCGCCGTCCCCCGCCATGTCCTTGCCGAACCACGCGGGTCCGAAGTACAGCCCGAGCAGCATGGTGAGGTGGTCGAGGATCATGAGCACGATGCACGCGCCGCGCAGGAAGTCTATCTCCCAAATTCGGGTGCGCGGACGCGCGGGCACGAGTGTGACGCGCGCGTCTTGGGAGAAGGTGGCGGGAGCCGTGGTCATCGTTTGTTCTTTTTCCATTCCGTTTTCACAAGCGCGAGCCCGTTCCCGCGCTGCTCGTAGAGGTCGTATCTGTTGGCGTATTCGTAGACTATGATACCGCGGTCAACGCGGCTGCGGTAGATCTTGGGCGCTTCGGGAGTGTGCGGGCTCGAGCGTTTCGCGTCGTATTCGATCACTTCGCCGCGGAAGTAGTCTTTCAGGGGTTTGACGATGAGTTTGCGTACGGTGATCACCACCGCGCACCCCACTGACAGCGCGAAACCGAAGATGTAAAGTCTGCCGTCAACGCTCGCCTCGAACAGCCCGAAGCCGAAGGCGAACCAGAGCACGGCGCCGTAAAGAAGATATGCCATCGGTATGTACAGACCGAAGGTGCAGATCACTTTTGCGGCGTAGTTCAGGATGCGCAGGAGCACCTTGACCACGACGCCCAGCACGCCCGAGAGCACGCCGCCGAACAGACAACCCGTCAGTTTCACCCCTTGAGGATAGCACACCGCGCCCTCTCTGTCAAAGCCGAATATTGTCATAAACGCTGTCATAAACGCGCATCGCGCGCTTTTAAGAGCCCATGTGCCCGCGCGCGTCTTGACGCAGCGGCGGAGGGATGCTATCATAATTAAGCCGACAAGGCACACGAAAACGTTGCGCCCGCACCCCTGCGGGCGTCGGAGGAAATATGAATATTTTGCCCAAACCTTTCAGGATCGAGGTGTCGGAGGGCAGCTTCGCCTTCCGCGCGGACGGGAAAGTGGCGACCGACCTCCCCGTCATTGCGTCCCTCTTCGGAGGCGCGGACGCAGGTTCCGCGGTGAAGTTCGTCAAGGGGGAGACGGAGTGGGACTATGTGTTGAGGATCACCTCCAAAGGCGTCACCGCCACGGCGCGCGACGACGAGGGGCTCTTCCACGCTGCGGTCACCCTCCTGCAGCTCACGGGCGGATCCTTGGAAGCGGACCTTCCCGCCTGCACCGTCTACGATAAACCCCGTTTCGGCTACCGCGCGGGCATGATCGACGTCTGCCGTCACTTCTACGGCGTGGAAACGGTCAAGAAGCTCATCGACACGATGGCGCTGTTCAAGTTCAACCACCTGCACTTCCACGTCAGCGACGATCAGGGCTTCCGCCTGCGCATAGACGCCCTTCCCAAGCTGCATCAGATAGGCAGCGAGCGCAAAGGCACCTGCGGCGACGGCAAACCTCACGGCGGCTACTACACCAAGGCGCAGATCAAAGAGATCGTCGATTACGCGGCCGAAAGATACATCGAAATAGTCCCCGAGATAGACCTGCCGGGACACACCCGCGCCATCGTCGCGGCTTATCCCGAACTTTCCTGCTCGGGCAAACCCACCGAGGTGGCAAGCTGGTTCGGCATCCACTCCAAGATCCTTTGCACGGGCAAGGAAGGGGTGTACGAGGCGCTGGACAAGATCTTCGCCGAGATGGCGCAGATGTTCCCCTGCAAGCTCTTCCATCTGGGCGGCGACGAGGTGGCGAAGCTGGAGTGGGCGAAGTGCCCGGACTGCGCCGCGGTCTATCGCAAAGAGGGCTTGAAAAACCTCGAAGAATTGCAGGGTTATTTTACGAACCGCGTGATAAACATGCTCAAAAAGTATGATAAAACCCCCGTTTTGTGGAATGAGGCTTTGAACTCGGGCATGTTGGACAAGAGCGCGGCGGTGCAGTATTGGACGACGGATCGTCCGTCTGCCGAGAGGGTCGCGAAGGCGATCGCGGAGGACGGACGCAAGGTGATCATGAGCCGTTGCAATCCTTATTATCTCGATTATCCTTGCGGGATGCATTCCTTGAAGGCGATGTACAAGCTGGAGCCCGCCGACGAGCTGGGCGAAGGATCCGAGAAGGGTATCCTCGGCGTGGAGTGTCCGTTGTGGACGGAGCATATCGCGCAGGAAAAGGAGCTATTCGAGCATTTCTATCCCCGTGCGCTCGCCGTCGCGGAGACGGGGTGGAGCCCCAAGGGCGTCAAGGATTACGCCGATTTCGAGGAGAGGCTCAAAGGAGTGCTCTTCCTGCTCGATCGCAGAGGGGTGCCTTACGTCCCCGTCGCGGAGTGCAACCCCGGCAAGATAAAGAGCGCGCTTTCGGCGGCGGCGTTCGGGATGAAGATGCAGCGCGGCTGCGATCCCACCTCCGCACGCAATTGGCGGAGCATGAGCCTGAAACAACCCAAGTGCTAGGTGCTAGCGCACGGCTGACTTTGCTTTGAGTCACGCGCAAACTCCTCGGTGAGTGCCGGCGCACGGTGCTTGCGCACGGCCGGCTTTGCTTTGAATCACGAGCAATCTGTTCGGCGGGTGCTAGCGCACGGTGCTTGCGCACGGCTGGCTCTGCTTTGAATCCCGCACAAGCTGTTCGGCGGGTGCCGGCGCACGGTGCTAGCGCACGGCTGGCTCTGCTTTGAATCACGAGCAATCTGTTCGGTGGGTGCTAGCGCACGGCTGACTTTGTGGTTGGTCACACGAAAGACGTCGGTGTCGGCGCAAAGGCGGGCGCGCGTCCCGCCATATAGATCATAAAATCCATCAGGGAGCGCGAGGGAATGTGTCCCCGCAGAAAAATGAAGACCGAAAACTATAAAAACTACGGCAAATGCGCCGTGCTCGAGCGCGGCGGAGTCAAAGTGATGGTGACGCTGGACATCGGGCCGCGCATCATCTGGTTCGGCACCGAGGACCTCAATTTCATGAACGAGGACCTCGAGCGCAACGTCAGCAAAGGCGGCGAATTCTTCGACGAGCACTACGGCAAAGGGACGACGTGGTATCTCTACGGCGGACACCGCGTCTGGAAGTCGCCCGAAGACCTTGAGACCTATACCCCCGACAACGTCCCCGTCGAGGCGGAGGAACGCCCGTCGGGCGGCAGATTCGTCTGCAGAGCCGCGAAGTGGCTGGATTACGCGCTGGACATCGAGCTCGCGGACGACGGCACCCTCACCGTGAAGAACACCGTGGAGAACAAGGGCGCGGAACGCACCCTCGCCGTGTGGGGGCTCACCGTCGCGCGCAAGGGCGGCACGCTGGTGCTTCCCCTCAACGACCCGACCGACGACCTCAACCCCGTGTATAACCTCGTGCGCTGGCCGTACAACGACCCCCACGACGCGAGACTGCGCGTGGGCGAGAAATTCCTCACCTTGCGGCAGACCGACCGCCCGGAGGCGATCAAGATCGGCACCTTCGCAAAGAAGGGCGAAGCGTACTACGTCGTGGGCGACAAAGCCATGAAGTGGGAGTGTACCCCGGACGAAGGCGTCTACGGCGACTTCTTCTGCAACTTCGAGAGCTACACCAACGCCCACATCCTCGAGGTGGAGTGGCTGTCGAAACAGGTGACGCTGAAAAAGGGCGAGAGCCATACGATGACGGAGACTTGGCGCGTCCTCGATGTTGCCAAGCTGCCCGAGATAGCCGCCGCGGTGGCAAACGCCTGACAAGAACGTAAAACACGATTCGTGTTCAAGCGCCGAGCAAAGCGAAGCAAAAACGACATAAATCGACAGAAAATGACACGTTTCGTGTGATATATGCCGCCGACGGCGTGACGCGCCGAGGCGGTTGAAACACGAAACGTGTACTATTCGGGGCGGAGAGCCTCGGGAGGGAATATGGAAAAATTCGTGCCGAAGAGCGCGAGCGGCGCCGCAGTGAGATATATGGCGGTGTCTGCCCACAAGGACGACGTGGAGATGCTTGCCTTGGACGGCATCTTCAAGGCATACCGCGATGGAGGCGGGTTTGCCGCCGCGGTGCTGACGGACGGCGGACAGTGTCCGAGGTCGAAGGAATATGCCGCGGTCGGCGACGAGGACATGGCGCTTCTGCGCACGGCGGAGCAAAAGCGTGCCGCCGAGGCGGGAAAGTATGAGGCGTTGTGGCTTTTCGAGCGCACTTCCGCCGAAGTCAAGCGCACGGCGAAGGAGGGAGGATCGCTCGCCGACGAGCTGGCGGAGGTGTTTGCCTCGCTGCCTGCGTTGGAAGCGGTGTATCTGCACAATCCCTTTGACCGTCATCCCACCCACGTTGCGGCTTGCGAAGTCGCCCTCGCCGCGATAAACAGGCTGGATGAGCGGCATAAGCCGCTCAAAGTGTACGGATGCGAAGTGTGGCGGGATCTGGATTGGCCCGCCGACGCGGACAAGATTGCGCTGGACGTCAGCGGTTCGGACGACCTTGCGGCGAGGCTCATGGCGTGTTTCGTCTCGCAGAATGCCGTCAAGCGTTACGACATCGCGTCCATGGCGCGCCGTGCCGCAAACGCCACGTTCTATCAGAGCCACGAGGGGGACGAGGCGACGGCTCTCATCTATGCGCTGGATCTGACGCCGCTCACGAAAGGGCAGAGCATGGAGGATTTCGCGGCGGAAAAACTTGACAATTTCAGAAGGGAGCTGCACATATAGCGCACAGCGTAACCGAAAAAGGAGCAGACGCAATATTTGCGTCTGTTTTTTATTTTCAAAATTTTTTTCCGCCCGTGAAAAAAAGGTGAAAAGGCGCCGATAAGTGCGAAAAACCGACTGTTTTCACGGATTTAATGTTTTGTTAATTATATTTAACGACCCCCTTAACGCCCTACGGGCGTGCGTATAATTTGCTCGTATTATTATCTATGCGGGCGCGTTAAGGGTACGCGCAAAGGCATAGGAGGGAAGTTTATGAGAAAGGTGAAGTTCGCATTTTTATTCGTGCTCGTACTCTGCATTGCGGCGGCGACTTTCGTTGCGTGCAATCCCACCGACGGCGGCGGTACAGGCACCCCCACGATACCCGTACAACCCGATGTGACCCCTCCCGATTCGCAGGGGTTCGTCTCCGTGTCCGGCGGCGATGCATGGGATATGTTCATCGACGCGGCGAGAGAGTCCAACTCCGACACGGGGCATTTCGTCTATTCCGACGTCGTCATCGGGCTTGACTACGCCAAGGATGCACTGGGTTACTCCTACGCCCTCAAAGTGCAGTCCGACATCGACCTGAACAACGACGCCAACTCACAGATCCTGCTGGAGCTGTGGAAGGCGGACGGTGACGGTACGCTTGTCGAGATGCTCCTCGGCCTTTACTATTTCGACTCCACCGTGGTCTACGACTGCACCGGGCTCAAATCCGGCGCCACCGTGGTCAAGACGGACGACCTCAACCTCACCGCCGTGGTCAAAACTTTGCGCGAACTTCTCACCAGCGGCGAAGAGGGCGAATACAAGAGTCTTGCCCAATTCATCCTCAATGACCTTCTCACCATGGACGAAGGTCTTGCGGGCTCCATCATAAGCCTCATCCCCAACCTGTTAGGTTCTTCCCGTCTTGAAACGGCATCGGACGGCACGCAGCGTCTTACCATGCCCATCGGTCTTTCCGACCTTTTGGGCGGCGTGCTGGGCGGATTGCTCACTCCCGGTCCCGATTCCCTCATCCCCGCCGACGTCTACGACATGGTCGAAGACCTTCTCGGCATAGATCTCAAGCTCCTTTCCACCATCAAGGGGCTCAACGTTTATATTGTCGCGGATCTCACCGCGGATGACGGCGACGGCAAGCGCGAGCTGGATTCCGTCGACGTTCAGATCGGCGTCGATTTCGACACCGTCGGCTCCAGCCTCGAAGAGATCTACGGCACCCAGCAGAGCCACATCGACATCTCCGTCGGCGGCGACGGCATACAGTGGAACAACGACAAGCCCAACCTTGACGTGCGCTCCTATCTGACCTCGGCGAAGGCTCCCGAGGGCTCGCCCGAGTCCGACGGCGGCAGGGGACTCACCAATATAGAAGAATTGCAGGATTATTCGCTGCTCACCGTCGATCTCACCGTCTCCCTCGACATGGTGCTGAAAGAGTACAGCATCTCGCCCTCGCAGCTCATCGCGGCGTTCGGCACCCTCATAAAGCTGCCCGAGGAGACAGTGAAGCAGCTGGGTGATTTCCTCAACAAACAGATCAACATCAACGGGCTCGACCGCACGCTGCAGATCCACATCAGCGGCGGCATTGACATGTTCGACAATTCGGGCACAAATCTGCTCATCGAGCTCACCGGTGCGGACAAGTACAACGACGTACGCGCGAGCATCGCATACGTGGGCGCCGAAGAGGCACTCTTTGTCGACCTCACCGGCATCCTCGGCACGGGCAAGGTGTACATCACCGACATTAACGTCAACGACCTGCTCGGCGGGCTCATCGATCAGCTGATCGGCACCATCCGCGACGCCATCAAGGAAGCGGGTCTCATCGACGAGAACAAGGAAGTCGTGGATGACTTCGTCACCACGGCGCGCGAACTTATCGCAAACGGCGACGTCATCCGCACCGTGGGCACTTCCGCCGACGGCGAACCCATCGCGGACACGCTGGGGCTTGTGAAAGCCATCATCGAGAACATCGACGTCGACATGGCGGAGAACATCTTCAACCTCAAGCAGGTGCAGATCACTCTCACGCAGGAGATCCTCGACTACATCTTCTACAAGCTCATCTTCGTCGACGCCAACACGGGTGAACCCACGGGCGAGAAGATCCCCATCGCGGGAGACGTCGTGCTCGGGCTCACCGACAACGGCTTCGCGTCCTCCAAGGACATCACCATCGACCTCGACCTTGCGGCGGAAACGGGCGAAGGCAACGTGTTGCAGAACTTCGCTTCCCTCGGCGTAGGCATCAGTGCAAGGTTCGGCTCGGTCGAGAACGAAAATTACTTCGACAACAAGATAGCCGCCATCAAAGCCGACAGGCAGAACGGCAAGTACATAAAACTTCTCTCCTTCGACATGTTGAAGGACGAGGACGGCAACATCTCCTTCGATATTTTCAAGGATGCTGCGGGCAACTTCACCCTCGACAATCTGCCCCTTGACGAGATCCTCGCGGGCATCGACTCCGTGGAGGTCGGTCTGCAGGCGGACATCCTGCTCGATGTGAAGGGCGGGGAATTCGCCGACATCGTCTATGACGGCAGCGAGGACTTCCTGCTCTCTATCCTCGCGGCGTTCGAAGAGTCCTTCGGTGCCGAGGCGACGCTCACTCTGCGCGCCGAGATCACCGACATTGTGGGGCTCATCGAGGTCATAAACGGTCTGCCCGACAATGCAGAGATAGGTGCGGTGCTCCCGAGCCTGCTGCCCATGCTCAACATCTACATCGAGCTCGCCGAAAAGGGCGCCGACGCGAGTGCGGCACCTCTGCGCGCGTGGCTGGTGAACGGTGTCCTGCATCTTGCGACTTCCGAGGACCTCGGCGGTCTTGCCCTCATGGTCGACATAAAGCCCTTCCTCGGAGAGGCGGGGACGACAAGTGACGCCATCTCCGTTGCGGAAACGGACGGCGACGGCATCGACATCATGGGCATCCTTCTCCCGCTGCTTGCTGCGGACGACACCGAGCTTGCTCTCGGCGACCTCTATGTGGACGTCGCCATAGGCAGCATCATGCTCTCGCAGGTGCTGGGTCTTCTGAATCTTGAAGGCGTCACCATCACGGATGCTTCGGGCGAGGATTTCGGACTTGACGTCGGCGTGAGCATCACGCTTTCCGACGGCTTGCACATCGCGGGCGGCGACACCTCCGAAGGTCTGTCCGTCGGCGCCGCGATCGGCTTCGGCGAAAACTTCGACTTCGGTCTCACCCTCGGCGGCATCAACGCCGTCATCAACGGTGAGAGCAACATAAAAGTCCCCGAGGAAATCGAATTTGTCGACTTCCTTAATGAGCCTTACGTCAACATCGGTCTCACTCTCGGCATCGAGGGCGACCTGCACCAGAGCAGCATATCCCTCGGTGAAGGCGTGGGCGAGATCCTCTTCCCCGAGGGCGTGGGCGTAGACGTCGCGCTCTCCGTGGCGGGCAAGCTCGACCTCGGCACCATACTCGCCGAGCTGATGGGCACCGACGCTCCCGAAAGGGCGAACAGGACCGAACTTGCCGTGAGCATCGTCAATAATCTGACGGACGGCGACCCCGAAGTGCTGCTTGCGGCATACTATCGCGACGGTATACTCTATGTTGACGCGTCCGCGCTCATAGGCGCACGCGTAAGCGTCGAGATCGACCTCATGGGCATCGTCGCGGATCTTCTCAAGCACGAACACGTCGACGCCAACAATGACGGCAAGTGCGACGAATGCGAAGAGGCCATGCCCGAAGCGGGCACTTCCGCGATCTCCGCGGCAGGGGAGGGCGAAGGCGTTGCGCCAAAGAATGGAAAGACCAAGCTCGATCTGCTGCTTTACATCTCTTCCAAGGGTGTAATGATAGAGCTTGCACAGACCGCCGCCAAGGCCATCGCGAGCGCCATCGGCATCGATGACATAGGTGAGATCGGCGCGGCGCTCTCTCTCAATTGGAGCAACCTCACCAATCCCGACGGCGACCTGCTCACGGCGGAGGCGACCATCGGCGACCTTGCGGACGTCATGGTCTCGCTGTCTTCGCTGTCCATCGGCATCGGCGAGGGCATTTATGACGAAGACGTGCCTTCCGTCATACCTTCCTACGTCAACCTCGACAACTTCAGCAACATAGGCAAGCTCGCTCTCGCCGAAGGCGCAGACGGCAAAACCACGCTGGACACCTCCGAACTTGCTCTTGACAACATCTATGCGGAGATCTCCGGCTCCATTTCCCTCGGCGCGATAGAAGACGGCAGCTCCGACAAGTGGGAAGTGGGCACGTGGATAGACAACTTCACGAGCGGCAGCGACACCATAAAAGAAGACGTGAAGTCTCTCATCAAGAGGCTGGTCATCGCATTCGCGCTGGACAACAACGTGTCCACGCAGCTCGACTTCACGCTGCGTGCGCTCATCCGTCTGCCCGAAGAGCTTGACGTTTCCGACAACTCGGCTCTCGTGCTCGACATCCTCGGGATGTCCGACATCGCTCTCGAGATCACAAGCCCGGGCAGAGACCTGCTCTCGGTCTACGTCATCTCCGGCGGGGACGGCACCAGCACCCTTTATATCGCTTCCGACGCGGAGGGCATCATAGGCGGCAAGATCGCGGTGCCCGGCATCAACATCGCGGAGCTGTTCGCAAGCGGTGAAGAAAAGCCTGCCCCAAATCCCCCCACACCCGCTCCCGAAGGGCCTACCGAGGCATCCGCGCTCGTTGCGGCGGATCCCACGGAAGAAGAGCACACCTGTGCTGACAATAACAACGACGGCAAGTGCGATGAGTGCGGCAAGGCAATGCCGAACATCCTCGACACCATCCTTTCCGTCATCAGCAGCATAATGATGACGGATGAGGAGCTCAAGGTCGGTTTCGGCGCGAACTTCATCGGCGCGCTTTTGAGCGCACTGCTGCCCGGCGGGTATGAGCTCAACGCAGAAAACTTCGTCCAGCTCGATCCCAACAACAGCTATCTCAGCCTGTTCTACGGCAAGGGCGAAGGCGACCAGAGAGATATCCGCATAGATCTCGCACTGGCTGCCGATCCCGCAATGATAGGGCTCTCCCTCTTCGGCATCAAGGCGGCTGTCAACGATGAGTATGCCACCGTCGTGCCCGAGGGCGTGGACCTCGATGAATTCAAGAGCATCTTTGCCGAAGACGGCGCCATCTCGCTGTCCGCGGCGATAGGCCTCGATCTCGAGCTCAAGAGCACCGGCAGTCTGCCCGACGGTGAGCTGCCCGTGGGCGATATGCTCTCGGCGTTCATCGGGAATCTCGCACTCAATCTCGGTCTCAAGATCGAGGAAGACATTTCCCTCGGCGTGGAGATCTCCGTCCAAGGCAACATTTACTTTGACTCCGTGGAGAAGACGGAGCTTGCCGTCGAGATCAAGGACAGCATCGGAGGCGAGCTCATCCTCGGCGCATATCTGCGCGGCAAGGCGCTCTACGTCGACATGGGCATCATTTCCGAGCACAACTTCGTCTTTGAAGAGACCGGCATCGTCGCAATGGTGCTGCAAGCGGTGAAGGATCTGCTTCAGGGAAAGGGAGATGCAACGTCGCCCTCCGAGGCGACCACCGCGGCAGGGGACGCGGAAGAAGAAGCCCTCGACGCCCTCGAGATCGTCATGGAATTGAGCAGCGGACACATCGCGCTGCACGTCACCGAAGCGGTGCTGCTGGGTCTTCTCGGCGCAGTGGGCGGCGAAGTTGACATCGCGGGCATCTTCGGAGCACTCGACCTCGGCGCCGTAGCCGATGTGGACATCGACTTCGAGGATCCCTCCATCGTCGTGTCCGCCGACACCAATTACGCTGCGCTCAAACTTTCCGTGACCGACATCCTCATCTCCAACATCTTTGACGAGGAGACGGGCGGCAACACGCTGACCGACTACATCGACGGCGTCATCGCGGGCGGCAACTTCCAGAGCTATTCCGCGAGCAGCAAGGCGCGCTTTGACATCGCGCTGTCCGTCGAGTACACCGCAGACGCTTATTACACCGAGATCAAAGGCGACGAGATCGACGCCTATCCTCTTGCGGACAGATACACCAAGCTGCCCGACGGCACCTTCGTGCAGGACAACAACGGCACCTACGTGCGCGAGGGCAAGAGCCTGTCCGACATCGTCGACGCGCTCCTCGAGATGCCCGCGCTCAAAAACGCGCTTGACGGTGCGCTGTCCGGTCAGTCCGCGACGCTGAAGGACCTCGTGAATATGCTCATCGCGTCGCTGGGCATCGAGCTCTACATCGACGATCCCATCGGCGACAGCCTTGACATCAACATCACGGGCATCCTCGACCTCGAGGCGCTGAAGATCAGCGACCTCCTGCAAAGCTTCAATAAGAATTGGCTGAACTTGGAGGATAACGCGACGAAGGTCGCCATCCTCGAAGCGCTCGATCTGTGCATCGAGATAGTCTTCAACCCCGAGGACGGCGCCGCAAGTGCTTACATCGCGCTCTATCTCATCGACGGCTATCTCTACATCGACCTCTCCGGCCTCGGCGGTCCCAAGATCAGTGCGGACCTCTTCGGGCTGCTTGAGAAGATAGATTTCAAAGGCAATCCCTTCTATAAGGCTCCCACGCCCGATGACGCGGAAGGCGAAGCCGTGACGGCAGCCACCGCGGAGGCGCACGAGTGCTACGACGACAACGCAGACGGCAAGTGCGACTATCCGGGCTGCGGCAAACTCTATGCCTCCGACATGGTGGGCGGCGTGCTCAACGCGCTCATCAGAGCCATCGTGCTGCGCACCAACCTCGACGCAGCGCTTGAGGGGAACGGCAACATCTTCGAGGACGGCCTCGGCATAGACGTCATGCTGCCCGCCAACATGCTCGGCGCGGTGGTGGCGCTCATCACGGGCGCGGAAGAAGACTATGTCTTTGAGGACTTCGTCCTGAACAGCGACGAAAGCAAGATCAGCCTCAACGTGGGCGGCGGCAACGGCATCGAACTCGCGGTGTCCGCCACCACCGACGCGGGCTTCAATCTCTCGGTGGCGATGAACGCGGGCATCGGCATAGATGTCGCGACCGCCGACGACTCCGTGATGACCTCGGGCGAGATGAAGACGTACCTCGACATGACGGAGCTGGTGAACACCGTCATCGGGCTCATCAACGGCGGAGAAGAAGGGGACGCGCCCGACGGGTTCGGATCCCAGCAGATCACGCTGTCCATCTCCGGCAAGGCGGAGTTCTCGTCCAAGAGCGAGGGCAGCTATGACGTAGGCTCTCTGCTGCAACAGTACATCGAGGATCTCATCCTCGAGATCAACACCGAAAACACCTTTGAGGACGGCATCGCGTTCCGTCTGACCGTGTCGGCGGACCTCGGCAATATCGGGTTCGGCGCGCTCACCAACGGCAAGCTCGACGACGATCAGAAGCTGGATGCTTTCCTTAAGGAAACCGACCTCACCGCCATCGAAGCGGCGCTGGAGCTGCTGGACCGCGACGAGGCGGGCAACATCACCGATGACGTGCTGGCGGGCATCTATCTGTCCAAGGGCAACCTCTATCTCGACGGCACGGGCGTGTTCGACATCGTCGACAACTATTCCTATGTCGCCAACTTCCTCACCTTCGTCATCGAGGCGGTGAACATGTCCAAGTGCAGCTGCGGGAATCCCGTGGATGAGAAGGGCGCCGAGAATGCGGATACCCCGGACGGCACCTGCGACAACTGCGGCGGCACGATGCCCATCGACTGCTATTGCGGAAAATACGCCGATGCGGACGGAAATCGCATCTGCGACAACTGCGGCGGCTACGATCCGTACTGCCATTGCGAAGAGTTCGTTGACAAGGACAACAACGGCAGATGCGACAATTGCAACAATCTGCTTCTCGGTGCGGTCTCGCAGGCGTACGCGGCGGTTGCGGCGGCGCGCGCACAGGCTCTCACGGCGGCGGAAGGCGACGATGAGGTGCGCGACGCCATCGCGGAGATCGTCTACTCAGACACCGCGATGCAGATCGTCATCACCAAGAGCGTCATCAGCGCTCTGCTGGCGGCTCTCATGCCCGACCTCGGCAGCCTTGCGGACATCTTCGACAGCTTCGAAGTCTCCCTCGGCGCGGAGATAGGCAAGTACGACTACGTCGACATCCATGACGCGGATCTTTACAAGAAGGGAGAAGAGGGCTACGTCAAGATAACGAAGGACGACCCGGTTGACGGGGGGCCCTATTACGTGCAGACGGCGGACGGCGAGTATATCGAGGCGCAGCCCAGATACGACCTCCACAAAGAGGCGGAGTACGCCCTGAACGAGTACGGCACGGGCACCTATGTCAGGCTTGCCGGCGACTCTTCCGTCATCCTCGACCGTGACAGATACACCTTCTATTATCAAGCGGAAGGCGGCAACTACATCGGCATCACCGATCTTTCCGAGATAGGCAAGGGCGAGGCGATGGTCGACAAGGACGTCTACGTCATCCGAGGCGGCGGCTATTCCGCGATAGAGCGTGACAGCGCGACCGGCAAGGTGAACACCTACGACCGCCGCTACGGCTATGTCAGGAATGCGAACGGCGGGCTGCTGCGCGTTTACAACCCCCACACCAACCTTGACGAGTTCTATCTCGTCCTCGGTGCGGAAGTGGGCACCATGAACGCAAATCTTGCCATCGGCGGCATACAGCTCGAGTTCGGCAGGACGGATTCCATCATCCCCGACTACATCACCGCTGGCAAGACCAAGACTCCCGAGGCGTACGACTCGACGGTGCACGGAGACCGTGACGCATACACTTACGAGAACGGCATCTACACCAAGGTGGCGCCCGAGGAGGGCAACGAGTACTACTACGACGTGCCTCTGCTGCCGTTCTACGACTCCGTCATCACGGTGGGCGCGTCCGTGGAGCTCGAGCTTGCCATCACGGAGGGCGAGGTGGACATCGGTCAGATCTTCGCGGGCATCCTCGGTGACCTCGAAGGCATGGTCATCCAGATCCCGGACACCAGCAAGGGTTACTCCTCGGCGCATCTGCGTCTGGATCTCACGCTGGTGCTGGATATGTTCAACCTGCCCGGCTCCGAGATCGAGATCGAGCTTTACAACCTCTCTTCCGAGAGCGGCGCGGAGGTGCGTTGGCTGGCGGCATACTACATGAACGACATGATCTATCTCGATCTGTCCTTCTTCGGTCTGCCCAGGCTTGCCGTGCCCATGACCGAGATCTCGACGCTCATCGAAGACCTGCTCTCCGACCTGCTCAACACCTCCATCTACGACAACGTGGAGATAGGCACCGGCGCTTCCGAGGCGATCACCGCCGACGACACCGCGAACGCGGATGCGGACGAAGCCGCAGACATGAGCCTCGAGGACAAAGTGGCGTCCCTGCTCATCAGCAAGCGCAAGCTGTCCGTGGTCATCGGCAACGGGCTCATGCGTTGGCTGCTGTCGGTCATCACCATCGGCGACATGCCTCTCAACGACTTGGTGTATGAGGAACTGCAGGGCAACATGAACGTCACCATCGACATCTCCGACGGCATCGACGTTTCCCTCGGTGCGGAGCTGCGCCTCGAAGGCGACCGTTATGAACTGTACGAAGATGTCGACGGCTATGCCGAGACCGACAGATTCTACGTCTTCACCGAAAGAGCGGACAAGGAAAAGCGCGAGGAAGGTCTCTTCGTCCTTGACGAGGAAGAGGGCGCCTTCCGCGAGGCGAGCGACGCCGAGATCAGCGCGGACGAGCTCACCCTCTACGTCCGTCACGAAGCCGTGAAGGGCGCGGACGGCGGCTGGACTTATTACACCTACACCGAGGTTAAGGAGGGCGGCACGCAGGAGGGCACGCACTACTACGACGAGACGAAGGATGCCTACGTCGCAGTGAGCGAGGAGAATCCCGCTCCCGCAGGCAAGGATCTCTATACAAAGAGCGAGATGGCAGACAACGACCTGCCCGTTTACAGATATGTGAGCGGTGCGGACGCCAACCCCAACGACTACGACACCGTGCTCGACCTCTACGTGGGCGTGAACAACATCGACCTCTTCTTCACCGAAGAGCGCGAGTTCACGATGGATCGCGACTATCTCGAGACCTTCCACGACTTCAACAGCCTCGACACCGTGTCACTCAGCGAAACCATCTCTCTCGAGCTGCTCTTCTCGGCGCTGGACAGCGACGCCATCGACCTCTCCGCGCTGCTTGAATATCTCTTCCCGGACAGCGACCTCGACTTCGACGCGGTGCTCTCCGCGGTGACGGGCAGCGACTCCGCGACCGAGATCCTGCGCAGACTCAATCTCACCGTGTCCCTCGAGTTCAAGCTGGGCGCGTTCCTCAACTATCTGCGCAGCCTTGCGGCGACCTACGACCTGAGCTATGACGAGGACGGCACGAGAGTGGCTCTCGGAAGCCTCACCGGCGACATCGACCTCATCACCTTCATCAATGTCATCCGCAGCCTCATCGGCGCCAAGAAGGTGCCCGCAGCGGACGGCAACATCTACTACGAAGATGCGAATGTGGACGACCTCATCGGTCTTGAGGACTTCCTCAACTTCATCAACGCGTCCGTGGAGCTCACCACCGTCTCCAACGACGGTGTGCCGGAGCATACCATGCTCGGAGTCTACCTGTCTCTGGGCAGCAACGAAGGCGAGGATTATGACAAAAACGAGCACGAGGGTCAGAACCGCTACTCCAACTACTTCGCGTCCGAGGACGGCAACTACGGCTATGACGAAGAGGCGGGCGAGTACAAGCTCCTCTCCGCGCTGGGTGCGGACTACGACGGGGCGAGATACTCCCGTGACGGCTCCTTCCTCTATCCCGACGTGAACGGTGACAAGGTGCGTGCCGACGCAGGTCTGTACGTCAATCTCAGCTACTTCGGTCAGCCCGGCGTCTACATGAACCTCTCCGAGCTGATGGCGTTCATCAGCGGCATGATGGGCGAAGAAGTGGGCCTCGGCGACCTCGGCGGAGCGTCCGAAGCGATCACCGCGGCGGGCGGAGACGGCACGGCGGACGAAGGCGGGCTCTCTCTGCCCATTGACCTCGGCGAACTGCTGGGCGGCGGCATCGACATCGAGCTGCCTCTGCTCACGCAGCAGATCTCGTCGTACATCAAGGCGTTCGTCTACGGCGTGCGCATCACGTCCACCTACATCAGGATCCTCCTTCAGACTGATTACCTCAACCAGCTGCTCGACATTCTGCTGGCTCCCGAAGGAAGCCCGTTTGACGACGACCTCGAGTTCAACCAGTCTTATCTGGGCATCAACGTCGACGTCAACAACTACCTCTACGCGCCTCTGAAAGCGAGGGCGGATGGTGAGAGCACCATCCCCGGGGCGACGTTCGAGCAGATCGACTTCGCGGACACCCGCTTCACCATCGATCGCGACAACACGGACGGCATGTACTATGTCTACACCGACACCCTCACGGGTGAGAGCTATCTGCGTCTGCGCGACGATATGACCGACGCGGAAGAGGCGGCATACGATGTCACCGAGCTCGGCTATTGGAACATCACGCCCATCGAGACCTACCTCAACGTGAACGGCAACTACGTCCTCTCGTCCGAGGCGTCCAACACCGAATGGGTGCAGGCGGAAAGGTTCGACAGCGCGATGGCGGCGGAGATCGGCAATGCCGAGCTTGCGGGCACCTTCGTCTTCTATGTCAAAAACGATAAAGCCGTGGACGGTTATGCCGTGCTGGGCGCGGTGAACAGCGGCATTGACCTCAAGGACGTCTGGGTGGTGTATCCTTCCGAGAACACCAAGCCCTTCATCGAGGCGCGCGTGTGGCTGTGGGGTCACAGCCTCTCCCTCGGCATCAACATGCCCGAGACGGCGGCACAGGACTACACCTACACCAATGTGGGCAAGGACAAGGGCGACTATGACAGGAACGAGAAGTTCATCTACGTGCCCGCAGTCATAGGCGCGGGCACCGCGGACGGCGAGGTCTACCTCTACTACCGCGGCGAGTACTACGCCATCACCGCGGGCACCGAGGGCACCGCGGGCAATCTGCGCGGCGCGGACGGCTCCGCGAACGTGACGTGGGCTGACTTCGTCGCAAATCCCTATGCGTACAACCTGCACGTCGAGGTGCAGGCGGAGAGCTTCTCCGCCAACGTGCCCGTGACGGCGGCGGACGTCTATGCAAGGGACTACTACGGCTACACCTACACCTATGTGGGTGAGGGCGAGGGCGACTACGTGCGCGACGGGTCCACATCCCTCGTCAGCGTGCCCGAGTTCCATGCCGACTTCAACGCGCCGTCCGACTCCTATGTGTACGGCGACGACACAGCCGACTACTACGTCGACTCTCTCGGCAACCTGACGACGGACGCGCCCGTCGACTACGACGGCACCGTCTACAAGCGCGACGACTTCACCTTCGTGCACAGCACCGCGACGGGCAGGTTCACCTCCGTGGCGGATGCACGCGCGATCTTTGAAGAGAGCGGTGGCGTGGACGGCGAATTCGAGGCGTGGCTTGCGGCAAACTACGACAAGAACGCGGCCGGCAAGGTCGTCTACTACGACGGCGAGTACATCAAGTACGGCGACACCGGCGAGCTGTATGCCATCAACCTCACCATCCGCGGCTCCATCTCCCTCGGTCAGCACATGACCTACTACACCGCGGAGCAGTGGGAAGAGGCAGACTTCGGCGCTCTGCCCAAGACGGAGTACGTCCTCGTGAGAGGGGAGTATGTCGAGTTCAATAAGGATAACTCCGAGCACGAGGGTCTCACCAAGTACTACGCCCATGCGGACAGCAGCTCTTCCATGAACAAGGTGCTGGGGGCGATCCTCGGCGACATGGACGCGCTCTTCACCGTGTCCGACGGCTATAAGGCAGTGCTGCCCTTCGAGATCCGCGCGACGGTCAAGATCGACTACAGGAACGAGACGGATTACGACTCCCTCTACGTCGCGGGTCTGGAGCTTGCCATCGACCTCTGGCGCACCGAAGCGACGGACGACACCCTCACGCACGTGCTCGGACTCTACTATATGAGCGACGTGTGGAACATCGGTGACAACAACGACGCAAACGACATCATCAACAGCGCGGCGCTGTACGCAGACCTCAGCTGGATCCTCGGTCCGAGCGCGAAGTTCAAGATCGACCTCTCCGACTATCCGTTGGAGACCCTCCTGAACGACAAGATCAACCTCGGCGAGCTGTTCGGCGGCACGGGCGCTTCCGAAGCGGTTACAGCTGCGGAAGCGGTGGGCAATCCCGACAAGGCGACGGTGCTGCTCAACGTGTTCTCCCGCAAGATAGCCTTGCAGGCGAGCGCGGGCTTCCTCAAGCTCATCGTGGGTCTTATCGCACCCAACACGGCGGCGACCCTCGAAGAGATGCTGCCCAACATCTCCATCGGCGTTGACATCAATGCGGCGCCTTACGACATCACCATCGGAGCCACCCTCTTCGACGAGGAGGGCAAGGGTCTTCTCGACCTCGGCATCACCCTCAACCTCTTCGGCACCGAGGACAAGACCACGGGTATGCAGATAGACTTCGGCTCCATCGAGGACTACGACACCCTCTCCGCAGCCCGCTTCGACGCGGTGAGCTCCGAATATATGTTCTATCACGCGCTGTTCAGCCGCGTGGATGAGGACTACATCGCGGCAAACCCGGATGAGACCTACTACACCCGCGATCCCGATGGCGGCAAAGAATATATCGCGGTCGATAAGGAAAATGCGGAGAAACTCGTCGCAGACGGCGAGAGAGTCTTCGTCTTTGACGACGACGAGAGCTATCAGGCGTTCACCAGCGCGCAGGCAAGGGATTCTTGGAATGAAAAAGAGCGCTACGCCCTCATCCCCGAAGGCTACATCCACCTCGAGAACGAGGCCGATTACAACCGTGCGATTGGCAAGGTTGCAAATTATCCTACCTCGTTGCAGCTCTATGTCTACTCCCACAACTTCACGACAGGCGCGGATAGCATGGTCGGCATCACAAGTATCGGAGCCGAAGGAATAGAAGACGCGAGCACGATCGGCAAGGTCGGCACGAAACAGGTCTATGTGGCGAAACCCGCAGACGGTAGGTTCGATGACAAAGACGCGAGCGGCGGCTATGTGCTCGACGCAAACGGCGCCTACAAGAAGGTCAAGGGCTTCGGCTCTTATCAGACCCTGCTCGGGCTCAATATCAACGAGCTGTTCGACGAAAACGGCAAAGTCAACACGGACAATCTCTTGAACGTGCTCATCGGCGGCATCGCAGACTCGGGGCTTGAAAGCATCGAGATCGGCGGCAGCCTGAGCCTCGACATCAAGTTCAAGGACGTGCTCAACTGGACGCGTCAGATGTCCCGTCTGATGGCGGTGGGCGGCAGCGAGAGCAACTACTTCTCCATGCTGCTCTCGTCCATGGCGATGAACAGTGCGGAATTCGTGTCCGCCATAGGTCTTGACATCGACCTTGCGGTGCGCCTTGAAGCGGCGAACCTCATCGGTATGCTCCCGGACCTCATGGGCGGCGGTGAACCCGACATCATGTCGCTGCTTCCCGCCATCCTGCCCGGTGCGCAGATCTATCTGGAGATCGCCATCGACACCAACTTCTACGGTGAGGACATCAAGGGCGCGGCGCCCATCCAGCTGTGGGTGGAAGTCACCGACGATATGATGCTCGACATCTACATCACCGCTCCCGACCTCGGCAGAGTGACGGACATCGCACCTTACGACGAGGAGAACGGGGTCAATAAGGTTGACTCAACAATAGGCGACTTCTTCGCGCAGGGCATCAAGATCGTGGACCTCATCAGCCTCGACGACCTGCTCGCGAGCGGCGCATCCGCGGAAGACGAGCCTCTCGGCGAAGCCACCATCGCAGCGGAAGAAGAAGGCGGCGGGCTCATCATCGACATCGGCGACGCGAACGTCGGCATAGTGCCCGAGAACATCTGGGGCATCCTCGACCTGCTGCTCGGTCAGGTGCTGTTCGCCAACGACATGCTCTCCGTGGGTCTCACCGAGACCATCCTCGCGGGGCTCATCGAGGCGATGGTGCCCGAGTTCCCGAAGGAAGACCTCGAGCTGCTGCCCACCTTCAAGATCACGTCCGGCTCCGACACCACGGGCATCAACCTGCTCTTCGGTGACGGTTCTCTCGGCGTGCAGGTGCAGCTGGGCATTCAGGGCGGCTTCGACGACTTCGCGACCATCGAAGAGGCGACCACAGCCCTTAAAGACCTCATCGGCGCAGAAAACAGCAATATCTACGGCATCGACAGCTATGATGCTTACTTCGCGAAGATAGCGTACCTCAACGCCAAGACAGACGGCGATGACACCGTCTACACCCCCGTCGAGGGAACGAGCGCGGTGAATGTGGGCGGAAACGCGGTGGTCATCTCCACCGAGACCCACGCGCTTGCGGCGTACGCGTCACCCGAAGAGGTGTGGCTGGGCGACCGCTATCAGCTGACCTCCTTCGACGCGGACGGACACCCCGTCATCACGAAGGTGGAAGGTGATCCTTACGCGAATGCGTTCGAGCTCAAAGAGGACAGGACCGGACTTTACGGCAAGATGACCGGCTCCGACTATGACGATTATCAGGGCGTCGCGGGCGGTCAGGTGACCGAAGCGAACGCGGATGGCAAGTATTACGTCGGCTATGACGGCGTCTACATGCTCATCAGCCGCATAGAGAAGCTCACGGGGCAGGATTATACCGGCGACACCTACGACTTCGACGAAGACAAGGTCACGGGCGAGTACGTCCTGCTCGGCGACGTCTATGTCACCATCGAGCTCGACGACCTGAGCCTTGCGCTCAACAAGCCCTTCTCGGCGCCCGACGAAGCGGTGAAACTCGTCGGTGAAGATGGAAAGCCGCTCAATAAGAGTAACTTCAAAAACATCACCGAGCTCGGCATCCGTCTGCAGACCTCTCTGGACATCGGCTTCTGGGGCGAGACGGGCGCGAGCATCAACCTCGGCGAACTTGCGGACCTCATCCTCGGCATCGAGGCGCTCAAGACGCTGCTGGGCGGCACGCAATTTGTCGGCTCCGACCTCGGCATCACCGTGGGCGGCGACATCGGCGACAAGGAGAATGCGTATTACACCGTCAATCTCGACGCTTACTTCAAATTCGACGGCACGCTGCAGGTCAAGCTGGACGTCATCGACAACCATCTTACGGTCATCGACAACGGTATTACGACCCATCCCACCATCCTCTCCGTCATCCTTGCGGACGACACCCTGTATGCGGATCTCCCCGGCGTGCTGGGCGAGGGCGTGAAGGGCAAGATCACGGGGCTGGGGCTTGAAGACATGCTGCTCACGGCGCTTGCGGGCGCGGGGCTTGTGGAGTCTGCTGCGGAAGCCACCACGGCTGCCATCGACGACACCTACGGCATGACGCTGCACGACTACGCTTACATTGCCGCGGCCATCAACCCCGGCTACTTCTCGCTGCAGCTCACGCTCGCCGCGGTGCAAGCCATCCTCGCCAAGGTGAGTGCGGACAACCCCGACCTCGCCGTTGACGTGACGCTTCCCGACCTCGGCGACATCAAGATAGAGTCTTACGGCGACCGCGACAAGGGCAACCTGCTCTCCCTCTCCGTCAAGATGTCCGAGGCGTTCGGCGTCTCCATGGACGTGAAGCACCTCTTCATCGGCACCGAGCGCATCTACCCGGAGGGCAGTGCGGTGCCGAGTGCGGATGAATATAAGCAACTCTTCGACGTTGCCTCGGGCGAGCTCAACCCCGATCTCACCATCTCCTTGAGCGCGAACGCGAGCCTCGCCATGACCTCCAAGGGTCTCAAGCCCGGCGATGAGGGCTATGACGACTCGCTCGCGGGCTGGGCTATCGGTTTGCTCACGAACCTGCTCGGCGCCAACAGCTTCTTCGTGTCGCCGTACAGCACTTCGGACACGGAATACAACGAGTATGGCGGGCCCATCTACATCAAGGATGAAGAAGGCTACAAGCTCTTCGGCACCTTGGTGAAGTCCGAGGACGGCAGCTTCAAAGGCTACTACTACTACGATGAGGAGGGTAACCTCGTAGAAAAAGAAAAGCTTCCCGAAGGACAACAGTATTACCGCACCACGATGATCGAGGCGACCTTCGCGGAGAGCGAGGTCAACATAAGCATCGAGCTTGAGGCGGACCTCAACCTCGGCGCCCTCATCTCCTACGGCATCGGCGGCATCCTGCTCAGCGACCTGCGTCTCGCGGTCAAGCTCGGCTCGCCCTTCACCGACAATGGCGCGGACACCACCGTGCTCGAGGTCTACTATCTCGGCTCCTCCAGGCTCTCTCCCGAGGCGTCGGGCAGCATCTACACCATGCGCAAGGCGGTGAATGACGGCTCGCTGGAAGCGTTCAGCGACGCCATCTACATCGACGCGAGCGGCCTCGGACTCGGCAAGATCAAGTTCCAAGGCATCGCGGGATTGCTGGGCGCGAACATCGGTCAGATCTATGACGACGCCACCGCTCCCGCGGTCTCTGCGGCAGAGGGCGACACCACCGAAGGCGACACCTCCGAGGGCGACACCGAAACCGCCGAGAGCGGCAGCACCGTCAGCGTCGATCTCGCCATCGACATCGCCGAGAACTACATCGGTCTCACCGTCGACCGCTCGCTCATCGAGATGATCTTCGGCATGATCGACACCGGCAACGTCACCCTCCCGCAGATCCAGAACCTCGGGCTCGGGCTCACCTTCGGCGAGAACGGCTTGAGCTCCCTCGCGTTGAGCTCCACCGTCGACCCCGCGGGCACAGGCTTGCACCTCACCCTCGGCGACTTCAAGATCTCCCTCGACAAGAGCCTTGAGACGGATGACCTCGTCGGCAGAGTCCAGACGCAGTTTGCGGGCATCACCTACTCCCAGACCGCAGGCACGATGACACTCATCTCCGAGCTGCTCGAGGGCTTGAACGCGCACCTCTCCGTCAACATCGACAAGCAGGGGCAGATGGTGGTCAACTCGACGAGTTCCGCTCAAGGAATAGAACTCTCTTCCGTGCTGACGAAGGCGGACAGCAAGGGCACATTCTCGCTGACAGGCTCTGCGCAGAATGTCACAGATGGTCCCTCCGGACAGTTCGGCACCGTTCCCAACGACTACCTCATAGTGTTGAACGGCGTCAGCAGGCACACGGAGTCCTACCTTGACAACCATGTTGAACTGGACATCTATTTCGGCAACAACAGCATTTGGCTGGGCGGGCTCAACCTCGGCAGCGGTGAAGGTTCTCTGCTTGATACGCTGCTGGGCATTGTGAACGGTATGGATCTCGGTTCGTTGCTCGGCTTGAGCGACATGCTCGGCGGGATCGCATATTCCGATGCGGACAAGAATGAGTGGAACACCGTCAATCCCGTTGCCACCACGGCGGCGGAGGGTGCGGAGCCTGCCTCCGAAGAGGGCAGGGCAAGCACGGCGGCGGACAACATCCCCGACATCCCGGATATTAGCGACAAGACTGCTTGGACAGATTCGAAAAATGCCTACACCGGCAGGGTGGAAGATCACTACAAGGTGGAGAACGGGGCGTCCACTTACTCCTACGGCCTCAAGCTGGAAGGATTGGTCAACAAGGTCTCCGTCAACCTCTTCACCAAGGAAGGTTATCAGCCCTACCTCAGCAGCATAAACGAAAAAGCCTACAACTCTCTCGCTTCCGGCAGGGAATCGTCGCTCATCTCCGTGAACATCGAGCTCACCAAGCAGGGTTACAACGAGTTGATGATCTTCGTCTACACCATGCTGCTCAGTCTCATCCACGTGCAAAGCGACATAAATAAAAACTGGGCAAGATACTTCATGTATGATTCCGACACTGCGTTGGCGAGGCATGGCTACGGAAACGACGGAGGTAGGATCAACGGCACCTATTACACGTACACCATATCCAACCTGTTCAAGGAACTTGACTCGATCGAGGGCAATAGCGTGGAGGCCACGCAGGCGAGAGTGAATTTGCTTGCACCGTATGTGCGCACTCTGCCTTATGCTCTCATCAACTGGATAATCCATGATATGGCAGGAATGAGCAGAGACGCCGTCAGAGCACTTGGTTTATTCGGCGGTGCTGCTACTTTGGGTACATTGCTGGCAAGCATAGGCAACTTGACTACGGTCATCGGCAACGCGTTGCCTCCGTTCGCGGACATGAATGACGCATCGGTGCCCAATCCGTCGCTCAACCTCTACATCGACCTTGCACCCGAAAGCACTTTCTACGGAGTGAAGAGGGAGATCGTGCCCGGCATCCAGTCTATCGAACTTATGGTCAATGCCGAGAAGTACGGCTTCGGCAAGAATCTGAAGCAGGGCAGCGTGACGGGCGAGATAGAGGAAGGCGGCAGCAGCACCGGAAACTTCGACAATGCCTATGTGCTGTCCATCAACCCGCTCAATCTCATTCAGTCCGGCAGCGAGGGCGAAGGTTTGCTCTCCTTCCTCGAGGCGGACAGATTGTCGAGCGGCAACATCCTCACCACCAATAGCGGGGTGCCCGTGGATGACCTCTATATCGAGGTGCGCGACATCGGCACCAAGCAGGCGACCATGTACAGCACGGACGGCACGCAAGTCGGCTCCAGAGGCACGCTCAATGCAGAGTTCCTCACCGACAGGCTGCCCACCACCGCAAAGGTGGAAGTGGTCGATCCCCCGGTGCATAACCACGACGTCACCGTCGTGTGGGATGCGGGCGCCATTGACTACACAGCCGACAACATCGCACACCACTCCTTTGTGGACGGTGTGGACGGCGACACTGACGGCAAGTGTGACACTTGCGGGCTTGCGGAGATCAGCGACCGCTACGGCGTGCACGGCACCACGCGTCTTGCGGGCTTCGTGTACGGCTATGCGATGAACCTCGTGGTGGCGAAGATCCCCGTCTACATCACCAACAGGCAGACGGTGCGCAGCGTCAAGGCGTACGACAGTGCGACCGGCGCCAGCAGCGACATCTTGCTCAAGATGGACGTGGACGGCACGGGCGCAGCGAGCGCAGCGAGCCTGCCCGACCTCATCTACATCCGCTTCAGGAGCGGCGGCGGTGTGTTCGGCACCACGCTCACTAATGCGGATGGCAGCGTCGCCTACGCGGTGCGCACGGACGGCAGCAACTATCAATACAAGGTGACCAACTCCACCACGGGTGTCACGACCTACGAATATCATCCGTGGAACACGCAGAGCACCGACACCGTGACGTATGAGCTTGCGGTCTATCCCGCCTACAAGGCGTATGTGAAGGGCAGCGAGACGATGACTACGGCGGACAACGTCACATACTACGTCATCGACAACAACATCACGAAGGCAATGCCCATGGGCTACTTCTCGTGGGATCTCAGTTACTTCGACTACGGCTGGGACGGCGGACAGGCGGCGTTCAACGGCACGGGCAATGTGCCTGCGGTGACTGTCGGCATCAACTATCAGTGGGGCTTTGCTGCCGAGCAGTATTATGAGACCGAGGTGGAGATCTCCACAGCGTTCATAAGCAGCGAGGAGAGCAGGATCACTTATTCCGGCGGTCGTGAGAACGAGAAGTTCGAGTTCCGCAGCTGGACTGACTTCGCCTCCTTCCTCGGGATCACCGATCCCGCAAGCACTTTGCCCAAGGATCTCAATGACATCGTCACGGGTAAGTTCAATGGCACGGATGAGCTCAACAAAGGCATCGACATCAGCGGCGGCAGCTACATCAATCTGCGCGGAAGACGCGAGGGCAGCATAGTAAGAGAGAATGATACCACAAGGGAAGTCCACTGGGATGTGTCGGCGCTTGTCGATGCGCTCAACGCCCGCGTGGGTGAGGAGCTCGAAGTGCAGGTGACGATGTTCGTCGAGGGCTTCACGATCTGGCGTCAGTACGAGAAGGATGCTGCGGGCAACCTGTCCCTCATCCACGGCATGATGGACGACGTCGGCATCGAGATCGTCATCAACCCCGAGGACGGCACAAGCACTTGGGTCGTCGCCTCTACGGCGGAACACCACGCGCAGATCGTGAAGGAAATGGGCGGACTCAGCGGCACGGTAGCAGTGGCGCAGCCCGTGACGGTCACCGTCACCATCGGTGCGGAGCCCGACTTCGCGTGGAACACCGACGACACCGAGGCTGCATCCGCCAACAGTTACAGATTCTCCGACGGCACCGTCATCGACACGGACGGCGGAGTGCAGAGATATGAGATCACCACCGCAGCGCAGCTCTACGGCTCAATGCCCGAGAGCGGCGTCGTGGTGGACGGCGCGACGGGCAGGACCAAGGCGGCGCGCTTCGATTGGAACGGCTTTGTCTATGACACCGACCTCGACTACGACGTGGCACGGCTCTCCGTTGAGACGGGCGGCGTGAGGTCGGACAGCGAAGTCATCGTCACCCTTGCCGACAACGACGAGGTGAAGTCTGCGGCGGCGGCGCTCACTGCTCCCGCCGACGGCGACCTCACCGACGTCGCGGTGAGCGAGGGCGCGGTGCTCGCGAAGAGGATCAATGAAGCCAAGTTCCGCGCCATGTCCATAGACCCGCTCGCGTACAAGACCTTCGGCGACTATCTTAAAGCCAAGGGCTTCGACGACGGAGCGAGCGTCACTCTCGTCCTCGATGACGGGAGGAGCACGGTCAAAGCCACAGCCACAAGCTGGAGCAGCGTCTTCAAAGAGACGGACGAACTCTCGCTTGCTGGCGGCGTGTGGCAGGACAACGTGGCGACATTCGTCGCGGACGGCAAGACTTATCAGGCAGTCGTCCCGATCATCGTCAACGCCCGCACCATTGAAGACACCGAGATAGTGCTCGAGGGCTTCGAGGACGGCGGCGAGACCAGACGCTTCTCCGAGATGGTGAAACGCTATGTGGGCAATGGTCAGGTCATCGAGATCTCCTACAGCCTCGACTCGCATATGCCCACCTCCGTCGCGATCTACAACCCCTTCGCCTTCGTGGACAACGATCCTTTCACCAAGGACACCGAGGTCACCGATGGTGAGGCAGCCGGCACGACGGGCGTTGATAAAGGCGGCGAAAAGGGCAAGGTCGACATCAAGATCACCTTCGCAGAGGGCGGCGAACGCGAGTATCCCTTCACTCTGCAGACGGAGGCGGAAGACGGCACGCCCACTTACATTAAAGCTCCCGCGGACGCCTCCAAGTCCGAGGACGCGCAGGTCATCAACTACACCATAGGCTACTCCGAGAAGAGCGAGAGCACCGCATTCAACGGCTCGGTGGAAGTCTCCTTCCGCGCGCTGCGCCTGAACGCGAACAACATCTCCTCCGACATCGCGGTGAACGACATCGTGGTGAACGACCTCGACGGCGAGAATGTGGACTTCGCGCCTTACAGCGGCATGACCACACGGGACGGCAAGAAACTCGTCGCGCTCTTCGAGACCACGGACGAGAATGGCGACGGCAAGAAGCTCTCCGAGCTCGTCGAGCTCGTCGGCAATGGCGTCACCGGCAGCGTGACCTTCTATCTCGAAGGCAGGTTCATCGCGGAGGGCGAGGCAGTTCCCGAGGGTTATGAGAAGCTCAAGAATAACGGCTACAAGCTCGTGAACGGCTCCTATGTGCCCGTGACGGTCACCGAGACCCCGGGTGGAGAAGGCGAAGAGAGCGTCAAAACGAGCGGCGACACGTACTTCTATTTCTATCTCGCGAGTTACACCCTTAAAGCGGACGAGCTCACTTGGGATCACTCCGGCATCAGCTACAACTACAACGGCGGCGTCAAGCGCACCAGCGTGACGATCGCACACGGCGCGATGAAAGGCACCATCCAGATGCCCGTCAACATCGTGGACGGCAAGATCGCGAAGCTCTATTTCAATGGTGAAGCAGCAGGCGCAACCGCTCCCGACTACTCCAAGTACTTCGAGTACACTGTCAATGGTGAGATTAAGACTAACACCGACGGCAGCACTTACTTCGCGGAGAAGTGGAATGGCACGCAGCTGGTCTTCGATCCCTTCGACGGCAGAGTGATCGACCAGCAAGTGACGCACAAGGGTGAAGACGGCAAGACCGATATCTTCGACTGCTACACCTACTTCCCGACCAAGGTCGGCTTCACGACCGTGGACGGCTGCATCGTGGACGGAGTGAGTGTCACATGGTCCAACCTCGCGGGCATCCGCGACACCTACCGCGGCGGCTACTACAACGTGCGTCTCACCGTGGCGGCACAGGGCGAGTACAAAGCCGAAGGAGAAACCGAGCCTTCCTACGCGGTCGCGGCGCAGGGCTTCACTGCCGAAGAGTTCGTCCATGTGGAGAGCAGGGTGGCAGTTGAAGGTTCGTTGTCCGACACAAAGGATGCCGAGGGCAATGTCATAAATCTCCCGCAGCCAGGTCTTGTCGGACAAGACAACATCGACCCCTACACCTTCGACATCAGCTCCTTCCGTGAAGAGGTGGAGAAGATCACGAGCGTCAGCGTCACGATAGGCGTCGACGACACGTACTTCTTCGGCACGAACGGCAAAGGCGGCATGGTGACGGAAGACGATCCCACGCCCGATGACGAAGGCTACACCCTGGTGTGGAGCTTCACCTCCATGACCGTCAACTACCTCGGCGGCAAGGTGGCTCTCATCGCGCAGCTCACAGGTCCCGACGGCTCCGTGCAGAACTACGAGATAACCTACCTCGTGCAGCGCAAGCTCGCCACCTCGCTCACCGGCACCAAGGGCGGTGCGGGCAATGTGAAGGGCTACACGGTGGGCGCCGACCCCGACGCCGCGGAATTCGGCGTGGCAAGACCGGGCGCCGGCGGCTCTTACGAGATCGACCCGTATAACCCCTTCACCCGCACCCTGCCCACAGGCTGGGAGATCGGTGTCAAGGTTTGGGATGTGTCGCTTGACAGCGGCAATGTGGTGCTGGACACCGAGCCCTCCGACGAGACGCTCACCGAGAGCTATCTCACCGCGACGATGCCCTCCAACGCGAACCTCACCATCGATAAGATAAAGGCAGGCGGTGCCGCGGGCGAGGCGTCGCTGCAGATCACGGGCGGCCAGCGCATCCGCATCCCCGTCAGCATCAAGAAGGTGGACATCAGCGAACAGCCCGCACCCACCACCTCCGATCTCCACACCGGCAGAGACCTTGACGGCAGCATCGAGATCGGCGGGCACAAGGTGCTCATCGCATGGCACGGCACGGTGACGGTGACGTATAACGTCGATCAGACCGCGAAGTACGACGTCACCTTCGTCAATCCCACCGGCGGCACAGTCACGGCGCCCGCCATCCCGGGCAGGACGGTGACCTATAATCTCACTCCGTACATCGGCGCCATCGTCGACACCGCGGGCAGAGTGGTCATGGACGGCGATGTCCCGGCGTGTCAAATCGTTGGCAAAGCAACGGGCGAGATTTGACGACAGGGCGGAAGAGCCCGAACACAAACACAAAAAAGCTCCGAGCATTCGGAGCTTTTTTGATGCGCGTCCCGCGCGGCTTTTCTCCCTCTTCCGCGCGGCATTGCCCCTCTTGCACGCGGCATTGTTTCCCGCCCCGCGCGGCATTGTCCCTCGCTCCCTCGCCTTTCCTCGGGTCCGTTTCTTGCCCTTGCGGCGTTTGTCCCCGCGCCTCCGCGCCTTTCCCGCCGCACCCGTATCGCCTCGCCATCGCACGTTCCGCCGCTCTTCCTCGCGCTTTGCCCATGCCTCCGCACGCTTTTCCGCACGTAAAAAACGCGTCATTTGCGAAAATCCTTGCCCTCGGGAGTGGTGTAAAGTATAATCTCTTTCGGAGGACTGTCCCCTCGGGGACAGGCAGGATATGAACTTTTCCACCACGGCTCTTAATGTGCTCCTTCTCATCGCGATGGCGGTGCCGGGCTATCTGCTCATCAAGACGAAGCTGCTGCCCGAGAAGGCGATCACTTATCTTTCCGTCCTGCTGCTTTACGTCAGTCAGCCCTTCCTTTCCATACGCTCCTTTCTGGAGGTCAGCTACACCCCGCAGCTCGCGGTCAATCTCGCCATAATGTTCGCGGTGTCGCTCGCGGGTCAGGCGCTCGTCTTCTTCGTCGCGTGGCTGGTGCTGCGCCGCAGGTTCGACGACACGGAGCAGTCTGCGGCGCTCATCCGCGACGGCTATATAGACGGCGACACCCTCACGCGGGAGCCCGCGCTCTCTGCCGCCGTCGCCCGCTCGGTGAAGGGCAGGGCGAACCGCGCCACCGTGCTCGCGTGCGCCTTCGGCAACGTAGGTTTCTTCGGCGTGCCCGTGCTGCAATTCCTCTTCCCGGACGCGCACGACGCCATCGCTTATTCCGCCGTGTTCATCGTCACCCTCAACCTGATGAGCTGGACGGTCGGCTCCTACATCCTCACGGGGGACAAAAAGCACGTCAGCCTCAAACGCGCGCTCATCAATCCGCAGACGGTCACCCTCGTCATCTCCCTGCCGCTTTTCTTCGGGGGAGTGAGCTCGGCGGACCTTCCCGACACCATCAACAGCGTCATAGGCTATCTCGCGGACATGACCGCCCCGCTTTGCATGATCATCCTCGGCATGCGCTTCGCCTTGGCGCCCCTCGTCAAGCTGTTCTCGGACGTCAGAGTGTATGTGTCGTCGCTGGTCAAGACGCTGGTCTTCCCCCTCGTCATCTACCTTGTCCTCATGCCGTTCGAGATGGAAGAGATGCTGCGCGTGTCGCTGGTGCTGCTCTCGGGTATGCCCGGCGCCACCATCAACCTCAACCTCGCCGAGCTCTACGGCGCGGACAGGACAACTGCCGCAAATTCCATCCTGATGTCCACCCTCATCAGCATGATCACCATCCCGGTGATAATGTTGTTGTTCCCATAGTGTTGAAATTTGCGCGGAACATTGATATAATGTAAACATATCGGAGGTGAATATGGGATTCATCAAGAAAAACCTGCTCAAAGTCATAGAGTGGACGGAGTCCGACAAGGACACCA
>CALWAF010000011.1 GCA_944372795.1 uncultured Clostridia bacterium | reverse complement strand
GAAGGCGACTCGACGCGCACGGCGCCCGTGTCTACTTAATTATCCGTTTGGCTTGCGAGGTCGCATTTCGCGCCGCGACTTGCAAGAGCGGGCACAAACGCCCGCCGTGCAAGTTTGGGTGAGCGGCGCGTGATTCCGTCTTCGAAAGAGTGTTCGTCGCGCTCGGGTACACTCTATCAAACGTTTGTTGTCCTGACGCTCTCATTTGGATGCAGAACGCGAAAGCACCCCTTACAAACGAGGGCTTTGCCCTCGTCTTCCGCGGCGTGAAAATGAGCGAGTGAACGGATAGTTTTGCTTGCAAAACGCGGAGCGAACAAGCGCCTGCGCATTTTCACGCCGCGATAAGGAACAGCGGATGTGACAAACAAGGCACTGCCGCTAATGCGGCAGTGCCTGTGTTTTATCATCCGCTGTGACGCAGGCGCGTACTAAACCGTACGTAACGAGCCTGAAAAGGGGTGCTGACAAAGTTATGCGCCGATCCACCCCACAAGAAAAATCGAAGATTTTTCTTGTGGGGACCCCGAACACCCGCTCCGACTTCCCGTTACCTGACGCTCTCATTTGGATGAAGTGCGCGAAAGAGCCACTGCCGAGAGGCGGAGCTTACTGAAGTAAGTGAGCATCTACGGCAGTGGCTCTGACAAAGCAATTCGCCAAATGAGAGCGTCAGAGGGAGGGGGTGGAAACGATGCTGACCGCATCGCCAACACCACCACCCGCAGCCCCTTCGAGCTCGAGAAGGGTGAGGGTGTTGGGACGGTCGGTGTGAAGAAGGGCGCCGGGAAGATAGAGGGCGCGCTGGGGCCCGACGTTCCAGAAACGCCCGAGGTTGAAGCCGTTGACCCAGATGTAACCTTTGGTGAAACCGTCGAAGCGGACGAAGCACTCCCCTTTGCTCCGCGTCGTGAACGTTCCTTTGAAGAACTTGGGGAACTTGGAGGCGGGACGCGACCAGTCGAGCTTGTCGAGGTTGTCGAGAGGGAAGGACGTGACGTCGAAGTTCATCAGGGTCTGATTGTTGAACATGACGGAGGAAATGCCCTTGCGGTCGCAGAGTTTCTCGCCGTAGTTGACCCTGCCCATGGCGTCCACGAGGACGGCGATCTCGTCCCCATTTTTCATGCCCTGCGCGAGGAAGGCGTGCTTGCCCGTGAGCTTGAAGATGAGCCCGCCCTCGTCGATGCGGCGGAAGGTCTTGCGCTTCTCGCCGTTGATGAAAACGTGGGCGATGTCTTTGACGTCACTTACGGACAGGAACCCCGTGCCATAGTCGCCGGGGAGCGTGGTGCGGTAAAGGATGAGCCCGAAATCCTGCCCGTATTTTTCCATGGGGAGAGGCACGCCGGAGCGGTGTTTTTCGCCCACGGTGTCCTCGTTTTCGAACAGCCCCGTGCACTCCGTAAGGCTGACCTTGCCGATGTCTTGTCTTTCGGGCTCGGGCGGCAGAACGGGAGGTTCAGCGCCTCGTTTCGACCACATCAAGTCCCTGACAGCGTGATAAGCGGGGGTATAGCCGCCGTACTCGTTGAGGAGGGCGCAATAGTCGTAGCTGGTGACGGTGGGCTGATAACGCTTGGCGTAGTTGGCTCCCGCAGTGAAGCCGAAGTTGGTGCCGCCGTGGAACATGTAGAAGTTGAAACTCGCGTCTCGGTCGAGGAAGGCTTCCACCTCTTTCAGCACGCTCTTATATCCCCTCGTGTGGTGCTTCTCGCCGAAGTGATCGAACCACCCGCACCAGAACTCGGTGCACATCTCGGGAGCGTCCTTCTGTACCTCTTTGAGGGCGGCGAAACTCCCCGCGACGTTGCTGCCGAAGTTGACGGTGACGAGAGCGCCCGGAGTGCTGCCTCCCGCGAGCATATAGGGACAGGTGCCGTCCGACGTGAAGAGAAGCACCTTTGCGCCGCACTCTTCCATGATGCCTTTGAGGGCGGCAAGATAGGTCTTGTCGTTGCCGTAGCTGCCGTACTCGTTCTCCACCTGCATGGCGATGATGGGCCCGCCCTCGGTGCACTGAAGGTCGCCCACCTCCTCCATCACCCTCGCGATGTAGTCGCGCACGTGGGAGAGATAGACGGCATCGTTGCAACGAAGCCGCATATTCTCGTCCGCAAGCAGCCAAGCGGGGAACCCGCCCGCGTCCCACTCCGCGCAGATGTAAGGACCGGGGCGCAGGATGACGTAAAGTCCCAGCTCCCGCGCGATCTCGATGTAGCGGCGGATGTCCAGCCGACCCGAGAAATCGAACTGCCCTTTCTTCGGCTCGTGGAGATTCCAGCACATATAGGTCTCCACGGTGTTGAAACCGCAGGCTTTCAGTTTTGAGAGCCTGTCGTGCCAATATTCGGGCAGGACGCGGAAATAGTGCATCGCGCCCGAGTATATCACGGTCTTTTTGCCGTCCGCGTAGAACGCGCCGTCCCTCGCTTCGAATCTCATTTTCACCTCCCCCGCGCGCCGCGCGGTGCAATGCGGATGCAGCCCTCGCTCATCCGCCCGATAAGACGCGCGCCGCCAGCGGGCGGCGCGTCTTAAAACAAGTCATTATTCGTCCTTTTCTTCCGACCCCTCGGCAGTTCCGCCGCCGTCGGGAGCGCTTTCGGGAGCGTCCGCCGCGCCGATGTCATCTGCGGACGCGTCTTCGCCGTCGGGATTTTCGTCGCCGTCGACGACCTCGATAGCGTCACTCTCGCCGCGCATCTCAGCCATGAAATTGAGGTCGCCCTCACCCATCTCATCCGCATTGACGGATGCGCCGCGCAGCGCCGCCGTCACTTCCTCCACCTTCTTTTTGGAGAGCGGATAGAACATGAGGATGATGATCATGCCGAGGATGCTCGCCGCAGAGAGCAGGAACGCCGCAGTGAACCATTCGGTGGCGATGTCCTGCAGAGCTTGCGGCACCACTTCGATGTCGGTGTATTTGGACGGCTCGAAGCCGATGTCCTGCTGCCACACCCAGCCGCACAGCATGAACACGAAGGACATGAGCACGGGGATGACCATGATGAAGTTCTGGATGTGACCTTCAAGTCGTCTGCCCGTCTTATATTGCTGATAGTCCGCGAGGTCGCCGAGCATGACGGGGATAAGAAGGTAGGTCGGATTGACGCGTGCAAGGAAGAAAAGGATGGTGAGCACCACCGCCGACGTCGTCCCCTGCGGGATGTTCTCGAAGCCGACAAAGCCGAGGATCGCGGTGGACAGCAGCGAGAGGCAGCTGAAGACGATGATGATCCAATTCTTGTTGAGCTTGCGGGTGCAGAACGGGAGCAGGAGCATGGACACCGTCACACCGAAGCCGATGATGGTGTTGGGTATGCCGGAGATGTTGAGCGCCTCCGTGGTCGTCGCCGCGAAACGGAGCTGGATCGCGAGAGGCTGGAACTGCATCCAGAACTCGCGCAGAGAGCCTATCACGAGCGCGGCAAAGAGGATCCAAAGCGGCTTATTCTTGAAGAGCAGCTTCATGCTCTCGGCAAAGGAGAGCTTCTCGGCGTCCGCACGCGCGGTCTCCGCCTCCGCCGCCTTCACCTCGGCGGGAGAGGTCTCCGACTCCGCGATCTCGCCCGCTACACCGCCCTCGCCGCTTTCGGCACGGGCGGCGGCTTCCTGCGCCTCAATGAGCTCGCGGTTCTTGTCCTCAAGCTCGTAGACGCGCTCTTTGACTTTCAGGATGAACATGACGCATATGCTGCCGATGACGACGGCAATGGCGCCGATGATGCGCATCGCGATATACTCCTGTCCCATGAACGCGCTGCGGATGGGACCCACGATGATGTTCATGATGGTGGGAGCAAAGCCGACGATGAGCCCGATGGGCGTCATGATGTCCGCCCTCTCCTGCGTGTTGGGCGTGATGACGTTGGGCATGGTCTGATACATATTGTTGGCGAACGTCGAAATGGCGATGACGGGCACGCAGGAACAATATGCATAGACGATGCGGTCCACCTCGGAGTCATACTGCGGCGCCCACATGGACATCATGGTGAAGAGCGCGAGCAGCGGCAGACTGAAGAGGATGTACGGCTTATATCTGCCCCACTTGGTGCGCTTCTTTTCCATCGCCTGCCCGATGAGGGGGACGAGGAACATGTTGATAAGCGAACCGCCTATGTAGATGGTGTAGCCGTGGATGGCGTCTATGCCGTAGAAATAGGGGATGTAGGTGATGGTGATGACCAGCATGATCGTGTTGTAGATCCAGCTGTTGCCCAGCGAATACATCCCGAAGGACAGGATCTCTTTGAGATTGAGGAACCTGCCTTCCAACGGCTTATCCCACATGGCTTTCACCGTGGAGAACAACTTGGTGACTTTCTCTTTCATATATCTCTCCCTTTCGAGGTTTGATCCGACATTTCGGCGGGATAAACCCGCTTTTCAGGCAATTTGCTCACTTCTTCAAAATCAGCCTGCCCGCGCGCTGCGTGACGTATTCGCCGTCTTTCACCGCAGCCACGCCGTTCACATAGACGTGCTTTATCCCCTGCGGAGTGAAGTCCGGGACGGCGGGATCCACCTTGACTCCCGCGTAGTCGAACACCGTGAGGTCCGCGTAGTTCCCCGTCGCGAGCGTGCCTCTCTCCTTCACCGAGAAGCGCTCCGCCGTCTTGCCCGTCATCTTGTGTATGACGCTCTCGAGGGGGATCTTGTGTTCCCTCGCGCGCACGAGGAAGTAGGGGAATCCCTGATACGCCGCGCCGTTCTGCGTGCCCGCGGCTTCCACCCACGCGTCCGTCATGAACACCGAGAGGCTGTCCGTCATGAGGCGGTTTATAATCTCGTCGTTGTAGTATTTGCCGAGGTACAGTCTCCCCTGCCCGCGGCTCAGGTCTACGAGCTTGATGTACATATCGAAGTCGGAGAGACCCTCCTCCTTCGCGCACTCCGACACCGTCTTGCCCTCGTACTTCTTGTGGGCGGGGTCGTCGGAGATGTACGCCACCGTGAAGTCGCAAAAGTCCAGCCCCAGCGCGAGCTTGGTGATGTTGGTCATCAGCTTGAGCTTGAACATGTTGAAGGGCTTCTTCCTCTCCTCCTCCGGGAGCGCCATATACCACGGCGGCAGCACCACCGTGATGACGGACGCGCCGTAGGTGAAGGAATAGTTGTCGTAAGCGATGCGGCACCCCTCGTCGTTCAGGCGGTGGAACTTGGCGAGCATGGGGTCAAGGCTCTTCCACGAGGTCTTGCCCACGAAGATGAGGTGGGAATATTCCGTCCGCACCCCGCTCTCCTTCATGATGTCCACCACTTCGTCGAGGGCGAGCTCGATGTGCGGCTTGGAGAGCAGCGGATAGCCGAGCGCAACCTTGCTGCACGCGCGAGGGTGAACGGTGAGGATGCCGTCGTACTTGGCGATGCGCTTCGCGAACGCAACGAGCTCGTCCCGCTTTGAGTAGATGCCGGGCTCGTACATAAAGCCGAATGAGCCTCCGAACGCGCCGCCTTCCATCGCCTCGTCCACCAGCTTCATCTCTTCCGCGATCTGATCCGCCGTAAGCGGCGTCGGGTCATAGCCCGAGATGCTTATCCTCGTGGTGCCGTGCCCGACAAGGGGGATGACGTTGACAAAGAGTTTCCCCTGCGCACGCTCGACAAACTCACGAAAAGAGCCCGGCTTCACGGCGTGGAAGAGCCCTCCGCCCACCTTGTCCTTGAATTTGCTCTCTGCTGCGACTCCGAAGGGAGAGAACCCGCAATTGCCCGTCACCTGCGTGGTGATGCCCTGACGGAGGAAGGGCTCGTAATACTTCTCCGCGTCTTCGTAGTCGTAGAAGAAGTCGTTGTGGGAGTGCGCGTCGATGAACCCGGGCGCAACGGTGAGCCCCGTGCAATCCACGACCTCGTCGGCAGCGGCGTCGAGAGCCGCTCCCACCGCAGCTATGCGATCTCCGTCCACAAGGACGTCGCCCTTGAACCCCTTTGCTCCGGTGCCGTCAATGACGGTGCCGCCTTTGAACAAAATTTTCATATTCCCCCTCGCGCCCGAAACCTCGTACGCGTGCGTGCGGGTGCGCCGTAACATTAAAGTGATTTTAACATTTTATCCGCGCAAAATCAACACAAGTTTTGCGGTGTAGCGAAACCTTAACACCGTGCCCTTCCCATTCCCCGCCCTCAATTTGGCGGCAAAGGCGCTCAACACTTGACACGTCTGGGCGTGTGCGATAAAATGTTGTCAAATCCATACAAAGCGGAGGATTTGTCAATGTTCGACATAATCATCAATCCAAAGGGCGGCAAGGGGAAAAGCCTGAAGGCGTTGAAAGTGGTGGAAAAGATCCTCACCGAGCACGGCGAAGAATATAAGGTGCACAACACCGAGTATGCGGGTCACGCCACGGTGCTCGCACGCGAACTCTCCGCAAAGCCCGACACCAAGCTCATCGTCATGGGCGGGGACGGCTCCTTCAACGAAGTGCTGAACGGCATCGTGGACTTCAACAACGTCACCCTCGGCATCGTCGCCTGCGGCACGGGCAACGATTTCATCCGCGCGTCCAAGCACCCCAAGAAGGTCAAGGACGCCATGGACGTCATCCTGAAAGGCAACACGAGCTATATCGACTACATCGACGTAGGCAGCCGCCGCTGCCTCAACGTCGCGGGCGCGGGCATGGACGTGGACGTCCTCATCCGCTACGCCAACATGAAAGCCTTCCACGGCAAAGTGAAGTACTACGCTTCCCTCTTCGACACCCTCGCGCACGTCAAATGGCACAAACTCCGCCTCACCATCGACGGCAAGACCATGGACAAGAGCGTGTTCATGATAGGCGTGGGCAACGGCACCTGCATAGGCGGCGGTATGCCCATCTGCCCCGACGCCAAGGTGGATGACGGGCTCCTCTCCGTCGTCATAGTCAACGAGATGAAAAAGAGCCGCATCCCCGTGGAGCTGCCCGGCTTCCTCTCCGGCAAACACGTGAAGAAGGACTACACCGAGTCCTACTCCGCAAAAGAGGTCCGCATCGAAGTGCTGGACGACGGCAAGATAGAGCTGGACGGCGAAGTCATCGACGACAAAGTCCTTGACTGCAAAGTGGTGCATAACGTGCTCAAAGTGTACCGTTAAACCCCGTCTTCGGTCAAAACATGAAAACCACCGAAACGACGACCACACAAAAACCACACAAAAAGCGCGCCCGAAGGCGCGCTTTTTGATGTGTCTGTTTTGCATCTTTTTCGACGTCACACCCGACATCCTGCTCGGCATAAAGGAATTCTAAAACCGCGCCTCCACTCCGAATAAGATAACGTTTTGTCAAGGAATTGCGCCGAAAATATTTGCTTGCGAGGGTGTTGCTCCCTCGCGCTCCCTGTGGGGGTATTATACCCCCACACCCCCACACTATTGCTCTGTTTCTTCCCCGTGCGCTCGTTTTGTCAAGGAATTGCGCCGAAAAATTTCGCGGGCAACGCCCGCTAAAATTTTCGCGCCCTTGACACCGACGGAAAACAGTATAATAAACACACGCGCGGAGCGGTCCCCCGCCCCGCGCCTTAATTGCAAAAAACACACCCTGTTTATTGTCTCAACCTCTTTTTTTGATGTGTTCCTTTTCCATATCGGACTTGTCCTCTTGTTGACGTTTCCTTTTTGCCCTCCTTAGATAAGGTGGCGGATGTTTCGCTGATTCTTGCTTTTCGTTTGTGGGGGTATGAGGAGTTTTGGGGTTTACAAATGGGGCAACTCGGAAAATGCCCCCTTTGTCGTTTTCGCTTCCTTTTGCGCCCAAAAGGAAGGTATTTTATAATGCAGAACGCGAAAGCGCCCCTTACAAACGAGGGCTCTGCCCTCGTCTCCCGCGGAGTGAAAATGAGTGAGCTTCGCGATAGTTCCGCAGGAACGAGGAACGAAGCGAGCGCCTCCGCATTTTCACACCGCGATAAGGAGCAGCGGATGATAAATTACAGGCACTGCCGCAAATGCGGCAGTGCCTGTAATTTATCATCCGCTGTGACGCAGGCGCGTACTAAATCGTACGTAACGAGCCGAAAAAGGGGCGCTGACAAAGTTGTGCGCTAAATGGCGGCGTTTAGTTCAGTTCGGCGAAATATTTGATAGTGCGAACCATCTGCGAAGTGTAGCTGTTCTCGTTGTCATACCAGCTGACGACTTGGACTTGGGTGCAATCGAGGTCCGCCATATATTTGACCATGGTCTGGGTGGCGTCGAAGAGGGAGCCGTAGGTCATGCCGATGACGTCGCTGGACACGATCTGATCCTCATTGTAGCCATAGGACTCGTTGGCAGCGGCCTTCATCGCGGCGTTGATCGCCTCGACGGTGACGTTGCCTTTGCAGGTGGCGACGAGGATGGTGGTGGAGCCTGCGGGCACGGGGACGCGCTGCGCGGAGCCGATGAGTTTGCCGTTGAGCTCAGGGATTACGAGGCCGATCGCCTTCGCCGCGCCGGTGCTGTTGGGGACGATGTTGATCGCCGCCGCACGCGCACGACGCAGGTCACCCTTGCGGTGAGGACCGTCGAGGACCATCTGGTCGCCGGTGTAGGCGTGGATGGTGCTCATGATGCCGCTCTCGATGGGGGCGAGCTTGTTGAGGGCAGCCGCCATGGGGGCAAGGCAGTTGGTGGTGCAGGACGCCGCGGAAATGATGGTGTCGTCCTTGGTCAGAGTCTTCTCGTTGACGCCGTAGACGATGGTGGGCAGATCGTTGCCGGCGGGAGCGGAGATGACGACCTTCTTCGCGCCTGCGTCGATGTGAGCCTGAGCCTTCGCCTTGGAGGTGTAGAAACCGGTGCACTCGAGGACGACGTCCACGCCGATCTCCTTCCAAGGAAGATCAGCCGCGTTCTTCTCGGCGTAGATCTTGATCTCTTTGCCGTCGACGACGATGGCGCCGTCTTTCGCCTCGACCTTGTCGGCAAGAGCATATCTGCCCTGCGCGCTGTCGAACTTGAGAAGGTGAGCGAGCATCTTGGCGTCGGTGAGGTCGTTGATGGCGACGATCTCATAGCCCTTTGCCGCAAACATCTGACGGAAAGCCAGACGGCCGATCCTGCCGAAGCCGTTGATCGCAACTCTAACATTCTTTGCCATAATTATGAGTCCTCCGAAGGGTTTATTTCGATGGTGTACAAAGTGAACCATTCATTTCGTACTTGCTATATTTTACATAATACGCCGAAAAAACACAAGCGTTTTTAATTACAAATTTATATGCACGCGCACGCTACGCGCGTGTGCGCGAGATCCGCACTCCCCTTTCACGGCACAAATCCCGCCGCCTCGCGAGATTTCTTACACGCGCGCGCGTAAAAACACGAAAAAAAGTTGCATATTCTCCGCGGGAATGATAAAATATTGTTCACAAAGAAACGGTTTTCCGGAGGGCTAACAACAATGAATGCACTTTACAAACTGTATTGCAGATGTTTTCAAAAGGTGATGTACGTCGCCATGTTCTTCCTGCCCTGGCGCGTCCCGGAGCAGATCTCCGGCGAGGGCAGCCTCGCAAAACTCCCCGCCTTTGCAAAAAAGAAGGGCTGGAAGAGCGCGCTGCTCGTCACCGACCAAGGGCTCATGAGCCTCGGCATGGCGCAGCCCATCATCGACGGCTTCAAGGCGGAAGGGCTGAACATCACCGTCTATGACAAGGTCATCCCCAACCCCACCATCACCAACATCGAAGAGGGTCTCAAGCTCTACAACGACAACAAGTGCGACGTCATCATCGCTCTCGGCGGCGGCTCTCCCATGGACTGCGCAAAGGGCATCGGCGCACGCGTCGCCCGTCCCGGCAAAACCATCCCCAAGATGAAAGGCATCCTGCGCGTCATGAAGAAACTCCCCCCGCTGGTCGCCATCCCCACCACTTCCGGTACGGGCAGCGAAGCCACGCTCGCGGCGGTTATCTCCAACCCCGAGACGCACGAGAAATATCCCATCAACGACCCCGTCCTCATCCCCCATTACGCGGTGATGGACCCCCTGCTCACGGTGGGGCTCCCCAAGCACATCACTTCCACCACCGGTATGGACGCGCTCACCCACGCGGTGGAAGCGTACATCGGCGGCGAGAACACTTCCAACACCAAAAAATACGCCATCGAAGCGACTCAGCTCATCTTCAAATATCTCAAACGCGCCTATGACGACGGTCAGGACAAGGAAGCGCGCAATCAGATGCAGAAGGCGTCCCTGCTCGCCGGCATGGCGTTCACAAGGGCGTACGTCGGCTATGTCCACGCGGTGGCGCACTCCCTCGGCGGCTTCTACGGCGTGCCTCACGGGCTTGCCAACGCCGTCATCCTCCCCCACGTCCTCGACGCGTACGGAGCGAGTGCGTATAAGAAACTTGCCGAGCTCGCGGACGCCGTCGGCATCAAGGGCGACAGCGACGAGGCGAAAGCGAAAGCGTTCATCCAAGCCATCAAGGATATGAACGCCTCCATGGACATCCCCACCAAGATCCAGGGCAAATGGACCATCAAGGAAGAGGACATCCCCACCATGGTGGAACGCGCCGCCAAGGAAGCCAACCCCCTCTACCCCGTGCCCGTCATTTGGGGGAAGGAAGAGCTGACCAAGATATATCACGAGATAATGTGACAATTGTCACCCATCAAAAAGCCCTCCGTCTTCGGAGGGCTTTTTTGTTGTCGTATCATTCCCGCTCGGCACCGTTCATTTCAGGTTCTCGGGGTTGAGCGCCGCAAGCTCCGGGAGGACGAAACGTCCGTCCTTTCGCACCAGCACGCCGTCCATATAGATCTCGCCGCCGCCGTAGGCGGGAGTGTGCACTTGCACGAGGTCCCAATGCACTGCGCTGACGTTGCCGTTGGGGGCGTCGTCGTAGCACGCGCCCGGGGTGAAGTGGATTGAGCCCGAGATCTTCTCGTCAAAGAGGATGTCCCCTATCGCGCGGTCGATGTAGGGGTTCAGCCCGAAGGAGAACTCGCCCACATACCTTGCGCCCTCGTCGGTGTCGAAGATGGCGTTGGCTTTCTCGGTGTTGTTGGCGGTCGCCTTGACGATCTTGCCGTCCTTGAAGGTGAGAGCCACGTCCTCGAACTTGAAGCCGTTCTCGATGGAGGGTACGTTGTAGGCGATGGTGCCGTTCACGCTGTCGCGCACGGGCGCGGTGTAGACCTCGCCGTCGGGGATGTTGCAATGCCCGCTGCACTTCACCGCTCCGACGCCCTTGATGGAGAAGTTGAGATCGGTGCCTTTCGCCACAATGCGCACTTTATCCGTCTTATTCATCAGATCAACCAGTGCATCCATCGCTTTGTCCATCTTGCGATAGTCCAAGCAGCACACGTCGAAGAAGTAGTTTTCAAAGGCTTCCGTGCTCATGCCGGCGAGCTGGCTCATGCCCTCCGTCGGATAGCGCAGGATGACCCAGCGCGTCTTTTTGACACGGATGTTGTGGTGCACTTTCTGCGCGTATATCTTGTCGTACGCCTGCATCCTGTCCTCGGGGACGTCGGAGAGCTCGTAGCTGTTGTTGCCGCCGCGCACGCCGATGTAGCAGTCCATCTTGTCCATGAAAGCTGCGTCGCGCTCCGCCCATACGGCAAGCATCTCGTCGGACGCGCCCGCGAGCAGCTCGCGCTTGACCTTGCTCTCGGAGGTGAATACAAAGGGCATCCCGCCCGCCGCATACACCGCTTTGACGAGAAGGGACGTGAATTCCGCTCCCGCGCCCGAGACGTCGATCCAGACCTTGTCGCCGCTCTTCACGCCGCAGGAATAGTTCACCAGATTGTCTGCAAGCGTCTTTTGCCTGATGTCATGTATCATAGTTGCCTCCTCTCGGGTTATTATGCCCCGTTCTCGGCAAAAAAGAGCGCATTACGCGCTCTTTTTGTCCTTATCGGGAGATGGCTTTACGCCTTGCCGTTGCAGCCGAGCACGTCGACGATCTTGTGACGCACCACCTTGCGCACCGCGTCTCTCGCGGGCCCGAGATACTGACGGGGGTCGAAGTGAGAGGGATTGAGCGCGAAGTGCTCACGGATGGTCGCGGTGACGGCGAGACGCAGGTCGGAGTCGATGTTGATCTTGCACACCGCCATGGTCGCCGCCTTGCGGAGCATTTCCTCGGGGACGCCCTGTGCGCCGGGCATGTTGCCGCCGTACTGGTTGATGAGCTTGACGTATTCCTGCGGGACGCTGCTCGCGCCGTGCAGAACGATGGGGAACCCGGGCAGACGCTTGCCGACCTCTTCGAGGATGTCGAAACGCAGCTTCGGCTGACCCTTGAACTTGAACGCGCCGTGAGAGGTGCCGATGGCGATGGCGAGGGAATCCACACCCGTCTTCTCCACAAACTCCTGCACCTGATCGGGATCGGTGTAGCTGGCGTCCTTGGCATCGACCTTGACGTCGTCCTCAACGCCCGCGAGCTTGCCGAGCTCCGCCTCGACGACCACGCCGTGATCGTGCGCGTACTCGACGACCTGCTTCGTAATGCTGATGTTTTCCGCAAAAGGATGCGCGCTCGCGTCGATCATGACAGAGGTGAAACCGCTGTCCACGCAATCCTTGCACAGAGCAAAGCTGTCGCCGTGATCGAGGTGCAGCGCAATGGGCAGACCGCTGGTCTCCACCGCCGCCTCCACCATCTTCTTGAGATAGACGGTGTTCGCATATTTCCTCGCGCCCGCAGACACCTGCAGGATGAGAGGCGCGTTTTCCTCCGTCGCGGCCTCAACGATGCCCTGAATGATCTCCATGTTGTTGACGTTGAAAGCGCCGATGGCATAGCCGCCGTCGTAAGCCTTCTTGAACATCTCGGTTGTAGTTACCAATGGCATTTGGTTATCCTCCGAATTGTGATTGTATTTATTATACAACCTTTTTTCTCAAAATACAACTTTTTTTCAAAGAGAGACCGTCATGCTCGAAGACGCTCCGAATAGGCTGTTCGTCTCGCGGGTGAGTTAGAATTCCCCCTCCTTCCCTCCGGGCTTTCCTCCCCCGTGTCCGATTAGAGTGCAGTCCTCCTAAAATGCGGGACTAACTTTCCGCCTTTTGAAAAAAGTTTGAGTCTCGCACTTACATAATCGAGCGGCGAACAGTACTCACTAAAAACCCGGCACGGGCGGAGGAATTCGGCGCTCGCGCACCACGCCCGTGCCTACTTAATGTTCCGTCGGCGCTCGGCACTCACTTAGCGCGCCGCGACTTGCAAGCGTGGGCGAAAATTCGCCCACGGTGCAAGTTTGGCTGAGCGGCGCGTAATTCCGTCTCCGAAAAAGAGCCGTCGTGCTTGGGGACGCTCGCCCATACTTTAATATAAAGGCGCCGAGTGTTGCGGGCGTAGCCGCAACACTCGGCGCAATATTATATAAAAATAAGGGGTCGAGGGGCATAATGCCCCTCGCGGGGTGCAGGGCCGGCGCCCCTGCCGGGATCAAGGGGCAGAGCCCCTTGCATCAAAAGCGCGGGAGTGATATAATCGCGGTATGCAACAGATACTCTCCCCCATGCGGCGGGCGATCCAAGACTACAAGATGATCGAAGACGGCGACAGGATATTCGTCGGGCTTTCGGGCGGCAAAGACAGCGTACTGCTGCTTGCGGCGCTCGCGGCTTACCGCGCCTTCTCGCCCGAACGCTTCGAGCTTCAGGCGATCACCGTGGACATGGGCTTCAAGGACTCCCCCATCTCGGAGTCGGACGCGATCTCGGAATACTGCAGACAGATCGAAGTCCCCCGCCACATAGTGAAGACGGACATCGCGGAGATAGTCTTTGACGCGAGGAAGGAGTCCAACCCCTGCTCCCTCTGCGCCAAGTTCCGCAGAGGCGCGCTGAACAGCGAGATCAACCGTCTGGGCGGCGGCAAACTCGCCCTCGGTCACAACGCCGACGACGTGGCGGAGACAGCGCTCATGTCCCTCTTTTACGAAGGACGCTTCTCCTGCTTCACCCCGACGGCGTATATGGACAAGAGCGGCGTCACCCTCATCCGTCCCCTCGTCTACATCGAGGAATGCGACATCACGGGCGCGGTGAACCGCCTCGGACTGCCCGTGGTCAAGAACCCCTGCCCCGCCGACCACTTCACCAAACGCGAGTACATCAAACAGCTCATCAAGACCATCCGCAAGGACATTCCCTTTGTGAAGGAACGCATCCTCGGCGCCGTCTACCACCCGGAGCGCGCCAACCTCTGGCCACTCACACCCCCTCCGCAGCAAGACGACAAGACCACCCGATCTTCTACTCCCACACAAAGCTAAATAAACACAACACACCTTTATACATCAAAAACCGCCGCATAAACGGCGGTTTTTGATATATCATGGGGCGCACGTCTCGCAACAATGGAGTATTGTTCCCCCACCTTCCCTTCGGGTGTTCCTCCCCCGCTCGGGAAGAGTTCAGTCCTCCTAAAATGCGGGATATACTTTTCGTCCTTTTGATAAAGTTTGAATCTCGCATAGAGATAATCGAGCGGCGAACAGAATAAACCGAACATCGCTCGCGGGGAGAGGAAGGCGACTCGACGCGCACGGCGCCCGTGTCTACTTAATGGTTCGTTTGGCTTGCGAGGTCGCATTTCGCGCCGCGACTTGCAAGAGCGGGCTTAAATGCCCGCTGTGCAAGTTTGGGTGAGCGGCGCGTGAAACCGTCTTCGAAAGAGAATCATCGTGCTCGGTGACGCTCCGAATAAGTGCACGTTTGACGACTTTACGAAAACCTCCGAGCGTGACGTCCCCTGACATGATGTTATCTGGTTCGGAGTGGAGCCGCTCACCAAGCGCTCACAGGGCATAGCCCTCTTGAGCGCCGCGGCGACCGTATGAGTGCCGAGGGCTGACGAAACGTGCGCTAGCAATGCGCCATTCTCTTCGCGAAGCGGGCGCATTGCAAGCGGCATAACATGGCGGCGCCGTGGAGGCGCCGTCCTCGGACGCCCTCGTGCCCGAGTGCCGAAGGTTTCCCCCGAAATGGTGGGTTCCCTTTCAAGGGGGAACGATTTAGGGGGAAACCCGCAGGAAGGGGGCAAGCAACATTCCAATGTTGGAGGACAGAACTTTACCCGCAGGAAGGAGGGGGAACAATACTCCCATGTCAGGGGACGTACACGCGTTCTAGCCTTTGGGCACGATGTTTTCTCGGTTCCTACTCCCCCGCTCTCTGACGCTCTCATTTAGATGAAATTTATCCCACCGAAAATACTTTCGGCGGGGACCCCGAACGCCCGCTCTTACTTCCCGTCGTCCTGACGCTCTCATTTGGATGAAGTGCAAGGAAAAGGCACCCTTGCAAGGGGTTAGCGTACTTAAACGTACGTGCCCCGCCGCAAGGGTGCCTTTGACACAGCAATTCGCCAAATGAGAGTGTCAGATCAGTTGAAGGATGCAAACCTGCGCCGCATCCCCCCTCCTCACGCCCGTGCGGAGGATGCGGGTGTAGCCGCCGCCTTTGCCGAGCTCGGTGGCGCGGGCGTCATACTTGGGGGCGTACTCTTTGAACATCTTCTCGATGAGAGGATGATGCACGTCCTTGATGCGCGCGACGTAAGCTGCCTTGCTCTCCTTCTCTGCGCGGATCTCCTGAAGGTCGCGAAGCTCCGCCATGAGTCTTCTGCGGGCAGCGAGCTTCTTGACGCCGTCGTTGACGAACTGGACGTCGGTCTTCTCGCCTTTTGCGCCCTTGACGGACTTGGTGACGGTGACGTCATCCTGATAGGTGCGGATGGCGAGGGTGATGAGCTTCTCCGCCATTCTTCTGACCTCTTTTGCGCGGTCGACGGTGGTCTCGATCTCGCCGTACCACAGCAGCTCGGAGACCTGATTGCGAAGCATCGCCATTCTCTGGTCGGTGCGTTTACCTAATTTTCTTGCCATGATGTCCTCCTAGTCCTCTTGCGCTTTGAGGCTCAATCCCAGTTCTTCGAGCTTTTTCACGACTTCTTCGAGGGATTTTCTGCCGAGGTTTCTGACTTTGAGCATATCGTCCTCGGTGCGTTTGGTGAGATCGGCGACGGTGTGGATACCTGCGCGTTTCAGGCAGTTGTAGGAACGCACGGAGAGGTCGAGATCCTCCACGGACATTTCCATGACCTTCTGCGCCTTGTCGTCGTCCTGGGACACCAGAATGTTCTGCTCGCTCATATTGTCGACGAGCTCGACGAAAAGTCTCATGTGATCGTTGATGATCTTTGCGGCGAGGGAGATGATCTCCTTTGCAGAGATGGTGCCGTCCGTGGTGACCTCGATGGTGAGCTTGTCAAAGTCGATGCTCTGCTCCACGCGGGTGCTTTCCACCGCGTAGTTGACCTTGGTCACGGGGGTGAAGATGCTGTCCATGGGGATGAACCCGATGGGCTGCTCGGCATCCTTATTGCGCTCGGCGGGGACGTAGCCGCGGCCGGTGCCCACAAAGATCTGCATGTTGATGCTGCCGCCTTCGTCGAGGGTGCAGATGAGCTGCTCGGGGTTGAGCACCTCGACGGTGGAAGGCAGGTCGATGTCGCCCGCGGTCACGGGACCGACGGAATCGGCGGAGAGGGACAGTTTGATCTTTTCGCCCTCTGCGGGAGCGGTGACCTTGAAGCGCACGGTCTTGAGGTTGAGGATGATCTCGGTGACCTCCTCTTTCACGCCTTTGACGGTGGAAAACTCATGATCCACGCCGTCGATCTTGATGCCGACTGCCGCCGCACCGGGCAGGGAGGACAGGAGAACACGTCTCAAACTGTTGCCGAGGGTGGTGCCGAAACCGCGCTCAAGCGGCTCGACGACAAACTTCGCATAATTTTTGCTTTCGTTTTCCTCGAACGTTATCTTGGGCTTTTTGATCTCCATCATAACTGTTTCCTCCTCGCGGCTTATTTAGAATACAACTCGATGATGAGGTGCTCTTTGATCTCGACGTCGACGATGTCCGCTCTTTCGGGGAGTGCGATCACTTTGCCCGTGAGAGTGGTGTTGTCCCATTCCAGCCACTTGACGATGGAAAGGTTCTTGACCTCTTTCGCCGCCTGCCAGATGGGGAGGTTCTTCTTGTTCTCTTTGACCGCGATGACGTCGCCCGCTTCGACAAGGTAAGAGGGGATGTCCACTCTCTTGCCGTTGACGGTGATGTGTCCGTGGTTGACAAGCTGACGCGCCATGGCGCGGGTCTTGCCGAGGCCCAGACGATAGACGACGTTGTCCAGCCTGCGCTCGAGCAGGATGAGCATGTTCTCACCGGTCACGCCGCGCATCTTGGACGCCTTCTCGTAGTAGCCCTTGAACTGCTTCTCGAGCACGCCGTAGACGAACTTGACCTTCTGCTTCTCTTTGAGCTGCATGGCGTAGTCGCTCTGCTTCTTTCTGCGGTATTTGACCTGTTTGGTGGATTTCCTCGAAATGCCGAGGTCGGCGGGATTGATGCCGAGAGCTCTGCACTTCTTCATGACGGGACCCGTATATTTAGCCATAATTCACGCTCCTCCTATATTCTTCTGCGCTTGGGGGGACGGCAGCCGTTGTGGGGGATGGGGGAAACGTCCTGAATGAGCGTGACCTCGAGACCCACGTTGCCGAGTGCGCGGATGGCGGACTCTCTGCCCTGACCGGGACCCTTGACGTAGACTTCCACCGACCTCATGCCCTGATCGTAGGCGACCTTTGCGGCGTCCTCGCTGATCATCTGGGCGGCGAAGGGCGTGGACTTACGGGAACCTCTGAGCTTGAGCTTGCCCGCGGAAGACCACGACACCGCGTTGCCGTTCATGTCGGTGATGGTGACGATGGTGTTGTTGAACGACGCATGGATGTGGGCTTGACCGCGCTCCACGCGCTTGATATCCTTTCTTTTCTTGATTTTCTTACCTGCCATAATTCACGACGCCTCCGTTATTTGCCTTTCTTCTTGCGACCGACGGTGCGCTTGGGACCCTTCCTCGTGCGGGCGTTCTGCTTGGTGCTCTGACCGCGGACGGGAAGACCCTTTCTGTGACGGATGCCTCTGTAGCAGCCGATCTCCATAAGACGCTTGATGTTGAGACCGACTTCCCTCTTGAGGTCGCCTTCGACGTGCAGATTTTTTTCGATGTAATCGCGGATAAGGCTGACTTGGGCCTCGGTGAGGTCCTTCACCCTGATGTCGGGATCGATGCCCGTCTCCGCGAGGATCTTGTTCGCGGTGGGACGACCGATGCCGTAGATGTAGGTAAGCCCGATTTCCACTCTCTTTTCGCGCGGAAGATCCACGCCGGCTATTCTTGCCATTTCTTACCTCCGAGAATTTTACGTGTATATATGTGACGCGCAGAAAGCCGCACCGTTAAGGAATGAGCGCGACCAGCCGCTCTGCGCACTGTTGCTCCTTAGCCTTGACGCTGCTTGTGGTTGGGGTACTTGGGGCAAATGACCATCACTTTGCCGTTTCTCTTGATGACTTTGCATTTGTCGCACATAGGCTTCACGCTGGGTCTGACTTTCATAAGAACCTCCTATTTGTTTCTGTAAATGATCCTGCCCTTCGTCAGGTCGTAAGGCGACATCTCGATCTTGACCTTGTCGCCTTCCAGAATTCTGATGTTGTTGATGCGGAGCTTTCCTCCGAGGTATGCCAGAATGACATGACCGTTGACGAGCTGCACCTTGAACTGCGTCTTGGGCAGCACCTCGATGACTTTACCTTCGGTTTCGATGACGTCTTGTTTCGACATAACACTCCTTATTTCCTGTTTTTGTCGTAGAGTTTGAGCGCGCTGTACAGCTCGGTGTCAAAGACCTGCGCACCCGCTTCCAGCTTCTCGGCGATGCGTTCCAGCCTGTCGCCGGTCTCTTTGAGGTGCCTCACGTTTTTGAGCTTCGCGTTTTTCAGCCGTCTCACGTCGCCGTCGGCGATCCTGACGAACTTCTCGCCCTCCGTCGCGACCACCGCGAAATATCTCCCGCTGTCGCGTCCCGACTTGGAATAAACCACGTCTCCGAGTCTCATCAAAGCGTCAATATCTCCGTTCCGTTTTCGGTGAGAGCCACCGTGTTTTCGTAGTGCGCCGAGGGCTTTCCGTCCGCAGTGACGCACGTCCATTCGTCATCCAGAGTGCGCACCTTCCACGTGCCCATGTTGACCATGGGCTCGATGGCGAGCACAAGCCCCTTCTGCAGCCTGACTCCGTGCCCCGCGACCCCGAAGTTGGGCACGGCGGGATCCTCATGCATCTTTCTGCCGATGCCGTGTCCCACCAGATCGCGCACGATGCCGTAGCCGCGTGACTCGTTGTAGTCCTGTATCGCCTGCGAGATGTCGCCGAGCCTGCCGCCTTCGACGAAGTGCTTCACTCCTTCAAAGAAGCTCTCGCGCGTCGTCTCGACCAGCCTGCGCTTTTCCTCGGACACCTCTCCGACAAACAGCGTCCTCGCCGCATCCGACTGCCAGCCGTTCAGTATGACGCCCGCGTCGATGCCGACGATCTGCCCTTCCTCCAGCCTCCTGTGCCCGGGGATGCCGTGCACCACCACCTCGTCCACCGAAGTGCAGATGGAAGCGGGGAACCCGCCGTAACCGAGGAAGGAGGGAGTGCCGCCGTGACGCTTGATGTAGTCGTAGGCGAACTCGTCCAGTTTCTTCGTGCTGATGCCGGGGCGTACCTTTTCTTCAAGGTAAAGGAGGAGATCCCTCAACACCTGCCCCGACTTTCTCATCATTCCGATCTCCGCGGAATTTTTGAGATTAATCATTCAGCACCTTCTTTATCTTTTCAAAGTCCTGCTCTATGGTGCCCGTGGCGTCCACGTTCACCAGAATGCCCTTCTCGTCGTAATAGCCGATGAGAGGTGCGGTCTGTTTCTCGTAAGTCTCCAGCCTCGCTCTCACGGTCTCGGGCTTGTCGTCGTCGCGGAAGAAGAGTTCCTTGCCACATTTGGCGCAAGTGGTGCTGCCGTTCAGCTTGGAGGTGTGATAGGTCGCGCCGCACACGCACACGCGCCTGCCCGCAAGCCTCTCCACGATGACGTCGAAACCGACCACGATGTTGACTGCGATGTCTATCCTTGCCACCTTGTCAAGCGCTTCCGCCTGAGCGATGGTGCGGGGGAAGCCGTCGAGGACGTAACCGTTCTGCGCGTCCGCCTCTTTCAGCCTGTCCGCCACAATGCCGATGACCACTTCGTCTGGGACGAGGGCGCCCGCATCGATGTAGGACTTGGCGAGCTTGCCGAGCTCCGTACCCTCCTTGATGTTCTTGCGGAGGATGTCGCCCGTCGAGATGTGCGGGATGTTGTACTCTTCCGCTATCAGCGCCGACTGGGTGCCTTTGCCCGCACCGGGGGCTCCGAGCATAATGATGTTTTTCATGCCGACCTCACTTCAGGAAGCCCTTGTAGTGCTTCATCATGATCTGGGACTCGAGCTGCTTGTTAAGCTCCAGCGCCACGGACACGACGATGAGCAGTCCCGTTGCGGAGAACGCGTTGCTGAACCCGAGCGCGCCGCCTGCGGAGAGTGCTTGGAAGATGAACGTAGGCACCAAAGCGATGATCATCAGGAAGAACGCTCCGAAGAGGGTGATCCTGTTGCTGATCTTCTTCAAAAAGTCGCTGGTGGGTTTGCCCGCGCGGATGCCGGGGATGAACCCGCCGTACTGCTGGATGTTCTTGCTCACGTCCTCGGGGTTGAACTGTATCTGCGCGTAGAAGTACGAGAAGAACAGTATGAACAGCGCGAGGAGCACATAGTACACAGCGGTGCCGGAGCCCATATAGGTCGCATACCACGCATACGCTTCGCTCTGGGGCGCGAAGAGCGCCATGATCATCTGGGGGAACATCAGGAGCGAAGAGGCGAAGATGATGGGCATGACGCCGCTGCCGTTCACTCTGATGGGGATGTAGGTGGTCTGACCGCCGTACATCTTGTTGCCCTTGATCTGCTTGGAATACTGCACCGTGACTCTGCGCTCGGAGAGGTCGATGAACACGATGAAGAGGAATATCGCCACGACCACGAGGATGAAGCCGATGATGTACCAGATGTACACCCAATCGGAGCCCACCGCCATGAATGCCTGACCCATCATTGCGCCCGCCTGCGAAAGAATGCCGACGAAGATGATGAGAGAGGTGCCGTTGCCCACGCCGTATTCCGTGATGCGCTCGCCCAGCCACATGACCATGGTGGAGCCCGCCATCAGTATGATGATGATGCTTGCCATGGTGATGTAGGGTGCATCCCAGCCCGCCTCGAAGGAGAACAGCGGAGTGACCGCTTCCCTCCAACCGACGACGATACCGATGCCCTGCACCGCCGCGAGCACGAGTGCGAGATAACGCGTGATCTGTGTGATCTTGCGTCTGCCCGCGTCGCCTTCTTTGGAGAGCTTCTCCAGCTTGGGTATGACCAGCGTGAGAAGCTGCATGATGATAAACGCGTTGATAAAGGGGAGGATGCCCAGTGAGAAGAGCGTCGCGTTGGCGAGAGAGCCGCCGGACATGGACGTCAGGATGCTCAAAAAGTCTCCCGACAGCATCTCACCCATCGTGTCGGCGTTGAGGCCGGGGACGGGAATGTAGCATCCTATTCTATACACCAGAAGGAGAGCCAGCGTCAGGAATATCTTGACGCGGATCTCCTTGGTCTTGAACGCGTTTTTCAGTGTTTCCAACATTATTCCACTACCTCTGCTTTGCCGCCTGCCTTTTCGATCTTCTCAATGGCGGAGCCGGTGAACTTCTGTGCCTGAACGGTGACTTTCTTCTCGAGAGCGCCATCGCCCAACACTTTAAGACCGTACGGTTCGACGACCTTGATGATGCCGGCTGCAACGAGTTGGTCTATGCCCACCACAGCGCCGTCCTCGAAGCGGTTGAACACCTCGACGTTGACGATGTTGTAGACGTGTGCGAATCTCTTGTTGTTGAACCCTTTCTTCGGGATCCTGCGCGTCAGAGGCATTTGGCCGCCCTCGAAGTTGGGGCGCACGCCGCCGCCGCTTCTCGCCCACTGACCCTTGTGACCGCGGGTGGAAGTCTTGCCGGTGCCGCTGCCGATGCCGCGTCCGACGCGTTTGGAGGCTGTCTTTGCGCCTTCGGCGCCTTTCAGATCGTGAATATTCATGGTGTCCTCCGTCAGATTTCCTCGACCTTGACAAGGTGAGAAACTTTCTTTATCATGCCTCTGACCACCGCGTCGTCGCGGAAGGTGTTGGAGCTGCCCACTTTGTGGAGCCCCAGCGCTTCGACGTTCGCCTTCTGATTCTTCAGGCAGGCGATGGTGCTCTTGACGAGGGTGACTTTGATCATCTTTGCTTCTTCGGTTTTCTTTTTAGCCGCTGCCATAGTGACCTCCTTAACCCTCGACGTCCACGCCGCGCAGCTGTGCGATCTGCTCTGCACTTCTCAAAGAGCAAAGACCCTCGAGAGTGGCTTTCGCGCAGTTGATGGGGTTGTTGGAGCCGATGGACTTCGTCCTGATGTCCTTGATGCCGGACACTTCGAGGACCGCACGCACGGGACCGCCCGCGATGACACCGGTGCCGGGTTCGGCGGGAAGCAGGACGACCTGTCCGCGTCCGAACTTGCCCGTGGCGTGATGAGGAATGGTGGTGCCTTTGAGAGCGATGTCGTGCATGTTGCGCTTCGCGATCTGCGTGGCTTTCTCGATGGCTTCGGGAACTTCTGCCGCCTTGCCCATGCCGAGACCGACCTTGCCGTTCTCGTCACCGACGACCACGAGCGCGCTGAAACGCATGTTCCTGCCGCCCTTGACGACCTTGGTGACGCGGTTGACCGCGATGAGCTTCTTGGTGAGACCGTCGTTCTCTTCTCTGTTCCTGTCGTTTCTTCTGTTGTCGCGTTCTGCCATAACTCCTCCTAGAACTCCAGCCCGCCTTCTCTGGCGCCTGCGGCGAGAGCCGCAACCCTGCCCGTGTAGACGTAACCGCCTCTGTCGAACACCACGGCTTTGATGCCCATGGCGAGAGCCTTTTCGGCGACCGCCGCACCCACCGCCTTCGCAGCCTCGGTCTTGGTCATGTCGGCGACCTTCGCCGCGATCGACTTCTCAAGGGTGGACGCCGAGCACAGCGTGACGCCCTTCACGTCGTCGATGATCTGCGCGTAGATGTGATTGGTGCTTCTGTAAACATTGAGACGGGGACGCTCCGCGGTGCCGGAGACCTTCTTTCTCACTCTGGCGTGACGGACGAGTCTGTCCGCGTTCTTGTCTTTCTTATTTATCATACTTCACCTCTTATTTGCCGGCGGTCTTGCCTTCCTTGCGGATGACGACCTCGTCCTTGTAGTGGATGCCGTAGCCGTGATAGGGCTCGACGGGCTTGAGCGCCTTGATGGACGCCGCAGCTTGTCCGACCTTCTGACGGTCGATGCCCTTGACCACGATCTCCAAAGGACCTGCCATGGCGAACGTGATGCCCTCGGGTGCGTCGAAATCGATCGCGTGAGAGAAACCGATGTTGAGCGTGAGCTTGTTGGGGGTGGCGGTGACTTTATAGCCGACGCCTGCCACGATGAGGTTCTTCTCGAAGCCCTTGGTCACGCCCGTCACCATGTTGTGGATGAGCGCGCGGTAAAGTCCGTGCAGAGCGCGGTGATCCTTGTCGTCGCTGTGACGCTTGACGAGGATGTGTCCGTCCTCCAGCACCACTTCGATGGAGGGATCAACCTTTTGAGTGAGGGTGCCGAGGGGGCCCTTGACGGTGATGAGATTGTCCGTGTTGTCGAAGGTGACGCCTGCGGGCAACGCGATGGGTGCTCTACCTATACGAGACATACCTTACCTCCTTACCACACATAGGCGAGAACTTCGCCGCCGACGTGCTGCGCCTTCGCTTCCTTGTCGGTGAGGATGCCCTTGGAGGTGGAGAGAATGGCAATGCCCATTCCGTTGAGCACCTTCGGGATGTCATCCACGCCTGCGTAGACGCGCAGACCCGGTTTGGACACTCTTTCGAGAGCGGTGACGACCTTCTGTCCCTTGACGGGGGAATACTTCAGGGTGATGAGGATATCGTTCTGAACGGGGTTCTCGACGATCTCGTAGCCCTTGACGTACCCCTCTCTCACGAGGATGTCCGCGATCGCGACCTTGACCTTGCTTGCGGGCACCGTGACGGTGTCGTGCTTGGCGGTCAGGGCGTTTCTGATTCTGGTCAGCATATCTGCAATGGGATCTGTCATTTTGTCTGCCTCCTTACCAGCTAGCCTTTCTGACTCCGGGGATCTGGCCCTTGTAGGCGAGATTGCGGAAGCATACTCTGCATATGCCGTACTTTCTCAACACGGAGTGGGGACGTCCGCAGATGCGGCAGCGAGTGTACTCGCGGGTCGAGAATTTCTGGGGTCTTTGCTGCTTGTTTATCATTGAAGTTTTGGCCATTGTCGAATCTCCTTACTTCGCGAAAGGCATGCCCAGCAGCCTCAAAAGCTCGCGAGCTTCCTCGTCGGTCTTCGCCGTGGTGACGATGCAAATGTCGAAACCGCGCACCTTCTCGATCTGATCGTAAGAGATCTCGGGGAAGATGAGCTGTTCCTTGACGCCGAGGGCATAGTTGCCTCTGCCGTCAAAGGACTTCGCGGACACGCCGCGGAAGTCGCGCACGCGAGGCAGTGCGATGGAGATGAACTTGTCGAGGAAGTCGTACATCCTCTCTCCGCGCAGCGTGACCTTCGCGCCGACATTCATGCCCTCTCTCACCTTGAAGTTCGCAACGCTCTTCTTCGCGGTGGTGACCACGGGCTTCTGACCTGCGATCTGTTTGAGCTCCTCAACGGCTATCTGCAAAGACTTGCTGTTGTCCTTGCAATCACCGAGGCCCATGTTGAGCACGATCTTGTCCAGACGGGGAACTTCGTTGATGTTCTTGTAACCGAAGTGCTTTACAAGAGCGGGAACGACCTCGTCGCGGTAGAGCGCTCTCATTCTGTATCTTTCGGCACTTTGATCGGTTGCAGTTGCTTTAGCAACCTGATTTTTCTTTTCTGCCACGATAAACCTCCGTGATTGTTAGTCTTCTTTCTTGGACTTTGCTGCGGTCTTCTTCTTTGCCGCTTTCTTGGCAGCCCTCTTGGCGGACGTCTTCTTCTCGTCGAGAGAAGCGCCGCACTTGGCGCACACGCGCACGGACTTCATCTTGCCGTTCTGCTCTTCCTTGATGTGACGCACACGCACCACTCCGCCGCACTCGCCGCAGATGTGCATGACGTTGGAGGAGTCGATGGCGCCTTCCTGCTTGAGGATGCCGCCCTTATCCTGCGCGTTGCGGGGCTTCTTGCTCTTGGAGACGATGTTCACGCCTTCCACATAGATGCGCCCGGTCTCGGGTCTGACTGCGAGCACCTTGCCCGCCTTGCCCTTATCCTTGCCGGCGATGACCATCACGTTATCGCCCTTTCTGACGTTCATTTCAGCCATGATGCACCTCCTCACAGCACTTCGGGCGCGAGAGAGATTATCTTCATATAATCTTTGTCGCGCAGCTCGCGTGCGATTGGCCCGAAGATACGTGTGCCTTGGGGTTGTTTTTGGTTGTCGATGATGACGGCGGCGTTGTCGTCGAACTTGATATAGCTGCCGTCCGCGCGCTGGATGCCCATGTGGGTGCGCACGATGACCGCCTTGACGACGTCACCCTTCTTCACCTTGCCGCCGGGGATAGCGGACTTGACGGACGCCACGATGACGTCGCCGATGTTGCCGCTCCTGCGGAAGGAACCGCCGAGGACTCTGATGCACATGATCTCTTTGGCGCCGCTGTTGTCTGCGACTTTCAGCCTAGTTTGTGGTTGTATCATGTTGCCCTCCTTATTTCGCCTTCTCGATTATCTCGACGAGGCGCCAGCACTTCTCCTTGGAAAGCGGACGAGTCTCCGCCACAAGGACTTTGTCGCCCACTCTGCACTCGTTGTTCTCGTCATGCGCCTTGAGCTTCTTGGTGCGGCTGACGATCTTCTTGTAGAGAGGGTGCTTGACACGCTCGTTGATGGCGACGACGATGGTCTTGTCCATCTTGTCGCTGACGACGATGCCGACTCTTTCTTTTCTGAGATTTCTTTCCATACTGTCCTCCGTTTATCAGCCCTTGCTGCCCTCGTTTTTCTTGGCACGCTCGATCTCTCTCTGACGGATGACGGTCTTGACACGGGCTATGTCGCGTCTGGTCTCCACCAGCACCATGGGATTGGTAAGCTGATTGGTGGCATGCTTGAAGCGGAGGAAAAACAGCTCCGACTTCAGCTCGTTGAGCTTGTTCTGCAGCTCTTTATCGGTCATTTCCAAAACTTGTTTAGATTTCATTCTTCACCGCCTTCGGCTTCCAGATCCGCCTTGGAAACGCACTTGCACTTGACGGGCAGTTTGTGCATTGCAAGACGCAGAGCCTCTTTTGCTATGGCTTCGTCAACTCCCGCGATCTCGAACATGACGCGACCGGGTTTGACCACCGCCACCCAATATTCGGGGGAACCTTTACCGCTGCCCATGCGGGTCTCGGCAGGCTTCTTGGTGACGGGCTTGTGGGGGAAGATGTCCACCCACACCTTGCCGCCTCTGCGGATATATCTCGTCATTGCGACACGGGCTGCCTCGATCTGGTTGGAGGTGATCCAGCCGGGCTCGAGAGCCACAAGACCGTACTCGCCGTATGCGATGATGTTGCCTTTGTTGGCTTTGCCCTTCATTCTGCCGCGGAATTGGCGGCGTCTCTTGACACGTTTGGGCATCAACATAATCAGTTACCTCCTTCCACGGGATTCTTGCCGAGGACTTCGCCCTTGTAGATCCAGCACTTGACGCCGATGGCACCGAAGGTGGTGTTGGCTCTCGCCACGCCGTAATCGATGTCGGCACGCAGAGTCTGAAGAGGAATGGAACCCTCGTGATAGCTCTCGCTTCTGGCGATCTCTGCGCCGTCCAATCTGCCGGACACTTTGACTTTGACGCCCTTCGCGCCCGCTTTCATCGCCCTTGCCATCGCCTGCTTCATGCTGCGGCGGAAGGACGCTCTGTTCTCCAGCTGCTTCGCGATAGACTCGGCGACCAGCTGCGCATCCGCGTCGAAGTGCTTGACTTCCATGACGTTGATGCTCACCTTCTTGCCGCTCGCGATGAGGCTCTGGACTTCCTTGGTGATCTGCTCCACGCCTGCGCCTGCCTTGCCGATGACGGTGGCGGGACGTGCGGTGTAGATGCTGACGACGACCTTGTCCGCCGCTCTCTCGATGGTGATCTTGGAGATGGCGTTGTCGTAGTATTTGTTCTTGATGAACTTGCGGATCTTGTCATCCTCTACGAGGCAGTCCGCGAAATGCTTCTTGTCGGCATACCACTTGGCTTCCCACGGTTTGATGACACCGATTCTGAGTCCGTTCGGATCGACTTTCTGTCCCATTGATATACCTCCTTATGCGTTCACGCTGTCGAGAATGACCGTGATGTGGCTGGTGCGCTTGTTGATGCGGAACGCTCTGCCCTGTGCTCTCGGCATGATGCGCTTGAGCGTGGGACCCTCGTTGGCGTAGCACTCTGCGACGACGAGGTCGTGACGGGAGAGGTTCATGTTGTTCTCCGCGTTGGCAACCGCACTGTTGACCACTTTCAGGAGCACTTCGCTCGCCGCTTTGGGCGTGTTCTCGAGGATGGCGATCGCCTCGGTGACGGGCTTGCCCTTGATCACGTCGAGGACGATGCGGACCTTGAAGGGAGAGATTCTGATAAACTTTGCCGTCGCTCTGGGTCTGGTGTCGGCTTTCGCCTGACGCTCGAGAGCTTTCTGTTTACTTCTGGTAGCCATGGTCCCTCCTTATTTCTTACCCGTGGTCTTGTCGCCCGCGTGACCTCTGAACGTACGCGTGGGAGAGAACTCGCCGAGTTTGCATCCGACCATATCTTCCGTGATGTAGACGGGCACGTGCTGGCGTCCGTTGTGGACGGCGATGGTGTGACCGACCATCTCGGGGAAGATCGTCGAGGAGCGCGACCACGTCTTGACGGGATGTATGTCGCCGCTCTCGTTCATTGCAACTATTCTTTTCATAAGCCTTTCTTCGACGAAAGGTCCTTTTTTGACGCTTCTGCTCATTTCCTACTCCTTAGTTCACGCGCTTGATGATGAACTTGCTGGAATTGTTCTTCTTCTTTCTGGTCTTGTAACCGAGAGTGGGCTTGCCCCATGGAGTGACGGGAGTGGGCATACCGATGGGGGATTTGCCCTCGCCGCCGCCGTGGGGGTGATCGCAGGGGTTCATCACGACGCCGCGGACGGTGGGACGGATGCCCATGTGGCGCGTCTTGCCCGCCTTGCCGACTCTGATGATCTCGTGATCCAGATTGCCCACCTGACCGATGGTGGCTCTGCAGCGGGCGAGAACGTATCTCATCTCACCGCTGGGCATACGCAGCGTGGCGTATCTGCCTTCCTTGGCCATGAGCTGTGCGGAGTTGCCGGCAGCTCTTGCGATCTGACCGCCCTTGCCGGGCTGGAGCTCGATGTTGTGCACCATCGTGCCGACGGGGATGGCGGAAAGGGGAAGGGCGTTGCCCACCTTGATGTCCGCGTCCTCACCGCTGACGACGGTGTCGCCGACGCTCAAACCGAGGGGCGCGAGGATGTATCTCTTCTCGCCGTCCGCATAGTGCAGGAGCGCGATGTTGGCAGAACGGTTGGGATCGTACTGCACGGAGGCGACTTTCGCCGGGATGCCGTCCTTGTTGCGCTTGAAGTCGATGATGCGGTATTTGTTCCTGTTGCCGCCGCCGATGTGACGCACGGTGATCCTGCCCATGGAGTTTCTGCCGCCCGTCTTGTTGAGGGAGACGAGCAGAGAGCGCTCGGGAGTGGAAGAGGTGACCTCTTCGTAGGCGGACACCGTCATGAAACGACGTGCGGGAGATGTGGGTTTATACTTCTTGATAGCCATATCCGTTTCTCCTTATGCCAAGCTCTCGAAGAACTCGATCGCTTTGCTGTCGGCAGTCAGAGTGACCACCGCTTTCTTGAAGGAGGACCTTCTGCCCTCGTTGCGGCCCATTCTCTTGAGCTTGCCTTCGTAGTTGGAAGTGTTGACTTTTGCGACTTTCACACCGAAGATCTCTTCCACCGCCGCCTTGATCTGCGTCTTGTTGGCGCCCTTTGCGACTTTGAAGGTGTATCTCTTTTCGGGAATGCCGTCATAGCTCTTCTCGGAAAGGACGGGCGAAATGATGATGTCGTACGCTGTCATTGTGCTGCCTCCTCGATCTTCTTGATCGCGCCCTTGGTGAGCACGAGATTGCGGGTCGCCACGATGTCATACACACTGAGCAGCCTCACCTCTTCCAGAGAAACGGTGGGGATGTTCTTGCTGGCGCGCACCGCCGCTTCGTCGTATTCCTCGACCACGAAGAGCGTCTTGCCGTTGAGACCCAGCGCCTCCACTGCGGAAGCGACCAGCTTTGTCTTGGGCTCGGCAAGCGCGAACTTGTCCAGCACCACCACCTGCTCCTGACGGATCTTCTCGGAAAGCGCGGAGTAGAACGCCGCCTTCTTCATGTTCTTGTTGATCTTCTGCGAGAAGTCGCGGGGCTTCTTTGCGAACACCACGCCGCCGCCCGTGAATTGGGGGGAGACGATGCTGCCCTGACGTGCGCGGCCCGTGCCCTTCTGACGGTAAGGCTTCGCGCCGCCGCCGCGGACTTCGCTTCTGGTGAGTGCGCTCATCGTGCCCTGACGCTTGTTGGCAAGCTGGGCGACGACCACCTGATGGATGAGAGCTTCGTTATATTCGCACCCGAACACCGCGTCGCTGACTTCTATGGTTCCTGCGGATTTGCCCGCCATGTTCTTAACTTTCAGTTTCATCTTCTACCTCCGCTCAACCCTTGACGGAATCCTTGACGACGACCACGCCGCCTTTGGGACCGGGGATCGCGCCCTTGATGAGCAGCAGATTTCTCGCCTTGTCCACGCGTGCGACGGTGAGATTCTGCACCGTCACCTTCTCGTGACCCCACTGCCCTGCCATGTGCTTGTTCTTGAACACTCTGGAGGGAGAGGAGCACGCGCCCATGGAACCCACCGAACGGTGGATGGGGCCGGTACCGTGTGACATGGGGCCGATCCTGTGGCTGTTCCATCTCTGGATGACGCCCGAATATCCGTGGCCCTTGGAAGTGCCGGTGACGTCCACCTTGTCGCCCTCGGCGAACACGTCGCAGGTCAGTTCCTGTCCGAGCTCATAGGCCGCACAGTTTGCAAGACGCAGTTCGCGCAGATAACGCTTGACGGTGACGCCGGCTTTCTTGAAGTGGCCGGCAACGGGCTTGTTGACTCTGGTTTCCTTGATGGCGCCGAAACCGACTTGCACGGCTTCGTATCCGTCGTTTTCCTTGGTCTTGATCTGCACCACGGTGCAGGGACCCGCCTCGACGACGGTGACGGGAATGACTTTGCCGTCCGCCGTAAAGATCTGGCTCATGCCGAGTTTCTTTCCGATGATTGCTTTATCCATGTAAAGTTCATCCTCCTTTTATTCCGTCAGAGTTTGATCGAAATGTCAACGCCCGCCGGAAGGTCGAGCTTCATGAGAGAGTCGACCGTCTTGGAGGTGGGGTTGAATATGTCGATCAAACGCTTGTGCGTTCTGAGTTCGAATTGCTCGCGGCTGTCCTTGTCCTTGTGCGGAGCACGAAGAATGGTCACGATCTCCTTCTCGGTGGGAAGCGGGATGGGGCCCGAAACTTTGGTGCCCGTCTTCTTCACGGTCTCCACGATCTTTTCCGCAGAGATGTCGATGAGATTGTGATCATACGCCTTGAGCTTGATCCTGATTTTCTGTCCAGCCATCTTGAATTAGCCTCCTGATATATACACTCATCCGTGTGTGTCCTATATTTTTCATCCCGTCGGAAGACCGACGGAAACCCCACGTCCCGAAGACGCGGCTCTACCATCTTATTATTTTCGGTCAAGAGTGTCAAGCAAAAATTGCACGAATTTTCGCGAAAATTATAATATTGTATTTTATTTTCGTCTTTGCACTATATATAGTAATAATATATACGCGCGCACAACTAAACGGAATCACGCGCACCACGAGCGTGACGTCGCTTGACACGACGTTATCTAGTTCATAGTGAAGCCGCCACAACGTGCACTTGTTCAGAGCGTCCCCGAGCACGACGTTTCTCTTTCGAAGACGGAATCACGCGCCGCTCACCCGCGTCGCAATCCGCGCGTAATCGTCGCCCTACGCCGCATTGCGGCGGTCGGCTCGTCTGTCGCGCGGTTGCTCCTTTTCGCGTCGTGAAAATGCAGAGATGCTCGTTCACTCCGCGTTTTGCAAGCAAAACTATCCGTTCACTCGCTCATTTTCACGACGCGGGAGACGAGGGCAATGCCCTCGTCATGATACGGCGGCGCAGCCGCCGCTTGAACGCTGCGGCGCGAAATGCGACCTCGCAAGCTAGACGGATAATTAAGTAGACACGGGCGCAGTGCGCGTCGAGTCGCCTTCCTCTCCCCATCGGGGTCCCCGCCGAAAGTATTTTCGGTGGGGCAAAGCAGCGACGTTCAGTGAGTACTGTTCGCCGCTCGATTATCTCTATGCAAGATTCAAACTTTATCAAAATGACGAGAAGTTTATCCCGCATTTTAGGAGGACTGAACTCTCCAAGGGGTCCCCGCCGAATGTATATTCGGAAGGGGAAAAGGAGCAGCCGTGCGATAGATGAGCGGCGAAGTTTACGCCGCCGCGAAGGCGAGCACGTGCTGTGACGCAGCGGGGGAGGAAAGCCCGAAGGGAAGGAGGGGGAGCAATACTCCCCTGTCAGGGGACGTACACCCGTTTTCATCTTTGAGCCCGCCGTACCCTCCGAGCGGGTGTTGCATGAGTTCGCGTATAAATCCGAAACAAACGGGGACGGGGTAAAAATGTTCAATCTCGGACGGGTGCGTCCGAGTTGAACATTTGCGCCCCCATGCCCCGCGTGCGGGGACCCCGGCTTGACCCCGTCCCCGTTGGTTTCAATACGTTCCTAGTTTGGGAAGGAGGGGGAGCAATACTTCCATGTCGGGGGCGTGCACCCTATTTCACCTCCCCGTCGTCCTGACGCTCTCATTTGGATGAAGTGCAAGGAAAAGGCACCCTTGCAAGGGGTTAGCGTACTTAAACGTACGTGCCCCGCCGCAAGGGTGCCTTTGACAAAGCAATTCGCGAAATAGCGCGCTCAGCTTGCTGACGCTGTCATTTAGATGAGATGCGCGAAAGAGCCGCTGCCGAGAGGCGGAGCGTACCATTAGTACGTGAGCCTCTACGGCAGTGGCTCTGACAAAGCAGGTCGCTAAATGACAGCGTCAGCGCATGGTTTCTTGTTTGATCTTGGTGTCTACCACATGCCGCTTCTCCAACTCTTTCGCAACGTCTTCGAGGGTGATGCCCATGTCGACCATGAGGACGGTGAGATGGTAGATGAGGTCGGAGATCTCGAAGACGGTCTCTTCACGGCTGCCGCCTTTGCCGGCGACGATGACTTCGGTGGATTCCTCGCCCACTTTTTTCAGGATCTTGTCGATGCCTTTGTCGAAAAGATAGGTGGTGTAGGAACCCTCTTTGGGAGAAGTCTTCCTGCCCTCGATGAGCTTGTAGAGCCCTTCGTAGGAGAACTGTTTGAGTGAGTCGGACACCCAGACGGGGTTGTGGAAACAACTTTCCTCGCCGGTATGACAGGCGGGACCGTCCTTGACCACTTCGACGACGAGGGCGTCTCCGTCACAGTCTGCGACGACGGACACGACGTGCTGGAAATTGCCGCTGCTCTCCCCCTTCAGCCACAGCTTCCGACGCGAGCGGCTGTAAAAACAGGTGAGCCCCTTTTCAAGGGTGACGGCGAGGCTCTCGCGGTTCATGTACGCAAGTGTGAGCACCTCTTTGGTGTAGTGATCCACGACTACGGCGGGGATGAGTCCCTTTTCGTCAAATTTCAGATTTTCGACATTAAACATATTTTATCTCCGATTTTTGCATTGTTGAACACTAGTTTTTGTCATTTACTCTTCCTTCGCTTTCACAGCCGCACGGCGATGCCTGCCGCACGCAGCCTGCGTTTCAGGTCGCGTATATCCACCTCGCCGTAGTGGAATATGCCCGCCGCAAGCCCTGCGTCCGCGCCTGGGATCTCCCTGAAAAGCGTGACGAAATCCTCCGCGCAGCCCGCACCGCCCGAGGCGATCACGGGGATGTGCACGGCGTCGCACACGGCGGCGAGCATCTCAAGGTCGAAGCCGCGGCGCACGCCGTCGGTGTCTATGCTGTTGAGCACGATCTCACCCGCGCCTTCCGCCTCTCCGCGCTTCGCCCATTCCACCGCGTCCAGCCCGGTGGGGACCCTGCCACCCTTGGCGTACACCTCGAAACGACCGCCAGCACGTTTGGCGTCGATGGAGAGCACGACGCACTGGTCGCCGTACTTCTTTGCCGCGCGCCCGATGATGCCGGGGTCCGCGATGGCGCCGGAGTTGACGCTCACCTTGTCCGCGCCGCATTTCAGGACGCGGTCGAAATCGGAAAGATCGTTGATGCCGCCGCCGACGGTGAGGGGGATGAACACCTGCGATGCCACCGCCGTCAGCGTCTCGGCAAAGAGTTTCCTGCCCTCGTGGGACGCCGTGATGTCGTAAAAGACCAGCTCGTCCGCGCCCGCCGAGTTGTAAAAGCGGGCGAGCGAGACGGGATCGGCAACGTCCTGCAATCCTTGGAACTTCCTGCCTTTGACCACTCTGCCGTCCCTGACGTCGAGGCAGGGGATCACGCGTTTTGCGAGCATATGCCCTCCTTTGCCGCGGCGAGCGCGGCATCGAGCGTCAACGCACCCGTGTATATCGCCTTGCCCACGATGGCGCCGTAGGTGCCCGTGGCGGCAAGACGTTTCAGCTCGTCCGCATGGGTTATACCACCCGACGCCACCACTTTGAGCCCGTCGAGCTTCGCCAGCCTCTCGTAAGCGGCAATATTTGCGCCCGCGAGCATACCGTCGCGGGAGATGTCGGTGAAGACGACGCAGTCGGCGCCCGCGTCGCGGAGAAACTCGCAGAACTCGAAGGCGTCCTTGTCCGTCACCGTCTTCCAACCGTGGACGGCGACTTTACCCTCTCTCGCGTCCACGCCGACGGCGATCGCTTCGCCGTACTTATTTATCATTTCCAGCGCAAACGCGGGTTTTTCCACCGCAATCGTACCGATTATCACGCGTTTTGCGCCGCATTCCAGATAGCGGGCTATGCGTTCCTCGGTGCGGATGCCGCCCCCTATCTCCACAAAAAGTCCGCTCTCGCGCACTATGCTTTCGATGATGTCGGCGTTGACGGCGTCCCCTTCCAGCGCACCGTCGAGGTCCACGACGTGCAGACACTCCGCACCCGCCGCGGCAAAACTTTTCGCCGTGGCAACGGGGTCGGTGCCGTACACAGTCATCCTGTCGTAGTCGCCCTCCGTGAGGCGCACCACTCTGCCGCCTCGGAGGTCTATGGCGGGGAATATCTTCATAACCTGCCCTCCGTGATGTCCTTGAATGCGCGCAGGATGTTGAGCCCCGTTTCGCCGCTCTTTTCGGGGTGGAACTGTGTGCCGTACACGTTGCCGCGGGCGACGACGCCCGTCACGGGGATGCCGTACTCGCTGACGGCGGCGGTGTACGCGCCGCATCCCGTCGCGTGGTAGGAATGGACGTAATAGACGTATTCCCCGTTGGACACATAGGCAAGCAGCGGACAGGGACGCAGGATGTTGAGCCCGTTCCAGCCCATGTGCGGCACCTTCATGTCGGCGGGGAGGGAGAAGGGCACCACTTCGCCGGGGATGAGCCCCAGCCCCTCGTGTACGCCGTATTCGTAACTGCGCTCGAAGAGCATCTGCATCCCGAGGCATATGCCGAGGAAGGGCTTTCCGCCCGCCACTTCGCGAAGGAGGGCTTCCTCCGCCCCGGAGGAACGGAGTTTTGCACGCGCATCGGCGAACGCCCCGACGCCGGGGAGTATTATGCCGTCCGCGCGCGAAAGGGCGCGCGCATCCGCGGTCACCTCCGCGTGGGCGCCGATGAAGCGCAGAGAGCTGACCAGCGAGAAAAGATTGCCGACCCCGTAGTCTACGACCGCGATCATAACGTCCCCTTCGTTGTGGGCAGCACGTCCGCGCGGCGCGCGTCTACGGAACACGCCTCGGAGAGCGCTCTGCCGAACGCCTTGAACACCGCCTCGGCGATGTGGTGTACGTTGCTGCCCGCAAGCAGCCTGAAATGCACCGTGGCACAGGCGGAGCGGGCAAACGCCTCGAAGAATTCCCTGATGAGTTCGGTGTCCATGTCCCCCACTTTATATTCGGGAGGGAAAGTGACGTCGAAGTTGAGGTGGCTCCTGCCGCTGAGATCTAGCGCGCAAAGCACCAAAGCCTCGTCCATGGGCAGGATGCAGCTACCGTAGCGGCGGATGCCGCGCTTGTCGCCCAGCGCCTCGATGAGCGCCTTGCCCAGACAAATGCCCACGTCCTCGACGGAGTGGTGCATGTCCACCTCGGTGTCTCCCGCGCAGCGCAGAACTAGGTCGAATGCGCCGTGCTTCGCCAGCTGTTCCAGCATATGATCGAAGAAGCCGCACCCCGAGCAAACGTCGTAAGTTCCCTTGCCGTCCACGACGAGGGAAAGGGTGATGTCCGTCTCTGCGGTTTTTCTCGAAATTTGCGATTTTCTCATAAATTTTTCTCCTTGATGACGTCCCGCACGGCGGCGAGCAAAGCCTCGTTCTGTTCCTCGGAACCCACGCTTATGCGCACATAGTCTTCAAGCTCTCCCCCCAGCCATCTCACCAGCACGCCGCGGGCTTTGAGCGCAAGATACAGCTCCCTGCCGCCTATGCCTCCGTGCCTTGCCAGAATGAAATTGGCAAGGGAGGGGGTGAGGGAAAATCCGAGGGAGGAAAACTCCTTCTTCAACCGCTCGCGCTCGCGCATGACGGCGGTGCGCGTAAGGTTGAAATAGTCCTCGTCCTCCATCGCCGCAGCGCCCGCGAGGATGCTCAAACGATCGAGGTTGTAGGGGTTGAAACTGAACTTCATTTTGTTCAGGTCTTCGATGAGCTCCTCGGAGCCTATCGCGAATCCTACCCTGCCGCCCGCAAGCTGACGGGACTTGGACATGGTGGACACGACCAGCAGATTGTCGTGCCGAGCAATAAGCCTCACCGCGCTCTCTCCGCCGAAGTCGCAATATGCCTCGTCAACGATGACAAGCCTGTCTTTATTTTCCGAAACAATGGTTTCTATCTCCGAAAGCGGCAGATAAATGCCCGTTTGTGCATTCGGATTGGCGATGACGACGGTCGCCTCGATGCCCTTGAACCCCTCGGGATCCACCGCAAGATCGGGGAGCATGGGGACGGCTTCGTACGGCAGCGAGAAGAACTCGGCAAACACGGGATAAAAGCCGTAGCCTATCGCGGGAGAGGCGACGCCGAGCTCGCGCGAGCAAAACGCCGCAAAGGCGAACGCCAGCACTTCGTCGGAACCGTTGCCCACGAACACGTTCCTCTCCCCTATGCCCGAAAGCCCTTGCTCTTTGAGCGCCGCGGTGTATCTGGAGGCTATCGCCTCCACAAGTTTCCCCGCCGTCGGGTCGGAATAAAGGTTCAGCCGCGACACCTCGTCCGCGTTCAGCGCCCGAATGACTGCGGGGGACGGCGGGAAAGGCGACTCGTTGGTGTTGAGTTTGACATAGCTGCGATCCTGCGGCTGTTCACCCGGGGTGTAGGGAGCAATGCCGAGATAGCGAGTGTCGAGGAATCTGCTCATTTTCTTCTCGCCTCCGCAGACCGCGCGTGTGCCGTGAGCCCTTCGCTCTCGGCGAAAACGGATATATCGTTTATTGCGTTTTTGAAGCCTTCTTTTGTGTAGCACACGAAGGACGACCTCTTGACAAAATCGTCCACCGAAAGGGGGGACGAGAACCTCGCGCTCCCGCCCGTGGGCAGGGTGTGATTGGGGCCCGCAAAGTAGTCTCCCGCCGCCTCCGGCGTGTTCATCCCGAGGAACACGGAACCTGCGGCGGTGATCTTTTCAAGCAGCGCAAACGGGTCTTCGACACACAGCTCGAGGTGCTCGGGAGCTATCTTGTTGGACACCTTCACCGCGTCGTCGAGGCTGTCCGCGACGATGATCTTGCCGCAGTTTTCCACCGACGCCCGCGCGATCTCTTCTCTGGGCAGCAGTCGAAGCTGTCTTTCGACCTCTTCGGACACGCTCTCTGCAAGAGCGCGCGAGGTGGTGACCAGCACCGCGCTCGCGAGTTTGTCGTGTTCCGCCTGCGAAAGCAGGTCGGCGGCAACGGTCGCGGCGTCCGCAGTCTCGTCCGCGATGACGAGGATCTCGCTCGGTCCCGCCACCATGTCGATGCCGACGGTGCCGAACACGGCTTTTTTGGCAAGGGCGACGTAGATGTTGCCGGGACCCGTGATCTTGTCCACCTTGGGGATGCTCTCCGTGCCGTAGGCGAGCGCGGCTATGGCGCCCGCTCCGCCAGCGAGGAAGATGCGATCCACACCCGCGATCTCCGCCGCCGCGACTATCTCGTCGCGCACGCCGCCGCCCTTTGCGGGAGGCGTGATCATGCAAAGCTCCTTCACTCCCGCGACTTTTGCGGGGATGGCGTTCATGAGCACGGTGCTGGGATAGCTCGCCGTGCCGCCGGGGACGTAGATGCCCACGCGCTCTATGGGCGTGACCTTCTGTCCCAGCACGGTGCCGTCGGGACGGGTGTAGCAGAACCCTTCCCTCTTCTGCATCTCGTGGAATTCGCGGATGTTGGCTGCCGACCGTTCAAGCACCGCTTTGTAGTCCGCAGACACTCTCGCAAGCGCCGCGTCCCTGTCTTCGCGGGAGAGCTCGAAGCCGGCGGGAGCGCCGCCGTCGAACTTTTCGGCGTAATAGCGCAGGGCGGCATCGCCCTCTGCGCGCACCTTTGCCACTATCTCCTTCACTGCGCCTTCGTACTCGGCGTAGTCGTCGATGCGGCGGTTCAGGAAATCCTCTTCTTTAAGTCCCGCAAAATCGTATATCCTCATCTTGCAGTCACCTCTTTCATCTTGCCGACTATGCGTCTTATCTCCCCTTCCTTGAACTTGTAAGCCGCCTTGTTTGCGATAAGGCGTGCGCTGACGGGGAATATCTCCTCCGTGACTTTGAGTTTGTTTTCTTTGAGAGTAGTGCCCGTTTCGACGAGGTCGACGATGACGTCGGACATCCCGAGCAAGGGCGCGAGCTCTATGGAGCCGTAAAGTTTGATGACCTCGATCTCGCGGTTGGTCGCCATAAAATAGTCGCGCGCAACGCGCGGGAATTTGGTGGCGACGACGGTGGCTCTGCCCGTGTCTTCGACATAGCCCTCCCTCGCCGCGACGCACATACGGCATTTGCCGATGCCGAGGTCGGCGAGCTCGTAGACGTCCGCGCCGCTCTCGATGAGGACGTCCTTGCCCACCACGCCGATATCCGCCGCGCCGTACTCGACGTAGATGGCAACATCGGAGGGCTTGACAAGGAAATATCTCACGCCGCTCTCTTCGTTCTCGAAGACCAGCTTGCGGCTCTCGTCGGTGAGTTCGCCTACGGTGTAGCCGCATTCTTTCAGGATTGAATACGCCTTCTTGCCCAATCTCCCCTTGGGAAGCGCGATGCTTATCATATCTCCGCCTCCTTCTCCCGAGGATAAAACGCATTCAGCTCGCCGAGGTTGAGGGCGAATCCCATCGCTCCCTGCGCCCTGCCTATTCTCGTGAGCAGCCCGTCATAGCGTCCGCCCGAAAGGATCATCTTGGGCACGCGCGATACGTAGCCTTGGAAGATGATGCCGTTGTAGTAGTCCACGTCGTTGACGATGGAGAAGTCCAGCCTCACCCGCTCTCGGTAGGGCGTGCCCTCGAAAGCGGCATAGAGAGCCTCAAGCTCCGCCGCGGCTTTCGCCGTGCCCTCCCCCTTTGACAGTCCGCGCGCCAGCGCGAGCACGGAGGCGAAGTCGGTGTCGGCGGAAAGGATGCGCGCAAGCGCCGTCACGTCCGCGTCCTCTCCCGCAGCAGAGGCGAGATCGTGCGCATCGCGGGCACGGATGCACTCCGTCACCCTCTTTCTTCCTTCCTCGTCGCGCACGCCGCACTCGTCGAGCAGCGCCGAAAGATAGCCCATGTGGGAGAGCGCGAACACGAACTCCCCGTCGATGAGCGCGAGAGACTGCGCCGCAAGCAGACAGATCGCGCGCACGTCTTCCTCGGTGAGGGTGCCGATGCACTCCAACCCCATTTGATTGATCTCCTTGAAATCGCCGCCGCCCCTCTCGGTGCGGTAGACGCTCTCGCGGTAGTAAAGTTTGAGATTACCGTTCTCGGGCACGCGCGCGTTTTTAACGATGCTCAACGTGACGTCGGGCTTCAGCGCCATAAGCCTGCCGCGGGAACCCTGAAAGGTGAGCACCGACTCGCTGCCCAGAAAATTCTTGTTGTCGAGATACAGCGAATATTCCTCGAACTTCTTCATCTTATACAGCGCGTAACCCGCGCGGGCGTAAAGATCCCCGAGCTCGAGATAAGTCCTCTCGTCTTTTGGAAGGGTGCGGGTGTCAATCAGCATTGCCGTCCTCCCCCGCGATGTCCACGATGTCCTTCAACACACGGCTGTAGCCGCCGCTCCCGTGACGCAGACAGCGCGACACGCGAGAAAGCGTTGCGGAAGAAATGTCCGTCTTCTCGATGATGCGGTTGTAAGTGTCGCCGCCGAGCAGCAGCTGGGCGCACTCGACGCGCTGCTCCATCTTCTCGATCTCGGCATAGGTGCAAAGATCCTCGAAAAACGCCTTGAAGTCTTCCTCGGACTCTATCCTTGACAACACCTCAAACAGTTTCATGGTCATAGTCTCTCCTAGCGGCGGGCGGAACGCCGCTCCTGCCTCACAAAGTTATACCCCGATTATACACGGGCACTTTAACGATGTAAAGCGTTTTGGAGCACTTTCTTTAACAATTTAATTCGTTGAAGTGCACGAGGAATAAGGGCGTCCGCCTCGTCATATATTGGTTTGAACGAATGCGAGGTGGAAGGTGGCTTTCGAAAAACATATAATCGTGATAAGCGGGAGCGGACAGACGGGTCTTGTCAAACTCTCCGGCAGCTTCGACGGGCTGAACAAGGTCAAGGGCGAGTGCCGCGCGGACGCCGCGGCGGGCGGCGGCAAACTCTACGTGATCTCCGGCGATGTGACGGAAATCAATGTTGAGGGCGTCAAAACGACTTTTGAAGCCCCGATATTTGCAAAAGGCGACATATACTGCCTGCTTGTCACAGGCGGGAAAACTCTTGCGGGAAGTTCGGGCGGGCGTGCCGATCGCAGACAGTTGGAGGCACGAGTGGAAGCGTTCAAGCGCGAGCGGCTGCGCGCCGCGAACGCGGCGCGGCAGGCGGAGGTGCTGACCCGCGAAGCAGCGGCTGCGCGCGATGAGGCGCACCGCCACGACGCCCTCTCTCCCTCCCCGTCCGACGGCGTTGCGGCGGAAGATGAACGTCCGCCTCACGAACATGTTGTCCCGACGCCCGTCTTCTGCGATGCGGGAGCAAAGGCGTATGCCCGCCCATCCGAAGCGCCGTTTGCGCCTACGGGCAGACGGACGGCGGAAGCCTCCGGCACTGCAGCGTTCGACGGCACAAATTTTTATCAGGCGATAAAGCCGCAGATAGACGAGCTGTTCGTGCGTTATCCCGCAGAGGCGCGCCTCAACGCGCTGGTGCCCAATTCCAAATGGGTGCGCGTGGACGTGGACGCCGACGACTCTTACGTCATCGGAGTGCTTTTCGACCTCTCTCTGCCCATATTCGTGTGCTACGGCGTACCGGGCGTGCGTACGGTGCCGCCGCCCCGCGAGATCGCGCCGTCGTGCGTGTGGCTCCCCCTCGACAACGACCGCCCCGACGCCGAAGGATATTGGATGATCTATCAGTCCGCCACCGACGGCAAATGTGTAACATAAGCACTTATGTGGCTTTCCTTGCGAGGGTGTTACACCCTCGCGCTCCCGCGTCGCATTCCGTGCGGTTTCATCGCCGTACGCCGCTATGCGTCGGTCGGCTTGCCTGTTGCACGGTTGCTCCTTATCACGTCGTGAAAATGCGAAGACGTTCGCTCCGCTCCTCGTTCCTGTGGAACTATCGCGAAACTCTCTCATTTTCACTCCGTGTAGTGGGGGTATTATACCCCCACACCCCCATACTTTTATATAAAACATGGGCAAGCGTGCTTGAATACGATATACATTCTTTCGGAGCGTATTTGAGCACGACGTATCTCTTTCGAAGACGGAATCACGCGCCGCTCACCCAAACTTGCACAGCGGGCGTTTGCGCCCGCGCTTGCAAGTCGCGGCGCGCTTCGCGACCTCGCAAGCTAGATGAGGCGTTAAGTAGACACGGGCTTCGTGCGCGTCGAGTCGCCTTCCTCTCCCCGCGAGCGA
>CALWAF010000010.1 GCA_944372795.1 uncultured Clostridia bacterium | reverse complement strand
CGCATTGCAAGCGGCATAACATGGCGGCGCCGTGGAGGCGCCGTCCTCGGACGCCCTCGTGCCCGAGTGCCGAAGGTTTCCCCCGAAATGGTGGGTTCCCTTTCAAGGGGGAACGATTTCGGGGGAAACCCGCAGGAAGGGGGTAAACAATACTCCCATGTCAGAGGACGTACACGCGTTCTAGCCTTTGGGCACGACGCTTTCTCGGTTCTACCCCCCCCGCCCCGCTGACGCTCTCATTTGGATGAAGTGCAAGGAAAAGGCACCCTTGCAAGGGGTTAGCGTACTTTTCGTACGTGCCCCGCTGCAAGGGTGCCTTTGACACAGCAATTCGCCAAATGAGAGCGTCAGGCTCACCTGGCGGCGATATTCGGATGAAGAACAAGGAAGAGCCGCGCCCCCGGACGCGCGGTGTACTCCTTGTACATAAGCGGTCGGGGACGCGGCTCTAACGCAGTTATTCGCCGAATAGTGCCGTCAGGCTTTTTTGAGGATCTCTTTAAGTCGCAGATCCACCCTATGCTTCTCGTCTATCTTGATGACTTTGACGAGGACGATGTCGCCGACGTTGACGACGTCGGTCACTTTGTCCACTCTCTCCTTGGAGAGCTTGGAGATGTGGATCATGCCGTCTTTGCCGGGGGCGAAGTTGACGCTGGCGCCGAACTGACCCTTGTCGTTCTCCATGATCTTGACGACCTTGCCCTCATAGACATCGCCGACTTCGACGTCGCGGACGATGTTCTCGACGATGGTGCGCGCCTTCGCGATGGCGTCCATATCGTTGGAGGCGATGAAGATCTGACCTTCGTCGTTGATGTCGATCTTGACACCGGTCTCGTCGATGATCTTGTTGATGGTCTTGCCGCCGCTGCCGATGACGTCGCGGATCTTGTCGGGGTCGATGGAGAAGGACACGATCTTGGGCGCCCATTTGCTCAATTCCGCACGAGGACCGGGAAGGACGGAGAGCATCTTGTCGAGGATGAAGAGTCTGCCCTGACGCGCCTGTTCGAGCGCCTTGGTCAGGATCTCTTCGTCGATGCCCTTGATCTTGATGTCCATCTGGATGGCGGTGATGCCTTCGGAGGTGCCTGCCACCTTGAAGTCCATGTCGCCGAGGAAGTCCTCAAGACCCTGAATGTCGCTGAGAACAGCCACTCTGTGGTGGTCGGCGTCCTTGATGAGACCCATCGCAATGCCCGCGACGGGCGCCTTGATGGGCACGCCTGCATCCATGAGAGAGAGGGTGCTGCCGCACACGGACGCCTGCGAGGTGGAGCCGTTGGAGCTCAATATCTCGCTGACGGTGCGGATGGCGTAGGGGAACTCCTCTTCGCTGGGGAGGACGGGCTCGAGAGCGCGCTCTGCGAGTGCGCCGTGACCGATCTCACGTCTGCCGGGGCTGCGGAGAGGCTTCGCCTCACCCGTGGAATAGCCGGGCATATTGTACTGGTGCATATACCTCTTGTAGTACTCGTCGTCGAGGCCCTCGAGCTTCTGCACTTCGGAGATGGTGCCGAGGGTGGCGACGGTCATCGCCTGCGTCTGACCTCTGGTGAACACGGCGGAACCGTGAGCGCGCGGGAGCAGACCCACTTCGCACCAGATGGGACGGATGTCGGTGAGACCTCTGCCGTCGGGACGGACGCCGCCGTCCAAGATCTTGGCGCGGACCTTCTCTTTCTTGAGGTAGTAAAGGCTGTCGAGGATGAACTTGGTCTTCTTCGCGACGTCGTTGAAGTCGTCGGCGAAGTGCGCGAGGACGTCGGCGTTGAGCTCGTCCTCTCTGTGGTCGCGCTCGGTGCGGTCGAAGCTCTCGAGCACGTAGTCCATCTTCTTGTCGGCGTAGGCACGCACGGCGGCGTCGATGTCGGCGGGGATGGTCTCGAGCTCGATGTCGATCTTGGGCTTGCCCACCTCTGCGACGATGCCGTCGATGAAGGCGACGATCTTCTTGATCTCTTCATGACCGAAGAGGATGGCGCCCAGCATCTCTTTCTCGGTGACGACGTCCGCGCCCGCTTCCACCATCATGATGGCGTCGCGAGTGCCGGAGAGGGAGAGATGCAGCTTGGACTTCGCCCTCTGCGCGCTGTCGGGGTTGATGACGTACTCGCCGTCAACAAGGCCCACCACAACGGAGCCCGTGGGACCCGCAAAGGGGATGTCGGAGATGGACAGCGCGATGGACGAGCCGATCATTCCGAACACCTCGGGAGGGATGTTGGTGTCCACCGAAAGCACGGTGGCGACGACGGAAACGTCGTTGTACATTCCCTTGGGGAACAGGGGGCGTATGGGGCGGTCGATGAGGCGCGCGGTGAGGATCGCCTTGTCGGACGCTCTGCCCTCTCTCTTCTTGAAGCCGCCGGGGATCTTGCCCACGGCGTACATCTTTTCTTCGTAATCCACGCTCAAGGGGAAGTAGTCCATCCCTTCGCGGGGTTCCTTCGCCATAGTGGCGTTGACCATGACCACGGTGTCGCCGCAGCGCACGATGCAGCTGCCGTTCGCCTGACCGCAGTAGGCGCCGATCTCGACGGTCATCTCTCTGCCGCCGACAGTCGTCTTAAAAATCTTTCTTTCCATATTAACTCCTTTTCCGGGCATTCCGTCATGCCCCGTTTTTATAAAAAGCGGGTGCGAAAAACGCACCCGACTCTTTTACTTTCTGATCCCCAGCGCAGCAACGATGGCACGATAACGCTCGATGTCCGTCTTCTTGAGATAGTCGAGCAGGCTCCTTCTCTGACCGACCATCATCAGCAGACCGCGTCTGGAATGATGATCCTTGGTGTGGACCTTGAGGTGCTCGGTGAGCTCCTGTATCCTGCCGGTGAGCAGCGCGATCTGCACTTCGGGGGAACCGGTGTCGCCCTCTTTGCGACCGTACTTTGCGATGATCTCTTGCTTTTGAAGTTTATCCATTGTTTAGCCTCCTTCGTTGGATAAATGATTCGCTTCAGACCAAGTCCGACCACGGAGTTTCGGACGGACCTCGTGAGAAGTACCTTGCCTATATTATCACATAATAAAAACAATGTAAAACGTTTTCGACCCCGATTTTATATCGATTTTGCACAATTTCCCGCGCTTTCACGCCTCACCTCTCGCGGCGGCGGGGTCAGACGCCCCAGAATGCCTTTTGCTTTGCCATCACGGTGTCAAAGTGTTTGACGTATTCCAGCGGCTCCTTGTAGTTGGCGCACCTTTCGATGAGGTTGACGGCGGGGGTGACCTTTTTGCTTATCGCGGCGGCGCCTGCGGCGAACACCGTGGTGTCTTCCTCCATGATGTCCATGTTATACAGACACGCCTTGCCGGGAAGGGCGTAGCCCACGTTCTCGAGATTGCCGCTGGTGTACTTCTGGCGGTACATGTAGTAAGGCTCATAGCCCGCCTCGGTGAGTTTTCGGCAGGCGTAGTCCACCATGCGTTCGGCGGTGGCGTTCTCCGTACTCTTATATCCCTCGACGCGCAGTGCGGAGCCCTTCTTGAGATAGAGCGTGTGCACGGTGACGTTTGCGGGAGCCAGCTCCGCCGCCCTGTCCACGGAGCGGAAGAAGTCCTCCGCGCTCTCGCCCGGGAGCATCGCGATGAGGTCCATGTTCACGTCAAAGCCCGCCTTTTGGGCAAGCGCGTAGGCGCGCTCGACGTCCGCCGAGGTGTGCCTGCGTCCGATGCGCTCGAGAGTGGCGTCGTTGAAGGTCTGCGGATTGACGGAGATGCGCTTCACTCCCCTCTTTTTCAAAAGCTCCAACGCCTCGGGAGTGATGGTGTCGGGACGCCCCGCCTCCACGGTGAATTCCTTGACGCCGCGCACAGCCGCCGCCGACAGCACTTCGTCCAGCATATCGAGGGGCAGCGCCGTCGGGGTGCCGCCGCCGATGTAGACCGCGCGGAAGGTGTAGCCCAGCTTCTTCGCCGTCTTTTTGAGATAGCTTATCTCCTGCAAAAGGCAGTCCGTGTAAGGGCGCAGCAGTTTGCGCTGTCTGTCCACGGGCATGGAAACGAAGGAACAATAGGCGCAACGCGTGGGACAAAAAGGTATGAATACGAAAAGATCCGCCACCCTCTCGGGGTCGGGATTGCGCTTGCCGCGCTGCGCGTCCACGATGCGCTCGATGAGCTCCAGCTTCTCTTGCCGCACGAAAAAGTCCTTTTTGAAGACGTCGTGCGCGCCCTCTCCGAGCTCGGCGTAGAGCTTGGTGGGGCGTATGCCCGTGAGGCATCCGTACGGCAGCTCCACCCCCGTGAGAAAGACGAGAGTGTCGTAGATGGCGATCTTGAGATAGCGCTTCATGAGGCGCTTTGCCTCCATATCGTCTGCGGGTGCGAACGGGAAGGCGCGGAATTTGACGAAGTTGTCGAATTTGTCCGACCTCAATTCCACTTTCAGCTCCCCCTTCCGCACGACGTATCCGACGCAAAGGGACAGCGTCTCGTCCGTGCGCTGTTCAAAGGCGCGGATGAGCTCCATGAGGTCGTTGCGGAAGTTCTCGTTGGTGCAGGAAAAATCTATCATCCGACCGCCGTCCTAATCAGTGAGGATGGGATTGTGCGCCCGCTCGAAGTCGAGCGTGGTGGGCGCGCCGTGTCCGGGATAGACCTTGTAATCCCCCTGCAAGGCGAAAAGCCTGTTGACGACGGAGTTTTTCAGCTCCTTGAAACTGCCTGTGGGGAAATCCGTTCTGCCGTAGGAGAGCTCGAAAAGGGTGTCACCCGAAAAGATGCAGTCCTCCGCCACATAGCACACGCTGCCCGCGGTGTGCCCCGGGGTGTGGATGACGCGGACGGGCATCCCCGCAACGGTGAGGGTCTCTCCCCCCTTCACCGTGATGTCGGGGAGGAATTTCTCCACTTTGACGCCCGCGTAAAAGGCGAGGTTCTTGAAAGACGAGATGAGCCCGACGTCGCTCTCGTGCATGACGACGAGGGCGCCCGAGCGCTGCAATTCGGCGACGCCGCCGATGTGATCGAAGTGCGCGTGGGTGAGCAGGACGCAGCTTATCTTTGCTCCGGCGCTCTCTGCTGCCTTCGCGATCTTGTCCGCGTCCGCGCCCGGATCGACCACGAAAGCCTCCTTGCCGAGGAGGACGAGATAGGTGTCGGTCTCAAGCTGTGTGGTGTGGAAAGTGATGATGTTCATATCGCATTACACGCACTTTACGATGCGTTTTTCTCCGTTGAAACCCTGTTTTGCGTTATCTTCTCACGTCGATAACGCCGTGTATGCTCTTGATCTTTTTCACCAGATCTTCGAGGTCTTCCGCGTTTTTTATCATGACTCCTATGGTCATGTCGGCGATGTGTTCCTTCTGGTCCACCTTGATGTTCGCGCCCGTGATCTGCATCTTCGCCGCGGCGATGTACGCCGTGATGCTTGCAAGCATCCCCCCGGAGTTCTCCGCCGTGATGTACAGCGTGGCGTTGAAGCTCTCGTCGCCGCCCGTGTCCCACGCCGCCTCGATAAGGCGCTCCGGCTCCATCGCCTTCACGTTTGGACAATCCTTGCGATGCACCGACACCCCTCTGCCCCTCGAGATGTAGCCCACGATCTCGTCCCCCGGCACCGGTGTGCAGCACTGCGCCATACGCACGGTGAAATTCGCGTTGCCGTTGATGAGCACGCCGCTCTTGGAATGCCGCTTTTCGTCCGTCTTGACCACCACCTCGGCGTGTTCCTCGGGGTGCTGTTTGCGGAAAGCGTCCACCAGCTTGGTGAGCACCTGCGCCGTGGATATGCCGCCGAAACCGACGTTGGCGTAAAGGTCTTCCTCTCCCGTCACCGAGAGGCGCTGCATGATGGCGTCGAGGGAGTCCGTCTGCATGAGGTCGGCGAGGTTGAACCCTCTCCTTCTCGCCTCGCGCTCCAGCATATCCTTGCCTCTTACGACGTTCTCTTCGCGCTGCTCTTTCTTGAAATATTGACGTATGCGCGCGCGTGCGGAAGACGTCTTGACGAATTTGAGCCAGTCGAGGCTGGGACCTTTGCCGTTCTGGGTGAGGATCTCGACTATATCGCCCGTCTGCAGCTTGGTGGAGAGGGGGACGATCTTGCGGTTGATCTTTGCGCCCGTGCACTTGTTGCCGATGGCGGAGTGGATCTTGTAGGCGAGATCGACGGGGGTGGAACCCACAGGCAGGTCGTAGACATCGCCCTTCGGAGTGAACACGAACACCTCGTCGTCAAAGACGTTGATCTTGATGGCGTCCATGAACTCCTTTGCGTCGCCGACGTTCTTTTCGGCGTCCATGACCTCGCGCAGCCACCTGACCTTGTTGTCGAGGTCGGTGTCCACGCCCGTGGTGCCCTCCTTATACTTCCAATGCGCCGCGATGCCGTACTCCGCGATGCGGTGCATCTCGTAGGTGCGGATCTGGATCTCGAAAGTCTCCCCGTCCGCGACGACGGTAGTGTGCAGCGACTGATAGTTGTTCGCCTTGGGCATGGCGATGTAGTCCTTGAATCTGCCGGGGATGGGCTTCCAGACGGTGTGCACCTCTCCGAGCATGGTGTAGCAGTCCTTGATGCTGCCCACGATGATGCGCACGGCGAGCAGGTCGTAGATCTGATCCACGTCTATGTGCAGCTGGTGCATCTTCTTGTAGATGGAATAGAAGTGCTTGGGTCTGCCGTTCACCTCGCCCTCTATGCCCAGCTCCTTCATCTTCGCGCGGATCTGATCCATTATGCCGTCCAGAAGCTCCTGCCGCTCTCCCCTCTTCTTGCTGATGCACTCCGTGATATACTTGTACTCATCAGGATAGAGATACATCATGGCGAGATCCTCAAGCTCGCACTTGAAGAAGGAAATGCCCAATCTTCCCGCAAGCGGCGCATAGATGTCCAGCGTCTCGCGCGCCACTCTCTGTTGCTTTTCGGGGGGAACGAAGCCCAGCGAACGCATGTTGTGCAACCTGTCGGCGAGCTTGATGATGATGACGCGCAGATCCTTCGCCATAGCCATGAAGAACTTGCGGAAGTTTTCCGCCTGCGCGTCCTCGCGGTTGTGGAACTGCAATTTGTCGAGCTTGGTGACGCCTTGGACGAGCTCGAGGATCTCCTGTCCGAACTCGGCGGAAAGCTCCTCCGGAGTGACTGCGGTGTCTTCGAGGACGTCGTGAAGGAAGGCTGCGATGAGCGTGGAGCTGTCAAACCCGTAATCCGCGAGGATCTCCACGACGGCACAGGGGTGGATGAAATAATCCTCCCCGGAGCTGCGTTTCTGTCCCGCATGCGCCTTTTCGGCGAATTCGTAAGCCCTCTTCAGATCCGCGTACTTGTCGGGATAGGCCTTACGGAGTTTGACGAGCAATTCGTTCATTGATGCCTCGCGTTTGCATAATATGCCGAGCGCATGAGCTCGGTACGTTGTCTGGATACGGTAATGATACCCCTATCCGACACCGAAATCAATCCCAAATTTTCAAGGATAAGGCGGGAAAGCTCATATTCTTCCGCCGAAAGTTTCGCAGCGGCACGCACCGCCGCCGCAAGGTCGTGAGGGGTGCGGACGCGCTCTCCCCTCCTTGCCATGGTGTCGAACGCGACGAATGCCGCCCGCACTTTGGCGTCCGTGATGACGGGCGGCTGCGCTTCCTCGCCGAAGAGGGAGAAGCACTCCCCCGTCCTCTCCGCGACGTACGGCAGATAGCTCCCTGACAGAGGTCTTCCCGCCGAAACGACGCGTTTGAAATAGGAAAAGTCGAAGCTTTCCGACGGCGCGAACACCACACAGCTTGCGGGGTTCAGCCACTTCTGCACCCCTACGAACACGGGCAGTGCCTTGGTGGCGGGGATGGTGTCGTAAAGCCTCGCGAGCTCCTCCTGTCCGAAGACGAGGAACGCCGTGCCGAAGGGGTCTTCCGCCCATGCCGCCGCCTCTTTCGGCGACGCCTTTTTCACCTCTCCCGAGCCCGTGCGCCCCAGCTGATGCAGGCACATCATACGCGCCTCGGCGTCGTCGATCTCGACAGTGCGCGCCGTCACGGAGCGCAGCACGCCCTGCGCGTAAAGCCTGTTGCGGAAGCACCCGACCCCGAGGGAAAAGGCAAAGGACGTCCGTCCCCTAGTGGTGCCGGGCAGCCCCGAAAATCTTGAGAATCCCATGAGCTCCAAGCCCCCGCCCGCATACTTGACGTGGGGACCGAAGCCTATCCTTTCAAATCGCATCCCGCTCTCTTCCAGCACGAACTCGGGCTTCGGGTTGCCGTATCCGGTGGGTTCGAGAAGCTCCAGCTCCTTGGCGAGCGAGAGGAAGTCCTCGTCGCGCGCGAGGCGGATGGCGTCTTCCTCCTGCGGAAGGAAGTCGGAGACGGGATAATTTTCAGCCACATCGGCGATGACCGCGGCGCGGAATTTCTCGAAATTCTCCGCCGTCATGCCGACGCCCGCCGCCTGCGCGTGCCCGCCGAACGTGGTGTAGAGCTCCGCATGGCGGGAAAGCAGCTCGAATATATTCACGCTCTTCACCGAGCGCGCCGAGCCCTTATATTCCCCGTCCTCGCCCGAGAAGAGGATGGCGGGACATTTGAATTCCTCCACCAGCCTCGCCGCCGCGATGCCCAGCACGCCGCCCTCCCACGAGGGATCGTGCAGGACGATGATGCGGTCGGTGTCGAAGTCGGTGCCGCGAAGGGCGCGTCTGGCGTCCGAGACCACCTGTTCGCAGATGGCTTGGCGCCGCGCGTTGTCGCGCTCCAGCTCCTCGACAAGGCTTTTGAGCATGAAATAGTCCTCGTCGAGGAAGAGACCCACCGCCTTCATGGCGGAGCCCAGCCTTCCCGCCGCGTTGATGCGGGGAGCGAGTTTGAACATCACGTCCTGCGAGGTGATCTTCTCACCGCCCGCAAGCAGTTTCAGTCCCCTGCGCGGAGAGGACGCGCACATTTTCAGACCGTGCCACGCGATGATGCGGTTGTCGCCCACAAGCGGCACCACGTCCGCCACGGTGGCGATGGCGCATATGTCGAGATAGCGCTTATATTCGTCGCCGAACAGCGCGCGCACGAGAGCAAGCGCCACGCCCGCGCCGCAGAGGTCGCAAAATCCCTTCCTTTCTATCTTCGCGTCCACGACTATGCAGTCGGGCAATTCCTCCTGCGGCTCGTGATGGTCGGTGACCACGAGGTCTATGCCGCGTTCTTTCAGGAACCGCGCCTCTTTGACTGCCGTCACCCCGCAATCCACAGTGATGACGAGGTCGGGCTTGCGGTGCGCGATGATGCGCTCGAGGGCGGGGATGTTCATGCCATAGCCGTCCGTCAGGCGGTTGGGGATGAAATAGTCCGCGTCCGCCCTGCCTTTGAGGGCGAGCATGAGGATGGAGATCGCCGAGATGCCGTCGCAGTCGTAGTCGCCGAAGACGAGGATATTCTCCCCTCTCTCAACAGCAAGCCGCACTCTCTCCGCCGCCTCTCTCATCCCGTGTATGTCGAAGGGCGAGGAAAGGTCGTCAAGGGAGGGCGCGAGAAAACGGGGGATGTCCCCGTCCCCTATGCCGCGGCTCTTCAATATGCCGTAAAAGCGCGGGGAAATGCCTAGTTTCTCCGCCGCTTTTTTCTCTTCGACGCCTTTTTCGTTTGCTCTCATTGCCTCTCCTCGTCCCGTGTCTCCCGCCGTCGGGAGCCGCGGACGTTGCGAATAACGCCTCCCGACGGAGGCGTTTTCGCATTACTTCTTTTTCTTGAACTGGGTGTTCTTCTTGGAGTACTTGTAGATCGGTTTGCCTTTGGGTTTGTTGCCGCCGGATGCGCCGCTCTTGGCTGCGGCTTTCTTCTCCGGCGCGAAACCTTCGTCGTCGTCTTCCTCCTCCCTGTCCTGCTTGAGGATGACTTCCTTGTCCTCGTCGTCGGTGACCGTGACGGTCGCCCCGCCGCCGTAGACGGCGCTTGCCGCCCTCTTGGCTTTGAGCTTGTCCCAGCCTCTCGTGAACGCAGCCCACATCGGGGTCGCGAGGAACACCGACGAGAACAGACCGGCAAGAAGACCGAGGATGATGGGCACGCAGAACTCCCTGATGGAGTCGCTGCCGAGGATGGCGAGGAAGATGACGGTGATCATGGTCGTCGCCGTGGTGAACACGCTTCTTCTCATATTCTCGCGCACGGAGACGTCGCCGAGGGCATTGTAGTCGATGTTCTTCATGCCCTTCAACGGCTTCATGTACTCGCGGCAGCGGTCGAAGATGATGATGGTGTTGTTGATGGAGTAGGCGATGATGGTGATCATTGCCGCCACAAAGGAACTGTTGATCTGCACCCTGCATATCACGGTGAGCGCGAACATGACGATGACGTCGTGGATGAGCGCGAGCACCGCCGCGAACGCCGCCGTGGGCGTGAAGCGGATGATGATGTAGATGAGGATGAGCACGGTGGACACCGCAAGCGCTATGCCCGCCTTGGAGAGCAGATCCTGTGCCGCGGTCGCGCCGATCGCCTCGTAGGTGATGAAGCCGTCGGGCACTTCGCCCTCATAGAACATGTCGCCCACTGCCGCGATGATGGCGTTGTTGAGGTCGTTGATCTCGCCGTCGTCGCCGGACACGTTCTGATAGCGGAAGGTCACCGAGATGCCTCCCCTGCCCGTCAGACGCTGGATGTAGCTCACCGTGACGTGGCTGCCGTTGGCGTCCTCGACGCCCTCGATGGTCTGCTCGATCTCGTCAACGGTGGCGTCCAGCTCCGCGTCGTCGGGAAGATCGTTGACGGTGAGCATGGTGCCGCCTTGGAAGTCGATGCCGATGCCGATGGCGGCGGTGTAGTTGCCCGTGGTCTCGCCCACGCCGACGATGACCGCGATGGCGATGAGCACGATGACGAGCGGGATGAGGAATGTGACCTTCGTGAGTTTGCTCACGTTGAACTTGGCATATCTGTCAAGGAAAGTGACTCCGGAATTTTTCATTTCACTTCACCTCCTTTGACTGTCTCGTTCTTGATGAAAGAGTGTTCCTCCCTCACCTCTCCTTCCTTTGCTCTGCGCAGACCGTAGAACTTCTCGCTGGTGCTGTTGATGGGCATGAACGCTTTGAGCAGCAGACGGGTGATGACCAGCGCCGTGAACATGGAGAGGATGATGCCGATGAAGAGCGTCACTGCGAAGCCGACGATGGACGCGGAGCCGATGATCCACAGCACCACCGCGCCGATGAGGGTGGTCACGTTGCCGTCCAGAATGGCGGCGAAGGAACGCTTGAAGCCCGCCTTGATGGAAGAGGGGATGGGCTTGGAGCTGTGACGGTATTCGTCACGGATACGCTCGAAGATGATGATGTTGGCGTCCACAGCCATGCCTATCGAGAGCAGTATGCCCGCGATGCCGGGGAGAGTGAGCTGCACCCACGGGAGCACGGAGCAGAACCACACCAGCAGGACGACGTAGACGGCAAGCGCGATGTCCGCGGCAAGCCCCAGACCTCTGTACATCACCGCCATGAAGATGAAGATGAGCCCGACACCCACCGCACCCGCGATGAGCGCCACACGCACCGCGTCGTCGCCGAGGGTCGGGGAGATGTTGCGCACCTCGCCCACGCTCAACGTCACGCCGAATGCGCCCGCCTGCAGACGGGTGGCAAACTCGCTGGCTGCGGAATAGTCGTCCGCCCACTGCTCGCTGGAGATGACGGCGTTGCCGTCCGTGATGTGAGCCTGCACGCTGACGGAAGAGAAGAGGGAGCCGTTGACGTAGATGTCGATATACTTGAAGCCGCCGTTGTCCGTATCGGTGAGGTCGGCAAACGCCTTGGTGCCCTCGCTGTCGAAGCGGAGAGCGACCACGCATTCACCGTTCTGATCGAAGGTGGCGTAGGCGGTCTCGAGGTTGCTGCCGTCAAGAGCGACCTTGGCATCGGCGGGAAGCGCGGTGCCTACACTGCCCTGCGTCGAGGAACCCACGAACTGCAGCTTTGCGGGACGGCCGATGAGGTCGAGCACGTCTTCCGCGTTGTTGACGTCGGGCACTTCGACGCGGATGGAATAGCTGCCGCCGCTCTCCGTCCTTGTGACGGATGCCTCGGGATAACCCTCCTGCAAAAGCATCTCCTGCAGGGAGAGGACGGTGCCGTCCACGCGCGCGGCAAGATCCCCCTCACTGCCGTCGTCTTCCACGTTGAACACCGCAGAGACGCCGCCCGAGAGGTCGAGACCGAGCTTGATCGTCGTTGCATAGCCGTGATAATCGTACACCGTGCCCGCCACGGGGAAGGACACGAGTGCGAACACCGCCATCAGGATGATGAACACGGCGATCACGGTCAAGATCACGATAGATTTTTTCAGATTCACGTTGCTTACTCCTGCGCCGAAGCGCAATAAAATTTCACTCTACACGCGCGAGTGCGCGAACATAGCTTTGTTTATTATAGCTATATCACAAAGTTAAGTCAACTTTATAAATCGCCTTTGAAGTTTTTTATAGTGCGAAAACGGGATTTTTTTGCCGCGGGGAACATAAAATTCGGTATGAAAAACTCCGAACTCATCAAAAAGGACACGGCGGACATCCTGCGCGCGGTGCTCATCGCCCTGCTCGTCGCGCTCACGGCGGTGCTCGTCTTCGCGCTCATAGTGCGCGCGGCGGGGCTGGACGGCACGGCTCTCACGGTGGGCAACTACGTCATCAAAGCCGTCGCCATGCTGACGGGCGTATGCCTCGGCTTCCGCGAACGCAGCGCGGGTGCGGTGAAGGGAGGCATCGCGGGAGTGCTCTTCACCCTCGTCACCGTCTTCGTATTTGCCGCGGCGGACGGCTTCAAGAGCGCCTCTTTCAACTTCGCGGACTTCATCACCACCGTGCTGACGGGGATCATCGCGGGCATCATCGCCGTCAATCTCCCTAGGAAAACTCGCGGACGCCGCTAAACAAAAAAAGCGCCCTATTCAGGGCGCTTTTTGATGTCTTTCGGGTCAGTCCTTTTTCTCTTCGGTGTCGGTGTCCTCGACAACGTCGACGACGGTCACGCTCTCTTCCTCGGTGAAGACGGGCTCTTCCGCCTTGGTATCCTCTGCGGGAGCGACGGGCTCTTCGATGACGGGTGCCGCGGGAGCCGCGACGTTCTGCAGCACGAGGCCGACTGCGTTTCTGTCAATGACTATGATAGTGGGGTTGGCTTCGGTGCCGACATTGACGTGCAGGGTGTTGTCCGCGTTGATCTGGGTGATGACGCCGACCAGTCTGCCGATGGTCATGATCTTGGTGCCCACGGCGAGGCTGTTCATCATCTCCTGCTGCTGTTTCTGTCTCTTTTTCTGCGGAATGATGGTGAGAAGGATCATCGCCACGAGGATGACACCGATTACGAGATAAAGCCACCAGTTGCCCATATTTTGTTTCTCCTTTTACCGTAAAAACGGCTCTGTTTTTTGAGTTATACTAACGATTATACACGTTTTGTTGACAAAATCAACCGATTCGACTCACTTTGTAGTATATCCTCACCCTCAACCTTTATATTGTTTGATGAAATCTTCCTTAAAATCGAGATACCTGTCCTGCATGATGGCTTCGCGGATGTCGGCTGCCAGCCTCTCGAGGAAGCGCAGGTTGTGGATGGAAAGAAGTCTCCCGCCCAAGATCTCGTCCGCTTTGATGAGATGACGTATGTATGCGCGTGTATAATTGCGGCAGGCATAGCAGTCGCAGGTGTCGTCCACGGGGTTGAAATCCTCCGCATACGGCGCGTTGCGTATGGTCAGGAACCCCTCCTTCACCATCGCCGTACCGTTGCGCGCTATGCGGGTGGGCAGCACGCAGTCGAACATGTCCACTCCCCTTGCGACGCCTTCCACGATGTAATCCGCCGTGCCCACGCCCATGAGGTAGTGCGGCATATCCTTGGGAAGATGCGGCGCGAGGGCGTCCAGCATGGCATACATCGTCTCCGCAGGCTCGCCCACCGACAATCCGCCTATCGCGATGCCGCAGGTGGCGTAAGGCATGGAACGACGCAGACTTTCCACACGAAGGTCGGCATACATGTTGCCCTGTATGATGGGGAAAAGGGTCTGATGGCTCTTGAGCTTGACGGAGGCGCAGCGATCCAGCCAGCGCAGAGTGCGCTCCATCGCGTCCTCCGCCTTTTCGTGGGTGATGTCGGGCGCGGTGAGCTCGTCGAACGCCATCACTATATCGGAGCCGAGAGCGCGCTGCACCTCTATGGACTTCTCCGGCGAAAAGAAGTGCTTGGAGCCGTCGATGAAACTGTTGAAGTACATCCCTTCGTCCGACACCTTGCGGAGAGAAGACAGCGAGAACACCTGAAAACCGCCGCTGTCCGTGAGGATCGCGCCGTCCCAATTCATGAATTTGTGCAGTCCGCCCGCACGCTCGATGAGCTCGTGACCGGGACGGAGATAGAGGTGATAGGTGTTGGACAACAGGATCTGCGCACCCGTCGCCTTCACTTCCTCGGGCGAGAGCCCTTTCACCGTGGCTTTGGTGCCAACGGGCATGAAACAGGGCGTGTCGATGACGCCGTGCTCGGTGTAGAGTTTGCCTACCCTCGCCCCCGATTGTTTGCAGGTGTGTACTACTTCGAATCTCATTTTTCTCTCCCGCCACACAAGGCGGCACCTTTGCTGCGCATATGCCGTGCGCCCGCCGCAGAGCGGCTGCCCGCGGCGCAAACGTCACTCGAAGAAACAGCTGTCTCCGAACGAAAAGAACCGATAACGCTCTTTAACTGCCAAATTATACAGTTCAAGTGTCTTTTCGCGCCCGATGAGCGCCGACACCAACATGATCAGCGTGGACTCCGGCAGATGGAAATTGGTGATGAGCGCGTCAACGCACTTGAACTTGTAGGGGGGATAAATGAATATCTTCGTCTCCCCCGTGCACGGTGTCACGTGCCCGTTTTCGTCCGACGTGGACTCCAGCACTCTGACCGCGGTGGTGCCCACCGCGATGACCCGTCTACCATCCCTCTTTGCGGCGTTTATCTTCTCCGCCGCCTCGGGCGAGAGCTCGTAATACTCCGAGTGCATCTCGTGCTCTTCCACCTTCTCCGCCTTGACGGGGCGGAAGGTGCCGAGCCCGATATGCAGCAGCACTTCGCAAAAGTCAGCGCCGCCCTCTTTCACCTTTTCCATGAGTTCGGGCGTGAAGTGCAGCCCTGCCGTGGGCGCCGCCGCCGACCCGTCCGTCTTGCTGTACACGGTGTTATAGCGCGTCTTGTCCGCGAGCTTTGCGTGGATGTAAGGCGGAAGAGGCATATTGCCCACCCTGTCGAGGATGTCCTCGAACACGCCGTCGAAGACGAAGCGCACCGTGCGCACGCCGTAGTCCCCCACGTCCTCCACCACCGCAGAGAGCTCATCCGACACTTTGAGCACGCTCCCCTTCCTCGCCTTTCTCGCGGGACGCATGATGCACTCCCAGCGGGTGTAATCCAGCCTGCGCAGCAAGAGGATCTCGAAGGTGCTCTCCCTCCCCTCCATATGCGCGAAGAGGCGGGCGGGGATGACCTTGGTGTTGTTGATGACAAGGAGATCCCCCTTGCGGAGAAACTTCGGAAGATCGTAAAAATGCGCGTGCGTCACACTGTCCGCTTCGCGCGAATAGACCATCAGTCTGCTGTGATCTCTGGGCTCTGCGGGAGTCTGTGCGATGAGCTCCTCCGGCAGGTCGTAATAAAAATCGTGAGTGAGCAGCTCCATTTCACTCCTCGTCGAACATGCTGGTCTGCACCATGCCGTCCTTGCCTGCGGGGAGCTTCCTCCCGAGGTGCTTGTAGGCGTTTGCGGTGCACACTCTTCCCCTAGGCGTCCTGCCTATGAACCCCAGCTGGATGAGGAAGGGCTCCACGACGTCCTCGATGGTGGTCGCTTCCTCCCCCGTCGCCGCGGCGAGGGTGTCCAGCCCCACGGGTCCGCCACCGAACTTGTCCACGATGGCTTCCAGCACCGTCCTGTCCACGATGTCGAGCCCGAGCTCGTCCACGTCGAGGTGGGTGAGCGCCTTCTTCGTCACTTCGAGGGGGATGACGTCCAGTCCCTCCACCTGCGCGAAATCGCGCACGCGGCGCAGCAGTCTGTTCGCGACACGGGGGGTGCCGCGGCTGCGTCCCGCGATCTCTTCCGCGGCGTCGGGCTCTATGCTGACGCCGAGGATGTTCGCCGAACGGCGCACTATCTTCGCAAGCTCATGCGGAGTGTACATCTCAAGGCGCATGAGCATGCCGAAGCGGTCGCGCAGAGGGCTTGAGAGCATTCCCGCCCGCGTAGTCGCGCCGATGAGCGTGAACTTCTTGAGGGGGATGCGGATGCTCCGCGCCATGGGACCCTTGCCCGAGACGATGTCCAAGGAGTAGTCCTCCATGGCGGGATACAGCACCTCTTCTATGCTGCGATTGAGGCGGTGTATCTCGTCGATGAACAGGATGTCGCCCTTCTCGAGGTTGGTGAGGATGGCGGCAAGGTCGGCGGGGCGCTCGACGGCGGGGCCCGATGTCACCCTGATCTGCGCGCCCAGCTCGTTTGCGATGACATGCGCGAGCGTGGTCTTGCCAAGCCCCGGAGGGCCGTAAAGCAAAACGTGATCGAGAGCCTCTCCCCTCGCCTTCGCCGCGGAGATGAAGACCTCGAGGTTCTTCTTGATCTTGTCCTGACCCACATAGTCCGCCATGCACTTCGGGCGGAGAGTGACCTCGGACTCGTCGTCTTCGATGGTCAGACTGCTGACAATTCTTTCGTCGTCCATAATCACCGTATTGCCGTTTCAGCGGCGCGTTCCGTCACATAAACACGCGTTTTGTGACAAAATGAAGTTTATCCTATGAATTTGAGCGCGGTGGAGATCAGCTCCTGCACGCCCTTTGCGGTCTCCTTCGCCTTCTGCACCGCGCGCACCGCTTCGGTGTTGGACACCCCGAGGGAGACCAGCGCGAACACGGCGTCCGAGACGTCCTCGTCCATCGCGCCGCCTATCTCGCTCGCCGCGTCCGCCATGTCCACCGCCACCTGCTCGCGCAGGTTGAGCACGATGAGTTCCGCCGTCTTTTTGCCCAGCCCCTTGATCTTGGAGAGGGTCTTGACGTCCCCCGTCGCGATCGCGACCGTGAGCGTGCCGAGGTCGTAGCCGCCGAGGATCTGCATCGCGAGTTTGGGACCCACGCCGCTTATCTCGATGAGGCGCATGAAGAGGGTCTTTTCCTCCGCGCGGGAGAACCCGTACAGCGCAAAGACGTCCTCTCTGACGTAGAGATAAGTGTAGAGTTTCATCTCTCTGCCTATCTCTTTCGCATCCGCGAGCGTGTTGCCGCTGACGCCCAGCTCATATCCTATGCCGTTGTTTTCCAGCACCACCTTGCCCGCTTCTACGGCGGCAAGCGTGCCCTTGATGTAATTGTACATATTCCCTCACGCCTTTCGGCAGATTATTTCCGTTGTGCCGCGCGGCGGCGTATCCCGCCCGCATCGCACGCGCATATGTTCACTTCTCTTCCGCGCCTTCCTCTTCTTCCATCCTTTTCAACGCCCGCGACGCGCACACGCACCCGAGGACGAGCGCGACCGCAAGAGGGATATAGAGAAGGGCGAAGCCGTATCCCCAGAAAGGAAGAGCCGTGCCGTAGCGCACCCCCAGCATCACTGCTCCCGCCGCGAAAGAGGGCCCTGTGACAAACAGCACGGGCAGCGCGAAGGCGGCATTCGCCGCATACCAGCACTTCTCGTTTTTTGTGCTCCCCGCCGTCCTGTAGCCGTAGAGATACTGCATGGGCACCTGCTTCATGACAAGCGGCAGCGCGAGCGCGAAAAAGAGCAGATTGAGAAGCACTGCAATGACATTGGGAGCAAGCGGCATCTTTCACATCTCCGTTTCGGCGCCGCACGCGGCGCCCTTCATTTCATCTCACCTTGAACTCGGTGGAAAGCCTGCTGGTGTGAGCGTGGCACAGCGCCACGGCGAGCGCGTCCGCCGCATCGTCGGGACGCGGCACCTTTTTCAGGCGCAGAAGCGCCTGCACCATGAGCTGCATCTGTATCTTGTCCGCACCGCCGTAGCCCGTGATCGCCTGTTTGATCTGATTGGGGGTATACTCATAGACTTCCTCCCCCACCAGCTTGTCGGCGGTGAGCAGGATGACTCCCCTCGCCTCTGCGACCATGATGCCGTTGGTGATGTTCTTGGAAAAGAAGAGCTCCTCGATGGCGATGTTGTCGGGACGGAACTTCTCGATGAGCGCGATGACGCCCTCCTCGATCCTGTTAAGTCGCTGCGGCAGGGTGAGATCTTTGGGCGTGGTGACCACGCCGTAGTCCACGACCGCGGCGTTGCCCCTTTCAAACGCTATCACTCCGTACCCCATGGTCGCAAGACCGGGGTCTATGCCGAGGATGATCATTCCCCTTCCTCCGCCGCCCCTTCGGGCAGCATGATGCTGAACTCGTTTGTGCTGTCGAAGAGCGTCGCGCGCTCTATGTCGGGACGGATGCACACGCGCTCCCCTTTCATGTCCGAGCGCTGCGAGAACCCGTCCTCGGTGCGCAGGACGAAGCCGAACTTGTCCCCCACGGCATACGCCGTCTTCGCCATCCTCTCGCAGTCGGGCTCCTCTTTCGCCGTGTCTTCGGGGAACCACCCGACCAACACTTCGCGGCCGATATATCCTGCCGCGACGCGCCCTTTCAGCGCATCGGCACACATCTCGTCATTTTCGCCGAACACGAGCTTCATATGCCCGTTTTCGCAAGATAAAGTCGCCTTTGCGACATTATAGCAGGGCTCGACGAACTCCGCCGCCCACACGCTTTCGGGGGACTTGCGCATCTCGGCGACGCTGCCCAGCTGTTTGAGCTCCCCTCGCACGAGGACGCCTATACGGTCGCTTGCCGCCATCGCCTCCTCCCGCGAAGACGTGGAATAAATGACGGTCGCGCCGCCTGCGGCAAGCCGTCTCGCCGCCGAGGCGAAATCGCGGAAGACCTCTTCCGCATCCTCCTTTTCAAGCCCTTTCGTCGGCTCGTCAACGAGGCACAGTCTAGCGGGACGCACCAAGAGTCTCGCCAGCGACATACGCCTTCTGTCTGCGGCGTCGAGCCTCCGCGCGCGCATATTGAGGCAAGCGCCTATGCCCATCTCCTCCGCTGCGGCGACCACTGCCGCTGCCGCCTCCGCCGCGGGGACTCCGCGGAGCTTCAACGGATAGGCTAGGTTGTCGAAGACGGTCTTCATGCCGAACACGGCTCCGTCGTCGAAGACCATGATGACCTTGTCCGTCTTTCTTTCTATCTTCTGTCCGTCGAGAAGCACTCTGCCCTCGGCGTCCGACGCGCCCGCAACGGCTTTGAGGAAGGAAGTCTTGCCGCTCCCCGCGCCTCCTGTGAGCGCGACGATCTCGCCGTCGCGGAAAGTGGCGTCCACTCCCCCGAAGAGGCTCGCGCCGTAAAGATACTGTTTGGAGAACCCCGCCAGCGTCAGCATCAGAGGATGTCCAGCTGCCGGCCGTAGCCCTCCCCGAAGTTGTCGAGGAAGAACTTGAGCTCGGGATATTTGGGTTTCAGCGCATCGAGGGTCTTTTCCAGCCGCTTGAAGGCGGTGTCGAATTCGCGGTTGCCCGACAGCCTTTCCTCGATGCACTTGATGTAGGCGGACACTTTGTCGGCGACCTTCATCAGTTTATATTCTTCCGTCTCGGTGTCGGGGCGGATATACTCGGCATACTCTTTCGCCATCTCGGGAGGCAGCGACTCGAGAAGTTTGCGGTTGATGACGTCCTCTATCTCGCTGTACGCGCCCTTGATGCGGGGGCTGTAATACTTGATGGGCGTGGGCATATCGCCGCTGACCACTTCCGCGGTGTCGTGATAGAGCGCGAGCGCCGCGATCTTGTCCGTGTCGACGCTGCCGCCGAAGTAGGTGTTGCGGATGATGCCGAGCGCCTGCCCCACGATGGCGACGTGCGCCGCGTGCTGCATCAGATCCTCTTTGGTGGTGGAACGCATCAGGCTCCATCTGGCGATGAGCTTCATGCGGTTGAGCAATGCGTAGAAAGTGTACATATCCGCCTCACTCGGCGCGGCGCGCCGTCACAGGATGTATTTCGCGTCCTTCTTGGGAGCGGCGTCAAGCTCCGCCCTCTTTTCCTCATAGCCCTTCCTGCCGAAGAGCGCATATGTGGCGTTCTTGCCTTCCTCGACGCCGGGCTGATTGAAGGTGTCGATGTTGAGAAGCTCGCCGCAATAGGCGGTCTGCAGCTGGAAGAACATGAGCAGTTCGCCCACGCTTTCGGCGTTCACCTCGGGGAGCATGACGGTGTTGTTCATGTGTCCGGAGCGAGTGAGGGCGTACTCGGTGGCGACGCGCTCGGTGTTGATGAGCTCGCTCATGGTGTGCCCGGAGAGGAAGTGGACGTCGGGGAATTCCTCCGCGCCCTCTGCGATGGTGACGTCGCCGCGGAACTTCTCCACCCCGATGATGGTGACCACCTTGTCGAAGGGTCCTTCGGTGTAAAGCTGCACCTGCGAGTGCTGGTCGGTGACGCCGAGGGACTTGACGGGGGTCTGACCCGCATGCACGGTCTTGCCGTCGAGGTCCACCGCCTTGCCGAGGCTCTCACCCCACAGCTGGCAATACCAGTCCGCCATATATTTCAAGGAGTCGGCATAGGGCATCATAACGGAGATGTTCTTGCCGCGTTTCATCGCGAGATATTGCAGCGCCGCCGCCGCAAGAGCGGGGTTCTTGCCCATGTCGCCCTCGGAGCAGCGTTTGTCCATGGCTGCGGCTCCCGCCAGCAGACCTTCGATGTCTATGCCGAGCACGGCGGCGGGCAGAAGACCCACGGGACACAACTCCGAGAAACGCCCGCCCACTCCGTCGGGGATGAAGAAGGTCCTGAAGCCTTCCTTCTTCGCGAGTTTGATGAGGTTGCCCTTCTTCGCGGAGGTGGTGGCGATGATGTGCTTCTGCCAGCCCTCGCCTATCTCCCTCTTCAGGATGTCTGCGATGATGAGATACTGGCTCATGGTCTCGCTGGTGGCGCCGCTCTTGGTGATGACGTTGAACACGGTGCGCCTGACGTCGATGACGTCAAGGAGCGCCAGCATCCTCTCGGGGTCGACGTTGTCCTCCACAAAGAACTTCACTCCCCTCTTTTCCGCGGGGAGGTCGTTGTATCTGAAATGGCAGAGCGCGGTGAACACGGCGATGGGGCCGAGCGCGCTGCCGCCTATGCCCAGCACGACAAAGTTGTCGAAATTCTCGCGCACCTCCGCCGCACAGGCGAGGATATCCTTCACCACGGCGTCTTGGGTGTACGGCAGATCCGCCCACTCCGTCATGCCGGTGCCGCGGCGGGCGGCAAACTTCCCGAATGCGGCTTCCGCCTCGGGAGCTACGGCGGCAAGATCCTGCTCCGTGAGCCCGTCTGCGCCGATGTATTTCTTCATCATGTTGTTGAAATCGAATTTAAGCATAAATGCCTCCGACAATGTGTTTGAGATATTCCACCGCGTCCGCCACTTCGGAGACGTCTCCGTAGTTGTCCGCGTATTGTTCGATCATAAGGGGTCCGTCATAGCCCGACGCATGCAGCAGGGAGACCAGCTCGCGGAAAGGGAAAGTGCCTTTGCCGATGAGTTTTATCGCGCCCTCGTCATCGCAGTCGGAGACGTGCACGTTCATGAGCCTGTCGCCCATGACTTCGATGTATTCCCGCCAGTCTCTGCCGCTCTGCCTCGCCTGTTTGATGTCGAGGACGGCGCCGACTCCGGGACAAAATTCCTTTGCCGCGGCAAAGAACTCGGGGGTGTTGAACATCGCCCAGTGCACGTTCTCGAAACACAGCCTCACACCGTATTCCATGGCGATGTCACCCAGTTCCCGCATACGTCTCCCCGCAGCCTCCGGCGAGATGACCATGTTGCGTTTCAGGCGCATCCTGCCGTGAAAAGTGTAAAAACGCGCGCCCAACCTGCGTGCGACGTCCAAGACTTTGCGGTAAAGCTCCTCGGCGTCCCGACGGGTGCGGGCGACCGCGTTGAAGAGCTCGGGCTCGAACTGCGTGTTGAGCGCGTGTACGGAATATATCTCCAGATCCCCCTTCCTTTCGGCGAGCATATCGCCGAAGGAGGGCTCGTATTCGCTGCGCGTGGTGAGGAACACCTCCGCGCACTCTCCCCCGCAACGTTGAATGACCGAGAACGAATCCTCGGTCAATACTTTAGAAAAGAACGTTGCGGTGGAGATGCCGACTTTCATCACACTTCTTCTTCCTCTTCATAGACATTCTCGGAGCCGCGTTTGGACTTGCCCCAGATGTCCTTTTGCTTGCGATGCTGCCCGAGCAGACGCGGGATGACAAGGTCGATGTTGTCAAACGGGGAGTCGGACGATGCCTCCGCCCTGTAGGTCTGACTGCGATAGACGACCGTCATGTCCGTGGTGTAAGTGTCGCCCTCGAGGGTGACGATGAACTTCACCGTGGCGTTTTCATCGTCGCCGAAATAGCGGTCCAGCTTGGCGCACTTCTTCTCGGTGATCGCTTTAAGCGAGTCGCTGACGTTGTAGTCTTTTCCGAAGATTTCGATTTTCATATCTCGGACCTCCTTGCTTGGTGACTATATTATATCATCCCGAAGCGCCCGTTTCAATAGCGATATGAAAAATAAAGACTTAATGCATTGTATCACACACGCGCGCAAAGCGCAAACGAATGACGTCCATTCCCCCGGGAATTTGGGACGCGCCCCTTTTGCAAAATGTGTTTAAGAAAATTTTCAAGTTCAATAACGGAGCTACGCGCTCCTGTTTGGAGTGTGCTTGAGCACGACGAGCACGCATTCGAAGATGAAAAACAAACTTATTTTCAACACTCACTTGTCCGAAGACGGAATAAAACATTTCTTAACGATTGCCCGTTCAAAGACGGAAAAGAAAAACCCATACCCAGCGTTCATTTGTTCGGAGACGAAAGAAAACTATTTTTCTTAACGTTTGCTCGTTTGAAAACGAAACTACGCGCCGCTCACCCGCGTCGCAATCCGCGCGTAATCGTCGCCATGCGCCGCATTGCGGCGGCTGGCTCGTCTGTCGCGCGGTTGCTCCTTTTCGCGTCGTGAAAATGCAGAGATGCTCGTTCACTCCGCGTTTTGCAAGCAAAACTATCCGTTCACTCGCTCATTTTCACGACGCGGGAGACGAGGGCAATGCCCTCGTCATGATACGGCGGCAAAACCGCCGCTTGACCGCCGCGGCGCGCTCCGCGACCTCGCAAGCTAGACGTAACACTAAGTAGACACGGGCGTCTTGCGCGTCGAGTCGCCTTCCTCCGCCCACGAGCGACGTTCGGTGAATACTGCCAGCCTCTCGGTTATGCTAGTGCGAGAGTATAAGTTTTTTCAAGAGGTCAAAAAGTCAGTCCCGCATGATAGGAGGGCTGTCCCCTATTCCGAGTGGGGGAGGAAAGCCCGAATGGGGCTCCCCGCAAAATCGCCGCAGGCAATTTTGTGGGGTCCCCGGGTTGGAGGGGGATTAGTGTTCCCTCGCGAGACGTGAAGTTGGTTAAAATTTGAGTTTCTCCCTCACCCCGGGAAGGAATGTTTTTAAACCTCCCACTCTCGGGACGTGAAGCATATAAATCGCGCCGAGGCTGATTTGCCTCGGCGCGGGTGTGCGCTTTTTAATGCGTGTAAGCTCACTTCTTCTCGAAATCCAGCGCGCCGTCCTTTACGGTGACGCTGACACTGTCGCCGTCGGTGATGTCACCCGCCAGCAACATCTCGCTCAAACGGTCTTCCACCAGCCGCTGTATGGTGCGGCGGAGAGGTCTTGCTCCGTACTCTTCGTTGTAGCCCTCGCCCACGATGAGATCCTTGGCTTCCTCGGTGACCGTGACGGAAACATTGCGCTCGTCCAGACGCTTTTTGAGGGCGGCGAACATGATGTCCGCGATCTTTTCGAGGTCCTCCTTGGTGAGGCGGTGGAAGAAGACTATCTCGTCGATGCGGTTGATGAGCTCGGGCTTCATCGCCCCTTTGAGGGCGTCCATCTGCCTCTCCTTCATGCTCTCGTATTCCGCCTCCGCGCGGCTCGAGCCCGTGCCGAACCCGAGGGGTGCGTGCATCTTGCCTATCTCCTGCGCGCCGATGTTGGAGGTCATGATGATGACCGTGTTCTTGAAGCTGACCGTCCTGCCGTGGCTGTCCGTGAGCCTGCCGTCTTCGAGGATCTGCAAGAGGATGTTGAACACCTCGGGATGCGCCTTTTCTATCTCGTCGAAGAGGACGACGGAATAGGGTTTTCTGCGCACCTTTTCGGTGAGCTGCCCTCCCTCGTCGTAGCCGACGTAGCCGGGGGCGGATCCGATGAGTTTGGAGACGTTGTGCTTCTCCATATACTCCGACATATCCACGCGGATGAGCAGATTTTCGTCGCCGAACATCGCCTCGGCAAGCGCCTTGGCAAGCTCCGTCTTGCCCACGCCCGTGGGACCTAGGAATATGAAGGAACCGATGGGACGCTTGGGGTCTTTCAGTCCCGCGCGGGCGCGCTTTATCGCCTTGGCGACGGCGTTCACCGCCTCGTCCTGACCTATGACGCGCTTGTGCAGGTGTTCCTCGAGGTGTTTGAGCTTCTCGCTCTCCCCTTCCGTGATCTTCCTCACGGGGATGCCCGTCCACTCGGCGACGATCTCCGCCACATCGTCTTCGCCTATGGAAAGATCCTCGTCTTTTGCGCGGTTGTCCCACTCCGCCTGCATCTTCTCCTTCTGCTCCACAAGGCTGTCGCGCTCGTGTTTGAGCTTGTCGGCGCGCTCGTACTGCTCGTGCCGCGCCGCTTCGGACTTTGCAAGCTCCACCTCTTTGATGCGCTCGTCCAGCTTGCGGATCTCGGGCGGCGTGGTGAAACTCTTGATCTTCTTCCTGCTTGCCGCCTCATCGATGAGGTCGATGGCTTTGTCGGGAAGGAAACGATCGGTGATGTAGCGGTCGGAGAGTATCGCCGCCGCGGACACCGCCTCGTCGGTGATCTCCACCTTGTGGTGCTGCTCATACTTTTCCTTGAGCCCCTGCAATATCTCGATGGTGTCGGACACGCTGGGCTGCTCCACCATGATGGGCTGGAACCTGCGCTCGAGCGCCGCATCCTTTTCGAAATATTTGCGGTATTCCTCCACGGTGGTCGCGCCTATGGTCTGCAACTCTCCCCTCGCCAGCATGGGTTTGAGGACGTTTGCGACGTCGATGCCGCCCTCGCTGGTGGAGCCCGTGCCGAGGATCATGTGTATCTCGTCGATGAAGAGGATGATGTTGCCCGCGCGCTTGATGCCGTCGATGGCTTTTTTCAGCCTCTCTTCGAAGTCGCCGCGATAGCGCGTGCCCGCCACCATGGAGGTGATGTCCAGCGAAAAGACCAGCTTTCCTATCAGGATGTCGGGCACCTTCTCTTCGACGATGGCTTGCGCGAGCCCGTCCACGATGGCGCTCTTGCCGACGCCCGGCTCACCGATGAGCACGGGATTGTTCTTGGTCCTGCGGCAGAGGATCTGGATGATGCGCTCTATCTCCTTGCCTCTCCCGATGACGGGATCCAGCTTGCCCTCGCGCGCCTTTGCGGTGAGGTCGGTGCCGAACTGCGCAAGCTCTTCGGGAAGCGCCCCGGAGGAGGGCTCCACGGGTTTTGCGTCCTCCCTTCGCGGGGGTGTGAAAGCGTCTCTCGCCTCACCGCCCTCGCCGCTCCCCCTTCCCGGGACCGCGGCTCCGAAGAAACTGCCGAGAAAACTGTCTATTATATCTCCGAGGTCGGCGGTGCGCTGCTGTCTTGCTCCCGCGTCGCGCCCCTCTCCCGAGATCTCGTGCCAAAGTTTTGCGCGCATCACGCCGATGTCGATGCCCCACCTCTTTTCCAGCACCTGCGCAGCCACGCTCTCGCTGTCGTATATCACGGCAAACAGCAGATGCTCGGTGTTCACGGTGTCCGCGCCGGACTGCCTTGCCAGCGCCGTCGCATTGGACACGGCACGGTTCGCGCGGGTGGACATCGCCACTCTCGCCACCGCGTCACGCAGCGTGAAAAGGGCAAGCACCGCCTCGGCGTCCACGCCTGCGGAGGCGAGCATACGCTGCGCGTTGCAGCCGCCCTGCGCCGCAAGTCCGTAAAGCAGGTGCTCCGTGCACACGAGCCCGCCCGTGCGCGACGCAAGTCCCGCCGCCTTGTCAAGTGCGCCCCTGAAATTTACCGAATAGTTCATACCTTCTCCTTGTTCAGAATGCTCTTCACGATCGCCGCTCTGCGCACGTCGCGTTCATCTGCCGGGCACTCGCCAGTGACGGCGGTCAGATTTGCCGCCGAACACCAAATAAGCAGTTTATTGAGCGTTTCGATGTCATTAAACGGCAATATCTCCAACATGATGCCCAACTTCACGTCCGAGATCATGTTCATGAGTTCTGCGGAAGTGAGCTTGTAGGCATGGGTGAGTATGCCGTAGCTGCGCGCGGCTTTGTCGTAAAGCGCCGCGCCCTTTTCCTTTCTCATCCGCTCGAGCGCTCCCCTGTCTTTGAGGCACAGCTCGATGGTCGCACGCTCGACGGAGCGGATTATCTCATCCTCCGTCACGCCGAGGGTGCGGGTGTTGGAGAGCTGATACATATCCCCCTGTGCCTTGCTGCCCTCGCCGTAGACGCCGCGTAGGGTAAGTCCGCGCTCCCGCACGAAACGGGTAAGGTCGCCCTCAAGCTCCCCCGCCACGCGCAGCGCAGGCAGACACAGCATGACGGATGCGCGCATCCCCGTGCCCAGATTGGTGGGACACGCGGTCAGAAAACCGAGATCGCGGTCGAAGGCGAGAGGAAGTTCCTCTGACAATCTGTCGTCGTAGACGGAGATCCGCTCGTATGCCTCGGGCAGGGCGAAGCCGCTCTCTATGCACTGCTCCCTTATCCTGTCCTCCTCGTTGAGCATGACCGAGATGCCCTCGCTGCGCTCCAATATTACGGCGCCGGAAGAGGTATTGCGGGCGAGTGCGGGCGAGATGAGATGTCTCTCCACCAACGCCTTTTTCCTCACCGCGTCCAGATCGCGCATACGCAGGATCTCGGCGTCGAACACTCCCCTTGCCGCTCTTGCAGCGCCCTCTTCCAGCGCCGCGAGCGCGGCTGCGGATGCTCTTCTCGGCGAAGAGGGGAAAGGCATCCCGCGCACGTTGCGTGCAAGCCTCACCCTAGAGGATACGACGTTGAAATATGCAAGTGCGTGTGCGGCATCAGTCATTTTTCCGTCTCCGTGGCACTTTGCCTATGTGTTTTGCACCCGCGCCCTGCGCCGCCGCGGCAGCGGGCATAGCCACCTTGCGCATATGCTCGTAGCACTCCGGACACCCGAAGGAAAAGGTGCGCGCGAAATCTTCTGCGGTGAACCCGCAGACGGGACACTCTTTCCCCAGCCTCGCCGCGGCTTGACTCATCACCTCGAGGGCGGTCATCCCGGAGCGCCTTATCTTGTCATAGCACTCCTCGCAGAAGTGGAACTCCACCACACCGTTGTTGACCACGGTCCTGTCGGTGAGCCTCCCCGGGCGTTTGCCGCACAGATCGCAGATCACGTTCATTTCTCGAAACCGTGGGGATGGGTGCTGTGCCACTTCCACGCGGAAGCGACGATCTCGTCAAGCGAATCGAAACGGGGCTTCCATCCGAGCTCCCTCTTGATCTTTTCGCTGGAAGCGACGAGGGTGGCGGGGTCGCCGGGACGTCTGCCCTCCACTCTTGCGGGGATGTCGATGCCCGTGACGCGACGCGCAGTCTCGATGACCTCTTTCACGGAAAAACCTTCGCCGTTGCCGAGGTTATAGTAGGTGGACTTGCCGCCGTTTTTCAGATAGTCGAGAGCGCGGATGTGCGCGTCGGCAAGGTCGGTGATGTGGATGTAATCGCGGATGCAGGTGCCGTCGCGGGTGGGATAGTCGTCGCCGAAGATCCCGATGTGGCTGCGCTGTCCGAGCGCCGCCTGCAAAATGATGGGGATGAGGTGCGACTCGGGTTTGTGCGCCTCTCCTATCTCGCCGCTGACGTGCGCGCCCGCCGCATTGAAGTAGCGCAGCGCGACGTAGCGCATCCCGTACGCCTTGTCATAGTCGCTCATGAACTGTTCCATCATGAGCTTGGTCTGCCCGTACACGCTGGTGGGACGCTGGGGGCTGTCCTCGGTGATGAGCCCGTCGCCCGTGTCGCCGTAGGTGGCGGCGGAGGACGAGAACACCAGATATTTCACGCCCGCTTCCAGCATGGCGTCCAAGAGAGAAAGCGTGCCCGCGACGTTGTTGCGATAGTACTTGGCGGGGTCGGACATGCTCTCCCCCACCAGCGAATACGCCGCAAAATGCACCACGGAATCCACCTTGTATTCCGCAAAAGTCTTGACCAAGAGTTCCTTGTCGAAGATGTCGCCCTTGACGAAGGGGGCGGAACCTACCGCCTCGATATGCCCGGTGACGAGATTGTCGTACACCACGACGTCCGCACCTCTCGAGCGCAGCTCACGCACCGTGTGGGAACCGATGTATCCCGCTCCTCCCGTGACAAGTATCATAGTTTCTCCTTCGGACGGACACGGCACGTTCCGTCCTTTGCGTTTTGTCCGTGCGCGCAGATGCGCTCCCGCGTCCGCGCCCACTCCGATTTCTTTTAATTATACCCTCGCGCGTATTGTTTTGCAAGAGCAATCGTGTATAATATGCATATGGACCGGGTCATCCTGCACTGCGACCTCAACAACTTCTACGCTTCGGTGGAACAGAAATCGCACCCCGAATACGACGGGATGCCTCTTGCCGTATGCGGGAATCCCGAGGCGCGGCACGGCATCGTGCTCGCCAAGAATATGCTTGCCAAAGCCGCGGGCGTACAGACGGGCGAGGCGATCTGGATGTCCAGAAAGAAGTGCCCCGGCATCGTCTTCGTGCCGCCGCACTACGACGAATACGTCCGTTACAGCAAGGAAGTGTTCTCGATATACACCGAGTTCACCGACCGCGTCGAGAGCTTCGGGCTGGACGAGTGCTGGCTGGACGTCACGGGCTCCCTGCGTCTCTTCGGCTGCGACGGAAAGACGCTTGCGGACAGGATACGCGAGACCGTGAAGGAGCGCACCGGGCTCACGATCTCGGTGGGGGTGTCCTTCACCAAGGTGCTGGCGAAGCTGGGCAGCGACCTCAAAAAACCCGACGCCACCGTCGTGCTCGACCGCGAACACTATATGGGCATCATCGGCGATATGTCGCCCTCCGAGCTCATCATGATAGGCAAAAGCACTTCGCGGAGGCTGGAAAATCTGGGCATCCGCACCATCCGCGCTCTTGCTGCCGCCGACCGCTCTATGCTGCGCGATCACTTCGGCATCGTCGCCGACAAAATGTCCGACGCCGCAAGAGGCGTGGAGACCGAAGAGGTCAGGCTCTATTACGACAAGCGCACCCCGAAGAGCGTCAGCCACGGCACCACGACGCCGCGCGATATGACCACAGAGGAAGACTTCCGCATCGTGGTGTACGCGCTCGCCGAGCTCGTCGCCATGCGTCTGCGCCGCTACGGGCTGTCCGCCGAGGGGGTCGGGCTCACCGTGCGCGAGGCGGCGACGCTCCATCACAAGTCCGCGCAATGCACCCTGCCCTCGCCCACGTCGAACGCGTCGGACATCGCAGAGGGCGCCATCGCGCTGCTCCCCAAACTCCACGCCTTCCCGCAGCCGCTGCGCGCCGTGTCCGTCGCCGCAACGAGGCTCACCGACGGCAGCGTGACCCAGCTCTCCCTCTTCGACGACGAGAAGGACGAGCGGGAAGACAAGCTGGAAAAGAGCATCGACGACATCCGCGACAAGTACGGCTATAAAGCGGTGAAACGCGGGCTCATGCTGGGGAACGACCTTGCAAACAATCTGCACGAGGACGACGATTTCCTCCCGTTCAAAAGATGAGGTGAATATGAAGATAGCTATCGCGACCAACAACAAAAAGAAACTCAAAGAGATACGCGCCGTGCTGGGCAGCTTCTTCGACGAGATGCTGTCCCTCGAGGAGCTCGGCATCGACATCGAGATCGAAGAGACGGGCACCACTCTCACCGAAAACGCGCTCATCAAGGCGCGCACCATCCTGCGTCTTACGGGGCTCGCCTCGCTTGCCGACGACAGCGGACTTATGTGCGATGCGCTGGACGGCGCTCCCGGCGTCTACTCGGCGCGCTACGCGGGCGACGAACACGACGACGCGGCGAACAACGCCCTCCTGCTTAAAAACCTTGCGGGCAAGGATCGCTCGGCACACTTCTGCTCCGTCATCGCACTGTGTCTGCCCGACGGCAGAGAGTTCACCGCAGAAGGACGGGTGGACGGCACCATCTTGGACGAAGAACGCGGCGAAGGCGGCTTCGGCTACGATCCTCTCTTCTTCTCTCCCGAGCTCGGCAAGACATTTGCGGAAGCCTCTCCCGAGGAAAAGAACTCCGTCTCCCACCGCGGACGCGCCCTCCGCGCCATGGAAGCCGTCGTCGAAGCGGAAGGACTGCAAAACGCAAAATAAGATGTTTATCACGCTTTTTTGCATTATAAACAGCATTTTTGCGCAATAAATTCTCACACTTAAAATCCGATGAAGACCATATTCGCATTCTCCGACACTCACGAAAAGCCGCTCTCCCCCGCCCTCGTTTCGGTGGCGGAGGAGAGTGACTTCGTCTTCTTTCTCGGCGACGGCGCAAGGGGAATAGGCGATCTCGCGCTGCACAAGGGCTTCTACGGAGTCAAGGGCAACTGCGACTTCCTTCCCCTCCCCGAAGAGACCGTCGTCGAGGCGGAAGGGATGAAGATATTGCTCACTCACGGGCACCGCTACGGCGTAAAGACAGACCTACTCTCCCTCGCCCTCCGCGCCGAGGAGCTGGGGTGCCGCCTTGCCTATTTCGGGCACACCCACACTCCCGAGATCGTCGAGCACGGTGCAGTCACCCTCATCAACCCCGGCTCGCTCTCGCATCCGACATTCGGGCAACCCACCTACGCCTACACCGTCATAGAAAAAGGCAAAGCCTATCATAAGCTGGTCCCCGTCCATCCTTTGGGCTGACCCACGCGTTCGCTCGCGACACGGCTTGAACGCCGTAAAGGTCACTTTCGGGACAAGGGAAGTCCGCACCGAAAACGATGCGGACTTCTTTTATGCCCGCATACTATGCCCACGGACTGCGCTCACGCAGGATCCCCTGCTCCGCCCGCCGCGAAAAATCATATGGGCGACGATATAGCTATTAACGAGATCGGCACTGATCAAGCGGACAATGACGGAGATCTTCTCGTCCGTATCGGTCATATGGGCGACGAGAAAAGCACGAAAAAAGCTGATAAGACCATGCGCCGTGGAGGGAAAGACCGTGCGACGCAGCGACGTGCAATGATTTGGTTGATTTGCAGTGATAAAAAAAGAAAAGGAGCACGCAGAGCAAGCACGGTCTTTCCCTTCACGGCGACACTTCGGACACATCGCGCTTCGGGCGCGTGACTCACCTGCCCAAAACCCTTCCGCACGCGCGGCTCTTATCCATACGATCCCGCGCGCGTTTTGTCCTTTGCATACTGCCGCGATTTTCACATTAAATACAGTAACTGTATATATGCGTATCCTCATCATACACTATGCGTATAATTTTGTCAAGATGGCGCTTAAAGTGTTGGTAGGAAGCAGAATGAAGGAATGTCGCATCGCCCACGGAATGACGCAGGCGCAGGTCGCCGCGTATCTCGGCGTCGCGCAACCCGTCTATCAACGCTACGAAAAAGGCATATTCGAATGCAGCTACGAACAGCTGGCAAAGCTATGCGACCTCTTCGACGTCACAGCCGATTTTCTTCTCTGCCGCGCGGAGATCTGACGCCTACCCTCCCCCTCTCTCACCCCTCTTGAGCCCAAAGCGAAAGACTCGTCCGTCACGAACGCGTTTTTGTTTGCGATCTATGCCAGACCGGGATAATACGAACCGGGTTCCGCGCCGCCGATTTCCGCCTGAACCGCGTCATTCGCCTTGCTAATACGGGCAGGTATTAGCGGCGCCGACTTCCTTGCTCAGCCAAAAATCGGCTGGCGCGGAACTGCTCGCACCTCAGAGCAAGAGATTTTCGGATGATTTTGCTCTGGCGGAACGCAGGCAATAGTATACATACCCGCAAGTTTCGGCTGTGCAAAAGCGCCGAAAAGAATTGCTCTGAGGCAGGTTCGTATTATTCCGCTCCGGCATACGTCGCATTACGCGAACTAGGCGGCGCCTGACTTTACTATGTCATCACGGTCTAGCATACCTATTAGCTTGCAATATTGTTCAAAATCGTTGACATTACCACACGCGTGTGATAGTATTTTTGAGCATCATTTGCGATGCCGTGTGATGGAGCATGAACTCATGCGGGTGTAGTTCAATGGTAGAATACCAGCCTTCCAAGCTGGCTACGTGGGTTCGATTCCCATCACCCGCTCCAATAAGAGCCTGTAGCTCAGCCGGATAGAGCAACGGCCTTCTAAGCCGTGTGTCGGGAGTTCGAATCTCTTCAGGCTCGCCATATGGTGGGTATAGCGCAGTTGGTTAGCGCGTCAGGTTGTGGCCCTGAAGGCCGTGGGTTCGAATCCCACTACTCACCCCACATCAAAAATATCTCGGCAGTTGCCGAGCCGTAGGGGTATCGCCAAGCGGTAAGGCACCAGATTTTGATTCTGGCATTCGTTGGTTCGAATCCAGCTACCCCTGCCAGATATGACTCACTAGCTCAGCCGGTAGAGCACCGCACTTTTAATGCGATGGTCCGGGGTTCGAATCCCCGGTGGGTCACCAAAATAAAAGGACGCAGAAATGCGTCCTTTTTGGTAATCTTGGCGGGGTAATACCGCGCCAAGATTACCCAAAAACTGAAGTCGGTGTCCTTTTATTTTGGTGACATAGTCGGGGTGAGAACCCCGCAGGGGTTCGGCGGCTGCGCACCGCACAGACGCTTGCGGAAACGAAATGCCTAAAAGGAACGCCCGCTTTACTCTCAATCACGACAAATCGAAGCCGTATTCCTGACCGCACACACCCGGTGGGTCACGGCAGGCTACCGTCCCACATCGTATTCCGGTCTGGCATGCCAAAAAACTCTACCCTTATATATCATACACGATACGTGTTTTGAAAAGCGGCTTGAGACACCTATCGTGTTTTACGCGCGCCCGGATAATACTTTGCGTGTTTGCGAATGTCCGAATGACGGTCATGAGTTGTTTTGCGACATGGCGGAAAAATTGCTTGATTTGCCTCCTCAACATAGATGGACATCGTTCTACCCCGCCGTTTGAGCGCGCTTGGCGGCGCATGAGCGAGACCGTGCGCCGACCGACGCATATGACAAGACGCGCCCGAGGGCGCGTCTCTTGAATTTCTGTGCACTTATCGTGTTTTACATGCTGCGATCCGAGTGCTACCGGCAATCAGATTTCCTCAAAAGTGTCGCGACGCCTTGCTCCTTCTCTTTCGGCGAGGCCGAACTTCTGCCATTCGGCAGGGGTCATACCGGTGTGTTGCTTGAATCTGCGCACGAAGTAGGCAGGATCATCATAGCCGACGTCGTATGCCACGGCGCGAACCTTACCACCCGCAAGCAGCAGCTCTTTTGCGCGAGCAATGCGCAGATCCGCAATATAGCGCGGGAATGTCGTCCCGGTTACTCTGCCGAACATGCGGGAAAAATAGTTCTCGCTCATATGACAAAGCCGAGCCATCTCTCTCAAAGACATCGCCTTCGTGAAATTTTTTTCTATGCATAAAAACGCAGGACGCAATCTTTCTCTTTCGGCTATTCCCTCTGCCTCTTTTCTGCGCGACATCGCCACAACAGTGGTCAGATCGTCAAGGTTGCTCGCAAAGAGCTCCACAAGCTTTGCGCTCTCAAAAAAACTTTCTGCCGAGCGGTCCGGCATCTGCTCAAACAGCTTGCGCATTTTTTTCTCGTCAATGCCGTATTCATCACGTCCGAAGAAAGGATAAACAAAATCAGCCCGTGCCGCCGCTTCCGTTGAACGTACCTGACCGCCGCACACCGCGCCGAGAAACTCATCGTCATAAAAGATAGGAGTGACAAAATCCACCAATCCGAACGGACATACATAAAAATAGGTGCGCCTCTCTCGCATGGCTTCCAACACCGAGTGAGAGGCATATTTTATGCATTGCGCGCGCCCTTGCGCGTTCGCGCGCACGCATTTGCAAAGCGCGCAGTCGTTAGTCGGATAAATGATCGGATCGCCGAGGACGTCCAGCACACACAAGTTGATATCACTCGCTTTAGCGAGCGAAGTCAGAACCGCTTTGATGCGCGCAAGCGAAACATCGTCCTTGAAAATATTTTTCATTCCAACCTTCCATTCCGTTCTTCTCGCTCGAAAGCGATGCGTGGCAAAAATTGCACTATTCTTGCCTATACCGATACAAGTCAAGGTTTTTGCAATAAAAATGTACAATGCTTTGCACGGTTTGTCAATTGAATGTCGCTCCTATGACAGTTAACATTAAATCGGGCTTAAACCACACAAAAATCAAAATATGTCGTTTTTCTCTGTCCCAAAGGGGGCGGCGAAATAGATGTGTAAGAACCGAAAAAACTTATTTAAGGAGGAATTATGGGCTATCTCAAAGACAACATCGTGGGATACATTTCCCGCAACAAGAAGTGGGTGATCTTCCTCGCCGTGTGTCTCATCGTCATCTTCCTCTCCAGCATGATCGCGTCCGGCATTCAGTCCGACGGCTGGAAAGTGGAAGTCACCGACCTCAGAGACGCCGAGAACGCAGGCACCATCACCGTCACTTCTTACGACAGCGAAACGCAGCAGCCCGTCACCGAGGAGCAGGACGTCGAGGGCAAAGTGGTCAGCGGCATCCTCTTCAAGCCGGACACCGCGACGGCGGAAAATCCCGCTCCCGCAGTGGTGTTCACTCACGGCTATCTCAACAACCGTGAGATGCAGCTGCAAAACGCCATCGAACTCGCCCGCCGCGGCTTCGTCGTGCTGGCTGTGGACCGCGAAGGTCACGGCAACTACGAATACGGCGCGAACACCACATCCGGCGCGCTGATGGCGACGAGCGGTCTTTACGACAGCGCGAAGTATCTTTATAACCTCGATTACGTCGACAAGGACAAGATCGGCATCTCCGGTCACTCCATGGGCGGCTTCACCACCGCGATGACTCTCCTGCAGGACGCTTCCGTCGGCATCGTCTCCGCGGGTCTCATCCAGTCCTGGGACACATTCATGGGCGCGGGCAGCGACGTCTCCGTCGGCTTCCTGAAATCCGTGGATGACGAGTTCTTCTACACCACCAACGAAAACGGCGGCACCATCTCCCGCGAGTGGCTCTCCACCGAGACCGCAAAGGACTATGTCGGCATCGCAGGCAGCGAAGGCGACGTGGTCAACGGCGGCATCTATGTGAACGGCGTCCTCACCGAGGTCGCAGGCGGCGAGGCAGCTCCCGGTGCGTTCAGAGCCATCTACGAAGTGCCCGGCATCCATCCGCAGGTACACTATTCCGTGGACGGCGCGGAGGCTGTCATCAACTTCTTCTACACCGCGTTCGGCACCCCCTCGGGACATGATTACATCGAGGAAAGCAACCAGACATGGTGGGTGAAGGAAATGTTCTCCTTCATCGGCATGATCGCGCTCTTCGCGTGCATCTTCCCGCTGGTCAGCCTGCTGCTCACCACCCCCTTCTTCCGCTCTCTTGCGGCGAAGAAAGAGGCGGCATATGCCTACGCTCCCGCAGCGGCACCCGCAGAAGCACCTGCGGAAGCGCCTGCGGATGAGGTCACCGAAGCGCCCGCAGAGGCACAGGTCGCTTATGACGCCGCTCCCGCGGAGCCCGCTCCCGAGCCCGTCAAAGCGGCTCCCGCAGCAGCGGCTGCGGCGGAACTGCCCGCCATCAATGAACCCAAGCCCCTCAAAGGCATTTGGAAAAACCTCACCTATTGGCTGGGCGCCGTCGCCATAATGCTGTTCAGCGGCTTCATCATCAAGGACATCTGCACGGAATACGGCGACTACGTGTTCCCCAACACTCAGCTCTACCCTCAGGACACCACCAACTGGGTGGCGATCTGGGCGGTGGTCGTGGCACTCTTCTCGCTGGCGGTCATCTGCTTCATGTGGCTGGCAAACACGGTGTTCTACCGCATCAGATATAAGGAAAACGCGGGTCAGTACATCGAGAACCCCTTTGCCGCAGCCAAGATAAACGGCGGGTTTGCCGCCATCCTCAAGAGTTTCCTGCTCGCGATGGTCGTGGTGTTCTTCCTCTACCTCGTCACCTTCATCAACTGGTCGGCGTGGGTGGTGGACTTCCGCATCTGGACGCTCGCCGTCAAGGTGTTCAACGTCGGCGACATGCTGCCCACGATGGTGCGTTACGCAGTATTCTTCGGCATCTTCTTCACCGTGAGCGCGCTCTTCAACGAGACCTACCGCGTGAAGAACATCCCCGACTGGGCGACCACCCTCATCAACGTGTTCTTCAACGTGTTCGGCGTCATACTCGTTGTGGCGATACAGTACGGCGAATTCGGCGCGACGGGTGTGATGTGGCAGCCCGAAATGAACCTCGGCTACATCGTCATCATCCCGATGATCGGCGTGCTTGCCGTCGCCACCGTCATCTCCCGCAGAATGGCGGCAAAGACGGGGAATATGTGGCTGGGAGCGTTCATCAACACGATGCTCTTCACCATCATCACCTGCGCCAATACCGCAGCTTCATTCTCCTACGTAATGGGCTGATTCCCCTCCTTACGGAAAAGCGGGACGGTGAAAACCGTCCCGCTTTTCTTTTATGCCGGAGAGAGAGGTGCGCGCGGTGCGGTGAGGGCAATTCTTTTCGGCGCTTTTGCACAGCCGGAACTTGCCAATATGTATACTATTGTCTACGTTCCGCCTGTACACAATCATCCGAAAATCTCTTGTCCTCACCGCACCGCGCCACACCTCTCTCTCCGGCACTCCTTGACAATTTGTACCCTTCCGGCGCTTTTTCACAGCCGAGACTTGCGGGTAAGTAAACTATTATCTACACCGCCTCGCCTGCGCCTCGCGCGCGTGTTGACATCTTTCCCGCAAACTCCTATACTTATAAGCGTCGGAAGTGCGAGACCTCCCGACAGGTGACATTATGATGTTCGAACAACCGACATTCTTTGAAAACGAGGTCAGTCTGCCTCTCGCGGCAAGGCTGCGTCCGCAGTCTCTTGAGGAATATTGCGGACAAAAGCATTTGCTCGGCGAAGGAAAGGTGCTGCGCAGGCTCATAGAGAGCGACAACGTGGGATCAATGATATTTTGGGGCCCTCCGGGTGTGGGCAAGACCACGCTTGCACGCATCATCGCAAAGCGCACAAAGGCTAATTTCATCGATTTCTCCGCCGTGACCAGCGGCATCAAGGAGATCAAGCAGGTCATGGAACAGGCAGAAAAAAACCGCCGCTTCGGCGAGCGCACAATCCTATTCGTAGACGAGATCCACCGTTTCAACAAGGCGCAGCAAGACGCCTTTCTTCCGTTTGTGGAAAAAGGCAGCATAATCCTCATCGGCGCCACCACCGAAAATCCATCATTCGAGGTCAACGGCGCATTGCTTTCGCGCTGTAAAGTGTTCGTATTGCAGGCGCTTTCCGTTGACGACCTGAAAGAATTGCTCCACCGTGCCATCACAGACCCGCGCGGATTCGGCAATCAGGTCGTGCACATCGCGGATGAGCTCATCGAAGCCGTCGCCGTATTTGCCAACGGTGACGCGCGCACGGCGCTTTCCACCCTCGAGATGGCTGTGCTCAACGGCGACGTTGCAGACGACGGCTCCGTCACGGTCAGCGCCGAGACGCTCGAACAGTGCACCTCCAAAAAATCCCTCCTTTACGACAAGACGGGCGAGGAACACTACAACATCATCTCTGCCTTGCACAAATCGATGCGCAACTCCGACCCGGATGCCGCGGTATATTGGCTGGCGCGTATGCTCGAAGCGGGCGAAGACCCCCTCTACATCGCGCGCCGAGTGACGCGCTTCGCCAGCGAAGACGTGGGGCTCGCAGACCCCCGCGCGCTGGAGATCGCCGTGGCGGCATATCAAGCCTGTCACTTCATCGGAATGCCCGAATGCAGCGTTCATCTGACAGAAGCGGTGGTTTATCTGTCACTTGCGCCAAAATCCAACTCCTGCGACGTCGCATATATGCGCGCGAAAGAGGACGCCCTCAACACCATTGCGGAGCCCGTCCCCCTCGTCATCCGCAATGCGCCCACCCGTCTCATGCGCGAGCTCAACTACGGCAAGGGCTACATCTACGCGCACGACACGGAGGACAAACTCTCCGCCATGCAGTGCCTGCCCGACTCGCTCAAGGACCGCACCTACTACACCCCCACGGAAGAAGGCGTCGAAGGCCGTTTCAAGACGCGCCTGGAAGAGATAAAGCGCTGGAAGCGCGAGCACCCGGACAAGTGACACGGTGCTCCGCGCCGTCACCACTCCCTTAAAATCCGCATTCTAACGCGGCAAATTGCGCCGATACACACTTTTGACGGACAAGCAAAAGAAGACCCGTGCCACGTGCGGATCTTCTTTTTCAATATTTGCGTATTATCCTTTATGTGTCCCTCCGCCCGAAAGTCGCGCCACGTGCGCCGCCGCATACGGCTCATCCGCATTTGCCATCACTTTTTCTTTGCGGACTGCTTTATTTCGGAGTGGTAAAAGTAATTGATGATGACGGGACTGCCGTCTGCGCTCCGCATGAAAGGCTCTTTGTCGATGACGTAAAGCATACCTTCCCGCTGCGCATACTCACGCACGTTTTCGTCCAACATATGCCAATACGTCCTGTCCCTGCGGTCGTAAATGTCGCGGTAAAGCGGGAGAAGCCCCGGGTGTTTCTCTTTGATGTATTCCATAATGCCCGCTTTGAAGTTTCCGCGCAAATTGAGGTTTTCCAGCCAGATATAGTTGCAAAAACCCTTGATCCTGTCAATTATCGCAAATACGTCTGTGATCCCGGGAAAGATCGGCGAAACGAAACAGGTGGTGCGCAGCCCTTCCTCGTGGCACTTTTTCATGGCGGCTATCCTGCGCTCGATGGCGACTGCTCCGTCCATGTCCTTTCGGAAATCTTCGTCCAACGTATTCACCGACCAGCATATCAGCGGCGACGGATAGGATGCGATCAGATCAAGGTCGCGCAGCACAAGATCGGACTTTGTGACTATGATGAGATTTATCCCGCTGCCCTTCATCTCTTCGAGGAACGCGCGTGTGCGGCGGTATTCCTCCTCCTGCGGAAGGTAGGGATCGGTGACGGAGCCTACGATCACGGTGCACCCTGCGTAGCGGCGCGGGTCTTTCGGAGCGTCCCAATATTTGACGTCGAGGAAGCTCCCCCACACCTCGCCGTGCCCCGTGAAGCGCTTCATGAAACACGCGTAACAATATTTACATCCGTGCGTGCATCCCACGTACGGATTGACGGAATAGCCGGCTATCGGCAAATTCGATTTTGTCATCACCGACCGCACTTTTATCGGCGCGACGGCAACTCTTTCCTCTGCGCTCATATCCTACCTCCCTTTGACAATAAGCCCTTCCGCCAAAAATTGCAACCCTCCCCGCCTCTTTCATATGAAAAGCCCGCCATACGACCGCCCCGCCCCCCACCGCAAGAATATCACGTCGCACCGACGAAATCAATACGAGCCTATCACTTGCCCTCTTCGGACTTCACGAACTTGTCGTAAAGCTCGTTGATCTCCTCATACACGAGCGTGTCTTTCTTTACGAGTTCCGCCGCCAGGCACTCGACAAATCCCCAATTCCTCATCAGCAAAGCCTTGGCCTCATTAAAACAGCGCGCAAGCTCCGCACCCCGTTCTTCCGACACGCGTTCGTATTGTCCGTTGCCGCTGATCGCCCAAGGCTCCGCCGTATGCAGCAGCTCGAATCCCGCCGTCGCGCCGTCAATAATGAAGTCCTGCACGCTCCTCGCCGCAGATCCGAGGTCGCGCATCGCGCCTACATCCGTTACACCGAATTTCATCTCCACAGCGGCTTTGCCGGCGAGATCGATCACAACTTGTGCGCGCAGCTGCGCATACGTTTTTATGCCTTTCTCACCGCGGAGCTGCTGCATCACGCCCCGCGACGAACGCGACGTCGCACGCACAGACACAAGCCCGACACTTCCCGGCGAAAAACCGAGCGCGGCGGCGGCATGTCCCGCCTCGTGGAATGCAATCACTTCCTTCTCCGCCTCATTCGTGCATCCAAGCGATTCTTCGGTGCCGAAAATCACATGAAGCACGGCGCGTATGATATGTTCGCGTCCAATCAGCTCCCTTCCATCAAAACCCGCGTAAATGCCGGCTTCGTTGAGGACGGACTCCAGCTCCGCGCATGATTTTCCGTCCATCATCCTAGCCACCGACTCGGGATCGACGTCGTCTGCGATTTTCTTATCGGCAAGGTAGTGCCTGATGATCTCGACGGATTCCTTCAGGCTCGGGACGCCCATCGCAATAATGCGGTCGAATCTGCCCGGGCGGCGCAGCGAGGGCGGTATGTACCTAATGTCGTTCGCCGTAGCGACAACAAAAACGTCCGCGTCTTTCACGAGGTCGATCCCGCTCTGCACGGCGATCAGTTCGTCGGGATTCCTCTTGTCGCTGTCCGCAGGGAATTTGTCCATGTCATCCAGAAAGATGACGGACGGCGCGGCTTCCATCGCCTCCGCAAACACGTTCGAGATCTCCGTCACAAGCTCCTGCCCCGGTCTGTCCTTGCGAACGAGGAAACTCTTCCGCCCAATCTCCTCGACAAGCGCGCCCGCCATGAGCGTCTTCCCGATCCCGGGCACGCCGACCAGCAAAACGCCCCGCGGCAGCCTGACGCCGAGTTTCTTATACTTTTCCGGGTTCTTCGCCATGTCGCACAGCTGAAACAGCTCTTTCTTTTCATTCTCGTAACCGATGACTTTGTCAAAAGCACTCATACTCCACCTCTTTCGTTTTGATGACATGATCATACCGCACCGCACGTCCCGTTTTTGGTACATAAGCACATCAAAAAATATAAAACGCCATTTTCATTTTCCGGCGGCGTCAAGACTGGCACTCACGCTTTCCCCGCCAGCTTAAATCCGCACTGACTCGCCTCATTCCATCCCCGGCGGCGCCAGCCACCCCGCGGAGCAAAAATGAGTGAGCCGCGCGATAGTTCCTGCAGGAACGAGGAACGCGGCGAACGCCTTGCATTTTTCTGCGACGCGAAAAGGAGCCGCAAGGTGTACACGCAGACAGCTCTCTGGAAACAGAGCGCTGTGGCGAAGTTCTCCTTGCGGCGACGAGCGCCCTCATGGCTTCGTAGGCAGCCCAGCCGGCTGCCATAATAGAGAATTTGCGCTATCCGTTCTGCACGCCGACTCGTTTACTTAAGCAATCTCTCGGGGTCCCCGCGGAAAATCTGCAGGATTTTTCGTGGGGCTGCCTCCGGGGCGTGTCCCGGGTTCGGCGGTTTTGCCGCCCTTTTCGCAGAAAAGAGAAGCCCGTGCAGACGCACCACAAAACACCGCCATCCAAAAGTTCTGCGGAACAAAAATGAGTGAGCGGCGGATAATTTTGAGCGGAGCGAAAAATGCGGAGCAAGCGAACGTCTTGCATTTTTGTGACGCAAAAGCAAGCACAGGCATAAACGCAAACGTCCCGCTAAATCAGCGGGACATTGCACAAATTGCCTTGTGCTTGCGCCGTGCGCCCTCAGGGATTCGTAGGCAGCCCAGCCGGCTGCCATAATAGAGAATTTGCGCTATCCGTTCTGCACGCCGACTCGTTTACTTAAGC
>CALWAF010000009.1 GCA_944372795.1 uncultured Clostridia bacterium | reverse complement strand
CTGCGTCGCCTTCTCTAAAAATCCCTCGAAAATCTCTTGCTCCGTGCCACCTTCTCCGCCCTTTCCGCTCGGCATTTTACCCATAATACGCTGTGGTATGGAATCTTCTTTGCGGTGCTTTTTTGTGAAAACTCCATACGAAAAAACGGAGCAAAGCTCCGTTTTCATAAATGTATCAAGGTTTCTTGCGTCGGAACGGGAGCCTTCGACGGGCGGAGGCGCTCACTTCTTTTTGTCGGAAAGCTGATCTTTCAGTTTGACAAGTTCCTCTATCTCGTTAAGGAGGGTGTTGATGTCCTTGAACTGGCGGTGCACCGAGGCGTAGCGGACGTATGCCACGTCATCCACCTGACGGAGCTGTTCCATGACCAACTCGCCTATATACTTGGAGGAAACTTCCTGTTCCAGCGAATTGAGCAGCTTGCGATGGATGTCCGTCACCATCTTGTCGATGGCGGTCATGGAGATGGGACGCTTCTCGCACGCCTTCATGATGCCGATCTTGACCTTGCCGGGATCGAAGGTCTGACGGCTGCCGTCCTTCTTGACGACGAGGATGGGAGTGCTCTCCACCGTTTCGTAGGTGGTGAAACGTTTGCCGCAGCTTTCGCACTCGCGGCGACGGCGGATGGAAGTGCCCTCTTCGTTCTGTCTGCTGTCAATGACTTTGCTGTCCATGCAGCCGCAATAGATGCATTTCATAACCTTATCCCTCGCGAATATTGTATATATTATACAATAAACGCGCCGCAATGTAAAGAATTTGACAAAAAAATCGCCTTTCTGCATAAAGACGGCGGGGCGGGCGTAAGGTTTTGTATGAACGTCAAGCAGTACACTTTCGCCGAACTCGCCGAAAAACAGGTGGTCAACGTCGCGGACGGCAGACAGCTAGGTCACACCTGCGACATGGTCTTCACCGCCTACGGCAGGATATTGGGGCTGGTCGTCCCGGGAAAAAAGAGCTTTTTCAAGAGCTTCACGTCCTCGGACAACCTCTTTGTGCCGTGGAACAACATCGTAAAGATAGGCGGCGACGTGATCCTCGTGGAAATGGTGGGCGGCGTCTCGGTGTGCAGAGAGGAGGATTGCGATGACGAAGATCGTCTGCCGAAGTGATGCTCCGAATCGTGCCAAAGCGGACACCTGCCGCACTGCCTGCGCCCTTTCCTGCCATGGCTCGGACTCGCCGAAAGAAAGAAACGCGCCCACCGCAGCGCACAATGGTACGTTGAAAAACGCTCCGCCTGTTTATCAAGCGCCGAATGATACGCCGTATGCTTATAGCGAGGAACGCATACACTCTGCGAAAAAAAAGACGCCGCAGACTGTTGCCGCGGCGGTTTCCGTCATGCTTCGCGCCCTTTGGGCGCGCATGCGCTTCAAAGTGCTGTTCTGAAGGGCAAATCACTTCACATCATCAACTTTTTGAGCCGCGCGACCGCCGACTTTTCCAGCCTGCTCACCTGCGCTTGGCTCACCCCAACTCTCTCGCTTATCTCATTCTGCGTTTTCCCGTCGAAATAGCGCATTTTCAGCACCGAAAGCTCCCTTTCCGGCACCTGTTTCAACGCCTCGGACAGCGCAATGCGCTCCGACCACGCGTCCGCATTCTCCTTTATGTCCGCGATGCGGTCGAAAAGCATCATCCCGTCTTCCTCGTCCGAAAACGCGGGATCGAAAAACGAAACGGGCTCGCTTACGGCATCGAGAGCGCAAGCCACATCGGAAGGATCGACGTGCATCTCTTCCGCTATCTCGGTAAGACACGGGTCGCGCAAAGAGCGTTCCGTCAGCTTTTCTCTCGCTTTCAGAGCCTTATACGCAAGGTCGCGCAGGCTTCTCGGCACCTTGACGCCCGTCCTGTCGCGCAGCGTACGCCGTATCTCCCCTATTATCATTGGCACGGCATAAGTGGAAAAACGCATCCCCAAGGTGCGGTCAAAGTTGTTCAGCGCCTTCAACATGCCCACCATGCCAGCCTGAAAGAGGTCGTCCGCGCTCTCCTGCGAAGCGGAAAACCTGCCCACCACCGAAAGCACCAGTCTCATGTTGGCGCGGAGGAACCGCTCCTTTGCCTCGCCGTCGCCCTCCGCGATCCTTGAAAGCAGCTCATCGCTCTCTTTTGCCGTGAGTTTGGGCAGCGTGCTCGTGTCGATACCGCATATCGTGACTTTGTGCAAAACACACCTCCTGCGTGACGTATGTAGCAGGAAGTGTTCTCAAAAACGCCGAAAAGTATTATACTTTTCACGCAATTCTAGAATAGTTTCGGCGGTTTTCGCCTTTTTATACGCGCCGTTTTGCCGATGCCGCAAGGCGAGCAAAAGTCAGCCGAGCTTCGCGATCTCCTTTTTCAGGGAAGACACGATCTTCTTCTCCAGCCGCGAGATATAGGATTGCGAGATGCCCATCATTTCGGCTATCTCCTTCTGCGTCTTTTCCTCCTTTCCGTCCAGACCGAAGCGCAGTTCCACGATCTTTCTCTCCCGCTCCGGAAGGCGCGAGAAGGATTCCCGCAGCATTTCTTTCTCCGCCGACAGCTCGACATCGCGGTATATCGCATCGGGTTCGGTGCCCAAGACGTCCGACAGCAGCAATACATTGCCCTCCCAATCCACATTCAGAGGCTCGTCGAGGCTGACTTCCGCACGCAGCCGCGAGGTCTTGCGCAAGTGCATGAGGATCTCGTTCTCTATGCACCGCGAGGCAAATGTGGCAAGTTTTATGTTTTTGTCGGGTTTGAAACTTCCCACCGCCTTGATGAGCCCTATGGTGCCTATCGAGATGAGGTCCTCGGTGTCCACTCCCGTGTTGTCGAACCGCTTGGCTATATAGACGACCAGCCGCAGGTTCCTTTCTATGAGTTTCAGCCGCGCTTCCTCGTCGCCGTGCATATAGTCTTCCAGCGTTTTCGCCTCTTCTTCGGGACTCATCGGCGGAGGAAGGGTGTCGCCCGTGCCTATGTAGTCGACCGTGGCGGGCGTTGCAACGCCCAAAAACCGCAGTATTCTTGCGATGATCTCTCTCAATTTTGTTTTCATTATCCTCTCCTTTCTCTCCTTCATCCCGCCGAACGCTATGCTCCGCAAAATATTTGTCTTCCGCAGGACCTTTCCCGCGTCCCGCGTGAAAATCTCCGATTTTTCCCGTGGGGTGTCAAAACATCGTATTTTGCAATATCACCTCATAGCCGTCGAAATTGCGCTCCGAAAGCGCCGCATACGCCTTCGTCACCTTACCGCGCACGCACACGCCGTCCACTTTCACGATGGGCAGACTCGCCCTCCCGCTCACGGTGACCAGTTCGACATATCCTTCGATGTTACGCACGCGTCCTGCGCCGTGCCAGCCGTCCACGGTGCACGCCAGCCGCTCGGACACTATTATGACGGGCAATCCGCTTACCGCGTCCGTGAGAGAGTTGCCCGTGTCGCAAAGCGCCTCGACCGCGAAATCCGCACCGTCCACACTCACCGTCGCGTCGCATATCTTCCTGCACGTCCGTCCCCTCGACCGCACCACGCACCGCACCGCAAAAAGCAGCATCACGGAGGCAAACGCCACCACTCCCAAGATGAGATAGCCTCCGAGATCCACCCCCAAGAGGTGGCTCATTCCCGTCACCGCGCCGCCCAGCGCAAAGGTCAGCGCGCAAAACAGCGCCAGAGAAGTTATGTAGTCGGAAAATTTGCCGTATCTGTCGAAAATCGCGCACATCACGGGGGCAAGCGCCACACGCACGAGTATGCACGCCCACTCCGGGAGGACGGGATACGCCGTTGCTACAGCCGCGCCCAGCGCCACCGCCGACAAAAAGCGGAGCTTGTGCACCTTGCGCCGCCGAGCCAGCATCACCGCATAGACGATGAGCGCATCCACGGCGAGATTGTTGATGAGCACCACCTCGACATACACCCTCACACCCGCGATGATACGCCCCTCCCTCCGCGAAATCTTTCCGTCGGCCCTTGTCGAGAAAACTCGGGCTTTCCTCTCACGGGAAGAGAGGACTGTCCTCTATCATGGAAGTATTGTTACCCCCTTCCTGCGGGTTTCATCGTGCTCAAACGTGAAATAGAGTACACGTCTCGCGGGGAATATTGCTCCCCCTCCTTCCCTTCGGGCTTTCCTCCCCCACTCGGGAAGAGTGCAGTCCTCCTAAAATGCGGGATATGCTTTTCGTTCTTTTTGATAAAGTTTGAATCTCGCATAGAGATAATCGAGCGGCGAACAGTACTCACTGAACATCGCTCGCGGGGAGAGGAAGGCGACTCGACGCGCACGGCGCCCGTGTCTACTTAATTATCCGTCCGGCTTGCGAGGTCGCGAAGCGCGCCGCGACTTGCAAGAGCGGGCGCAAACGCCCGCTGTGCAAGTTTGGGTGAGCGGCGCGTGAAACCGTCTCCAAAAGAGTGTTCGTTGTGCTCAAATACGCTCTATCAAACGTTTATTGCGCTGACGCTCTCATTTGGATGCAGAACGCGAAAGCACCCCTTTTTCGGTGAGGCGCGTACTTGGTCGTACGTAACGAGCCGAAAAAGGGGTGCTGACAAAGTTATGCGCCAAATGGCGGCGTTCAGTCGCGGGAGCGGCGAAGGTGACGCAGGAACGGCGGCACACTCTTCCCGTTATTCCCGAGGTCGATACGTCCGGAAGGGACGGAGGAAGCGGGAGCTTGGGGAGCGGGTTCGGGAGCGACGGGACGGACGGGTTCCGGCTCGGGAGCGGGGGCGGGAGTTTCCGCCGCAGGCTGCGCAAAGCGCTGTCCGAAAACGGGACGATCGGCAAAGATGTCACGGTTGTAGACGGACTTCATGGGCTCGACGGTCTCATCGTCCTTTTCCTTCTCCTTGTCTGCCGCCATATCGGACATGGCGGACTCCAGCGAACGCGCGCCGCTGACGGGGGCGGACCCCACCGTACGTGCGGGAGCGTTGTGTTTGTCCACGAAACCGGTGGCGATGATGGTGATCTCTATGTCCTTTTTGTCGGGACGGAAGTCGGTGCCGAAGATGATGTTGGCGTCGGGGTCGACCACCTGACGGATGATCTCGCAAGCCTCGGTGACTTCACTGAGCATCATATCTTCACCGCCGCTGATGTTGACGATGATGCCGGTGGCACCCTCGATGTCCGTCTCGAGCAAGGGGCTGAAGACGGCGTTCCTGACCGCCTCGATGACGCGCTTTTCGCCCTTGCCGTAGCCGATGCCCATATGCGCGAGACCGCGCTTTTTGAGGATGGTCTTGACGTCCGCGAAGTCGAGATTGATGAGTTCCGGATTGGCAATGACGTCGCTGACGCCCTGCACGCCCTGACGGAGCACGTCATCCGCGATCTCGAACGCGCGCTTGAAGCCGACTTTCTTGTCCAGCACTTCGATGAGCTTCTGATTGGGGATGATGAGCAGCGTATCCACAAAGTTTTTGAGGTTGCGGATGCCGATCTCGGCATTTCTCATGCGGTGAGGACCCTCGAAGTTGAAGGGTTTGGTGACGACCGCAACGGTGAGGATGCCCATGGATTTGGCTATCTCGGCGACTACGGGAGCAGCGCCCGTACCGGTGCCGCCGCCCATGCCCGCGGTGATGAAGAGCAGGTCGATGCCTTCGAGGGCCTTTTTGATGTCGTCGCGGGACTCCTCTGCCGCCATCTTGCCTATCTCGGGGTTGGAGCCTGCGCCGAGTCCGCCCGTCTTGCCCGCGCCGATCTGGATCTTGCACTCTTCGGGCACGAGGGACATGTTGAGCGCCTGCATATCGGTGTTCATCACGATGAAACTTGCGCTCTTGATGCCCGCGCGGATCATGTTGTTGACGGCGTTGTTGCCGCCGCCGCCGACACCGACGACGACGATGTTCGCCTTGCCGGGCTCCTTGCGGGGCACGGGAGCGTACATCTCCTCCTCTTCGGCGTCATCCGTGGCGTAGCCGTACTCGTTGGTCTTGGGTTCTTCGTCTTCGGGCTGCGTCTGGGCAGAATAGCCGAATTTTTCGAAATCTATCATTTTTTACCTCCGTTGAAAACGCGTTTTAAGATGTCAAGGGCAGAGCCCGGTTTTTGCATGGTTTCGGCGACCACAAAGAGGGAGAGCGCCGAGCTGTCGTCGGGACGGGTGAACCCGGGCACCTTGGGAGCGGTGAGCTCCACGGGACGTCCGAGTTTGTCCGCGATCACCGAGCGGGCGCCGCGTATCGCGGAGAAGCCCTCGCCGGTGAGATAGACGGGTATGTAGCCGGGCACGTCGGCGGAGGCGATGACCTCTGCCACGATCTCGGCGAAATATTCCAGACGGGCGCGCACTATCTCGCACGCTTCCGCGGCATAAACGATGTGCTCCCCGTCGGCAACGAGCACCGCATCGGGAGAATAAGAGAGGTTGAGATCGACCAGCTCCTTGGCTTCCTCCGCAAGCTCGAAAGGAATGTCCAGCACTTCGTAGATGTCCGCCGCGACATGACCTCCGCCCATGGAGAAGGATTTGAGCTCCTGCAACCCCTCTCCCCTGCCGATCGCGACGGAAGAGGAAAGATAGCCCGCGTCGATGACGGCGTATGCGGCATCGCGCTGTTCGCGCTCGAACATGGCGACGCACTCCGCCCACGCGGAAGCGACGAAGCGGATCTCTCTGAAACCCGCCTTTCGCACCGCAGACTCGACAAGCTCCGTGAAAGAGCGATCCGCCAGCATATACGACACGGTGGCGGACACTCTGCCCGCATTCATACCGCGCACGTCGAAGAACTGTTTATCGGAAGTGTCCACCGAATAGCTCACGGCGGAGGAACCTATAAGGACGCGGTCCGGGTCGTCGAACGCGCCGCCCTTGGCGATGAGATAAGAGATGTCGGCGTCCACCACTCTGCGCACTCTGTCGAGGGTGACGGTGACGGGACGGTTGACGAGAGTGACGAACTCCCCGGGCACGCCGACGTACACTCTGCGGGTCGCGATGCCCGACTGCGAGAGCGCCTCGGAAAGGATGTCGGTGACGGCACCCGCGAGCTGTTCCTCGTCGAAGAAAGCGCCGTCGCTGTAACCGTCGTATTCCCTCTCGAGCCTGACCTTGACGTCATAGACGGACTGCGCTTTTTTGCAGCCGACCATGGCGGTGATCCGTCTCGACGAAACGTCGAGGGCAACGATGTCTTTTGAGAACATTGCGCTCATAAAGCCCCGTTCGCGCGCATATACGCAAGCGCGATTTATAATATTACTAATTTTATTATATAATAAATGAGCGCCGTGTCAACGATTTTACGTTAAAAAAAGAGTTTTTTGCAAATTTCGGTCGGATAAAAGCCCTTTTCGGCGGGATTTTTCCCTTTCAGACGCGGCGCCGCGAGATCTTTCCGCCGAGAGATGAGAACATCTTCGCCATATCTTCATAGCCGCGATCGATGTACACGGTGCCGGAGAGTATGCTCTCCCCTTCGGCTCCGAGGGCTGCCACGGCAAGTCCCGCACCTCCGCGCAGGTCGGAAGCCGCGATGACGCTCCCCCTCATCCCGCCGCTGCCGTCCACGAATGCGGTGTTGCCCGCGACGGCGATGCGCGCGCCCATCCTGCGGAGTTCGGCAACGTGAGCGAATCTGTCCTCGAAGACGGTCTCCCGCATACTGCTCATCCCCGCAGCGAAACACTGGCACGCCATGAAAGGCGCCTGCATATCCGTGGGGAAAAGCGGATAAGGTCCCGTGCATACGTCGGTGGGAGAAAGCATCCCGTCACTCTCGAAAGTGATGGCGCCGCCGTGCTCGATGAGGAATGTATGCGCACCGAGAAAGGGGGAGATGACCGCGCCCATGTCCGAAGAGTCCGCGCCGGAAAGCTCCACTCTGCCACCGCACACAGCCACGGCAGCCATCACCGTCCCTGCGACTATCCTGTCGGGAGAGGGCGTCGCCGAAGCGCCGTCCAGCTCGTCCACTCCTCGCACGGTCACGACGGGACTGCCCTCTCCCGCTATATCCGCGCCCATCTTGCGCAGCAGTCTGACGAGGGATACGATCTCGGGCTCCCGCGCGGCACCGATGATGCGGGTCACCCCCTCTGCGCAGACCGCTGCCATGACGAGGTTCTCGGTGGCGCCCACGCTGGGATAGCGCAGCACGATGTCGGCGCCGTGCAGTCTGTCCGCAGTGCACAGGATACGCCCGTCCCCGCACTCCACCCTCACCCCCATACGCTCCAATCCGTCGAAGTGGATGTCGAGAGGACGCGCGCCTATCCTGCATCCGCCGGGAGAGGCGAGCTCCACCTCTCCGCACCGCGAAAGCAGCGCCCCCAGCATGAATACGGAGGATCTCATGCCTCCCGCAAGCCCCGGCGGGATGTCGGTGCACGCGGGGGAACCCGTCACGGTGATCTCTCTGTCCGTCACGGTGACCTCGACCCCCAGAGCGCGCAGCACCCCGAGCATATCCTCCACGTCCGTGATGTGCGGACAATCCCTCACCGTCACGGGAGCGGGGGTGAGCACGCTTGCCGCAAGCATGGGCAACACCGCGTTTTTTGCGCCGTGCACGGTCATCCTCCCGCACAACGAACGCCCTCCTTCTATGACGAAAACTTCCTTTTTCACGCTCTTCCTCCCGCAAAGATCTCTCTTGTCTTCTCCGTCTTCCGACCGGATGCTCCGACCGCCTCGGGCAGACGCAGGAATATCCCCGACGAGTGGCGCGACACCGCGAGCAGCACTCCCACCGCCGCGAACGCGCACACCAACGAGCTCCCGCCCGCGCTTACAAACGGCAGCGGAAGCCCCGTGGGAGGCACCGCGCCGCACACCACGGCGGCGTTCATCAGAGTCTGCACGGCAAGGAGAGCGGTGATGCCCGCCGAAAGATAACACGAAAACGCGTCCCTCGCCCTCGCCGCGATGAGAGCTCCCCTCACAACGATGACTCCGAACAGCGCCAGCACCCCCATCGCACCGAAAAATCCCGTTTCCTCACCTATGACCGAGAGTATGAAGTCGCTCTCGGCAAAGGGCAGGAAGAGGTATTTTTGACGGGAAGAGAAGAGCCCTGCGCCGAACAAACCTCCCGACCCCAGCGCGTAATAGGATTGGATGAGCTGATAGCCCTCGTCCAAAGGGGATGCCCACGGATCGAGAAAGGCGAGCAGTCTGCGGACGCGGTAGGGCTCGGCAACGACGAGGGCTATGCCGCACACGACCACGGGCACTAGGATTAGCACGAGATGCGTCGGCTTCGCGCCCGCCGCAAAGAGCAAAAGGAACGCCGCCGCTCCCACGCATATGGTCACGGACATATTCGGCTCGAGAAGCAGGAGCAGACACACCGCTCCCGCCGCGGAAAGGAAGACGACGGCGCGGGGAAAGGTGCCCACTCCCCTCTTTGCCGCGAACGCCGCGAGCAGGACGACCATGGCGAATTTCGCGTATTCCGAGGGTTGAACGGTGAAAAAGCCCAGATCCAGCCAGCGTTTCGCGCCGTAGTTTTCCACTCCGAAACCGGGGATGAAGACTGCGGCAAGCAGCGCTATCCCCGCGATGTACAAAGGGAGCGCCGCCTTCTTTATGCGCTCCGGACGGACGAACGAGAGGGCAAGCATCACCGCCACCCCGAGCACCAAAGCCACCGCCTGCGTTTCGACATAGTGGAAGGCGTCGCCGAATTGCAGCTCTGCGGAATAGGAGGACGCGGAGTAGATGAACAGCAGCCCTATCCCGGAAAGGAGGACGGCGCACAGCGCGAGGGGTTTGTCGAAAGCGAAAAAGTCCGTCCTCTTCATCTCGTCCGCATGAGCCGCGCGACCGCGGCGTCGAAGGCTCTGCCGCGTTCGACGAATCCCGTGAATCGGTCGTAACTTTTCGAGGAGGGAGAAAAGAGCACGTTGGAGCACCCGAGCTCCTTTGCCATATCCAGCGCATCGGCGCAGGCGTCGAAAAGATCGGGGCTCTCCGCAACGGGGAATCCTCTATCCTTTGCCGATGCTATTATCTTTGCCGCGTTCTCTCCCGTGACCACGGCGCCTCTCACCCTTCCCGGCAGCGCCGCGAACAGAGCATCGAAGTCCTCTCCCCTGTCCGCGCCGCCCAAGATGAGCACGGTGTCCCCGCGCATACCTTCCGCTGCGGAAACGGTGGCGAGCACGTTGGTGGCTTTGCTGTCGTTGAAGATCTTCACTCCGTCCACCTCGCCGCAGGCGGCGCGCCTGAACTCCGGACGGGAAAAGGACGCGAGGGCGGACGCCACGGTGTAAAGACCCACGTTCTTTACGGCGGCGACGGCAACGGCGGCAAGCACGTCTTCGAGCTCTCTGCCGCAAAAATCCGTATCCCCGACCTCCGCCACGGGCATCCCCTTCCAGCACACGAATCCCGAGGAAAGATAGGCGCCGTCCACGGGATGAGAGACGCTGAACGGTACTTTGCGCGCGCGGACGACGGGAAGGAGGGAGAGCACGTTTTCGTCGTCGGCGTTGTAGACCGCGACGTCGCTCTCCGACTGCCGCAGGAATATGCCCGCCTTTGCGCCTATGTACCTTTGCATATTCCCGTGTCTGTCCAGATGGTCGGGGGTGATGTTGAGCATGACCGCGATGTCGGGAGCGAACCTCGTCACCCCTTCCAGCTGGAAACTCGACGCCTCGATGACGACGGTCTCCATCGCGTCCAGCTTGTCCGCCACGGAGGAAAACGCCGCTCCGACGTTGCCGACCGCGTGCGACGGGATGTGCGCGCTGCGAAGGATGTGGTCGATGAGCAGTGTCGTGGTGGTCTTGCCGTTGGTGCCCGTGACGGCGATCTGCTCCGCAGCGCAGAACAGAGAGGCGAATTCCATCTCCCCCAGCACCTGTTTGCCGGCGAGTTTCGCGTCCAGCACATGCGGATTTCCGCTCGGCACTCCGGGGCTCACCACCAGCACGTCGCAGTCGTTGAAGACGGAGGTGCATGAGGTGGAATGGCTCTTTTTCGGGTTGTCGTCGTAGATGATCGCGCGGGCTCCGTGGTCGCGCGCGAGCGCCGCTGCGGAGATGCCGCTTATCCCCGCGCCGTAGACGACGACGGTCTTTCCGACAAGATTCATACTATCCTCGCAAAAATGAGAGTGAGTGCGCCCGCCGCAAGCGTCAGGACGAGGTAAAGAGCGCATATCCTAGGCTCGGAAAATCCTTTCATCTCGAGGTGGTGGTGGAAGGGAGCCATCAGGAACACGCGCCTGCCCGTACACTTGAACGAGAGCACCTGCACTATCACTGATATGCTAGACCACACGAACATTATGCCCGCAACGGGCAAAAGCAATTCCGTACGCGAAAACACCGCGACGGTGGCGACGGCGGCGCCCAGCCCCAGCGAGCCCGTATCCCCCATCATCACGACGGCGGGGTTGGAGTTGAACACCAGATAGCCGAGAAGTCCGCCAAGCAGCGCGACACTGAATGCCGACAGCGAAAAGAGTTCCTCCGCGCGCTCCCCCTCACCCGCAGCGACGGCGTCCGAAAAGAGCATGAATGTGAGCAAAGCAAAGGTGAGGAAATACCCCGCGGACGACGTGGCGGCAAGCCCGTCCAATCCGTCGGTGAGGTTGACGGAATTGACCGTCGCGACGTACACCAATATGACAAAGGGGATGATGCCGCCGCCGAGGTCCGCCTCTCCTCCCCCGAAGGGGAGAAAGAGGGCCGAGCCCGTCTCGGGAAAGGCGAAGCAGAAGTACGCCGCGATGCCGCTGATGCCCAGCTGTCCCACGATCTTTTGGTAGGGTTTGAGCCCCAGATTGCGGTGGAAGCGTATCTTGATGAAGTCGTCCAGAAACCCCAGCGCCGCAAAACCCAGCGTCACGGCGAGACCCACGACGGCAAAGGCGGTGTGCTCCGCCGCGCATACGACGACGAGGGGGAGCAAAAAGATGACGCCGCCCATGGTGGGAGTGCCCGTCTTGTGCTCGTGCTGGGTGACGTAGCCCAGCACCGTCTGCCCTGCCCTCAATCTTTTGAGCAGGCGGACGGCAAAGGGCGCGGCGCAGAGGGATACCGCCGCGGACACGACGAAATAGACGAGCAGTTTCACCTCGGGGGTCATCTTGCCCGCCCCCACCTCGCCGCCACGTCGAAGTCGCTGTACGGCACCCGTTTGCCGCGGATGTCGAGATAGTCCTCACTGCCCTTGCCCGCAATGACCACGGTGTCGCCCTCCGTCATCTCCGAGAGCGCGTAGGCTATGGCTTCCGTCCTGTCGGCAAAGGTCTTGAAGCGCGTGCCCTGCATCCCCGCCGCGACGTCCGCGATGATGCGCTCGGGATCTTCGAAACGGGGGTTGTCGGACGTGATGACCACAAGATCCGCAAGCCTCTCCGCCACCGCGCCCATCAGAGCGCGCTTGCCGCGGTCGCGCTCCCCGCCGCACCCGAACACCGCTATAAGACGCGATTTTGTCATCGTCCGCGCGGTTTTCAGCAGTTTTTCCAGCCCGTCCGGGGTGTGCGCGTAGTCTATGACGATGCTGCCGCGGTCGTTGCGCAGCACACTGAATCTGCCCTTCACCGCCCGCACTTTGTGCACGGCGTGAGTGAGCGTCGCCCCGTCCACACCCAGCTCGTGCGCGGCGGTCATCGCGGCGAGCAAATTATAGACGTTGAACTCCCCCATCAGCGACGAGCGCACCTCGGCGAGGTCGTCGGAAAGATTGGCGACGAAGCGCACTCCGTCCATATCCTCTCTCACGTCCACGGCGAAGGAGTCGGCGGGACAGTAAAGCCCGTAGCTCACTGCGGGCAGCCCCTCCTTTTCCGCCTTTGCCAAGAGCTCTCTGCCGCAGGGATCGTCCACGTTGATCACCGCTTTTTTCACGTTTTCGGCGGAGAAATAGGACATCTTGACCGCCTTATACTCCCCGAAGGTGCCGAAGTAGTCCAGATGATCCCGAGTGAGATTGGTGAAGACGGCGATATCCGCCTTGATGCCCGCCGTCTTTTCCAGCGCGATCGCGTGGGCGGAGACCTCCGCCACCACGGCGTCCACGCCGCGAGTCCTCATCTTGAAGAGAAGCTCGGCAAGCTCGAAACTGTCGGGAGTGGTCAGGCTCGCCCCCACTTTCTCTCCGCAGATATAATGCCCTTCCGTGCCGACGATCCCCACCGAAAACCCGGCATAGGTCAGGATCGACGCGGTATAGTGCGCGGTGGACGTCTTTCCGTTGGTGCCCACCACGGCGACGACCTTCATCCCCTCCGCGGGGTGTCCCCAAAACGCCTCGGACATCAGCGCGTAGGCCCTGCGCACGTCGCGGACGAGGACGTAGGCACATCCCGTCGAAGGCTCCTTTTCGGTGACGGCGACGAAATTCGCATTCACCTCCGCAAGATGGTCGTTGCCGTCGTCGCGCCTCCCTTTCATGCAAAAAAACAGGTCGCCGTCGCGCACCTCTCCCGAATGTATCCTGAAGGACGAGACCTCGAAATCTTCGTCCGCGCACACCTTGACGACGCCCGCGTCGTCCAGCAGTTCTTTGAGCCTCATAGGGCACCTCCCGCATAAGATATACGCATATGTTAGGTATAAAAAAAGCGCCGGTCAACGGCGCGGTAAAATTAGACAGCGACGGAAAACATTCGCCCCTCATGCTGAAAACTCCCCTCATCCCGTGAGCAGGAGCACGGTGTTCCTCCCGTCCACGGTGGTGCCTGCGGAGGGGATCTGCCCCGTCACGGTGCCGCCCTCTCCGTCCGTTTCGACGTGCAGACCGAGCGCCGCGAGTTCCGCCCTCGCCTGCTGTACGCTCCGCCCCGTCATATCCCCCAGCACGAAGGGATCGCCGATGACCTCCTTTTCCTCTCCCGTAAATTCCGCTTCGACGCCGTACAGCGCGAAGACGGCGGAGAATATCTCCCCCACGGCGGGCGCCGCGACGAGGGATCCGTAATACATATATCCCTGCGGCTCGTCCACCGTGAGCAGCACCGCGTAAGGCGCTTCCTCTTCGAGGGAAAAACCGATGAAAGACGAGATATATTTGCCCTGCGCGATGTGTCCGTTCTCGTACTTCTGCGCAGTTCCCGTCTTGCCCGCGATGCGGTAGCCCGCGACGTACGCGCTCTTGCCGCTGCCCTCCTTCACTACGTTTTCGAGCAGGGTGCGCATCACCTCCGACGTCGCCTCCGACACGGTGTTCCTCCGCTCTTCGAAGTCTCCCGACACGCTCGTGCCCGTATAGCCGTCTCTCACCTCGCCGAGCAGATGAGGGGTGACGAGATGCCCGCCGTTCACCACCGAAGACGCCGCGGCAAGCATACCGATGGGCGTCACCGCGACCGCCTGCCCGAAGCCTATCCTCGCAAGATCCACACTCTTCACGCTCTCTTCGGCGATGAATATACCGGAGGTCTCTCCCGTCACGTCGATCCCCGTCTTTTCACGCAGTCCGAAGGCATCCAGATAGTCGTAGAACACCTCCGTGCCCATTGCGAGAGCGCTGTCCATGAACACGCAGTTGCAGCTCTCCGCCACCCCCTCCGCGAAACTTATCGAACCGTGACCTTTTGCCTTCCAGCAGCGGATCTTCTGTCCGTCCACCACCCTAGTGCCGGAGCAGTAATACCTGTCCGTCACCGACACCTTCCCCGCATCTATGGCTGCGGCTGCGGTGAGGATCTTGAAGGTCGACCCCGGCTCGTACACCGTGGACACCGTCTTGCTTTTGGAAGTGCCGAAGAGGGCGGAAAGATCGTCGCGCGGTACGTTGTTGAGGTCAAAAGAGGGAGTTTCGGCAAGGGCTAGGATCTCGCCCGTCATATAGTTCATCACGACGCAGGTCGCGCCTTTAGGGGAAAACTTCGCGTTGATGTTGCGCAGCGCGCCCTCCGCGATGCGCTGCACTCCCGCATCCAGAGTGGTCACGATGTCCATACCCCGCACGGCGGGAAGATAGTGCGATCCCCCGCCCTCGAGTTCCCGTCCCACAAGGTCGGTGTCCGTGAGCACCGCGCCGTCCGTGCCGCGAAGGTATTTCTCGTAATACGCCTCCAGCCCCGTCTGCCCTTCGCCGTCAAATCCCGTGAACCCCAGCACCTGAGTCATGAAGTCGCCGTAGGGATAGTAGCGCAGGTTGTCCTCGCCGTAGTAGATGCCGGGAAGTCCCGAGGCGATGAGGGCGTCCAGCTCCTCCTTTTCCGCGCCCCTAGCCACAGTCACCTCGGACGCGCGCGTCGAGATCTTTTCCAAAGCGTCCTCATAGGCATAGTCGAACACCTCGGCGAGCAGCCGTGCGGTCGCCTCTTTATCTCCGAGGGCGGCAGGTCGGACGTAGATGTTATAGCGTGTCGCGGTGTCTGCAAGCACCTCTCCGTTGCGGTCGAGGATGCGTCCCCTCGGCGCCTCCACGGGGACGTCGCGCATCCACTGCGTGACGGCACGGGTCTGCAACCCCTCCCCCTGCACGACCATCACCGCGAACAGCTTCCCCGCGATCGCGGCAAAGGAAAAAGCCGCAAGCAGTGCAACCGCAAGCAGCCTTTTCCTCGGATTATGAATTATTGGGGATTGATTATGGTCTCTTTTCTGCCGCCTCATACCCAAATGATATTTGGGCGGGAAGCGGATTATGCCCTATTCCACGGAGACGACGGCGCCGGACGGCACTGCGGCTGTCCCGTTGTTGAGGGGCTTCGCGTTGACGATGATGAGCACGCCGACTATGGCGAGCACCACGACATACGCCGCGATTATGAGCTTGGCTTTGAGCCCGAAGCGAGCTTTCTTCCTCGTCTTGTGCTCTGCGCGGTATCTGGCGGCATAGTCCTCGGAGGCGTAGCTCTCTCTCGCCGCCTGCTCGTATCTCGCGGTCTGCGCGCCGCCCGCCGAGGAAAGACGCTCGTAAAGCTCGTCGCCGGAAGCGCGTTCCGCATCGTTGCGGGTGAACTCGTAAAGTCCGCTCACTCTCGCGCTCTCTTCCGCGCGGCTCCTTTCGGGTGCGTATCCGCCGAAACTTTCGCGGCCGCGATCCTCGCGCACAGGCATGGAATAGTCCATGGGACGGTATTCCTCTTCTCTGGGCGCTCTGTAAGGACGGGACGCTTCGTAGTCCCTTGCCGCCTCTGCGGTGCGGGGAGCTGCGGCGGGGCGCCTCACCGCGTCGTAGTCATATCTGTATTCGGGGGCATCGGAGTAGGAAGCGTCGCTAGTGCTGCGGCGTGCGGTGAACTCGCCGTAGGAGGGGAACCTGTCCGCGGCAATATCCTCGGGCACGTCTGCCCTGCTTCTTCCCAGCAACTCGTCGAGTGTAATAGCCATAATATTCACCTCGCTTCCTTCTTTTCGGTGTCGAGCCTTTCGATGACCCGCAGTTTCGCACTTTCCGCCCTAGGATTTTCCTCGAGCTCGGCGGCGGACGCCGTTATGGGTTTGGAGTTCACAAGCTCCGCTTCCTTGACCTTCCCGCACACGCACACCGGGAAATCGGGCGGACATGTGCAAGAGAGCGTCATTTGTCTGAATGCGTTTTTCACTATCCTGTCTTCCAGCGAATGGAAGGTGATCACCGCCATCCTGCCGCCGGGGACGAGCCGTCTTGCCAGCTCCGTCACCGCTTCCGCGAGCCCGTCGAGCTCACCGTTCACCTCTATGCGCACCGCCTGAAACACCCTCTTTGCGGGATGTCCGAACTTGTGCCTAGTCGCGGGAGGATAGCATCCTGCGACGATGGAGGCGAGCTGCAAGGTCGTGGCGACGGGGCTCTCCGCCCTCTCCCGCACGATCCTCGCCGCGATCTTTCCCGCCAGCTTCTCTTCGCCGTATTCGCGGAAGATGCGGGCAAGTTCGCGCTCTTCGTATCCGTTGACGACGTCGTATGCCGTGAGTCTCGCCGAGCGGTCCATGCGCATATCCAGAGGCGCGTCTTTCATATAGCTGAACCCGCGTTCCGCGCTGTCCAGCTGCCAGCTGGACACTCCGAGGTCGAGCAGCACGCCGTCGAGTCCGCCGATGCCCAGCTCGTCGAGCCGTGCACACGCGTTTTTGAAGTCGTCGCGCACGAAAGTGATCCTGTCAATGTACTCCCGAAGCCTCTTTTTCGCCGCTTCGTGGGCGTCTTCGTCGCGGTCCACCGCGATGAGCCTGCCGCCCTCGGTGAGCCTCTTTGCGATCTCGAAGGAATGTCCTCCTCCGCCCATAGTTCCGTCGAGGTAGCTGCCGTCGGGCTTCACTCTCAACGCGTCTATGCACTCGCGGAGCATGACGGGTGTGTGAGCAAATTCCACCTCACACCCCCAAGTTCTTCAGACGGTCCAGCACCTTGGCGAGGTTGTCGGGGTTGAGCACGCTGTAACGCGCATCCCACACTTCGGCGGGCCAGACTTCGAGGTAGGTCAGCTTGCCTACGAACACGATGTCCTTCTTGATGCCCACCATCTGTGCGAGTTCTGCGGGAAGGCGCACTCTGCCCTGTCCGTCCTCTTCGAGGTAATTCGCATTGGCGGTGATCGCCGTGGAAAGATCGTTGGCGTCGGAGTTGGCAAAGGCATTCGCCTCGCGCACCGCTTCCAGCGTCTCCATCAGCTTGTCTTCGGGTACGATGAAGAGAGCGCCCGCTCTGCCGGGGAGAATACAACACGAGCCGCCCAGTGCCTCACGGAACTTGGCGGGGATGCGCATTCTGCCTTTGTCGTCCAACTGGTGACGTGCGTTGCCCAGCAAAAACTTTGCCATCTCTTCCTCCTTGCCTGTATTCTAAACCACTTTTGACCACACGTCAACAGCTTTGCATAAATTACTTGAAAAAATTTTTTATTCTAAAAAATATCCACTAAACAGTGGCATTTTTCAAATCGTAAAATCTGCTCTGCTCCGATCTCCGAAGCAGCTTTGCGAAATTTTTCCGTTTACTTGTGAACCATATTCGCCTTTTCTCCGAAAAATTCGGTTTACAATTGAACCGCTTTAACCTTCGCCGACGCCACGGCATATATTACATCGAAAGGCAAACAAGGAGGTAAAAAGATGTCTTTTTGCAACTCGAACGGCGCCGACAAATGTCCCGGGAACATCAGCGGCAATCCGATGAACGGGCTGTGCGAAAAGGTCTGCATTCAGGCAAGGAAAGTCTTTGACGCCTGCATCTCGCAGACCACCCTCGAAGCCCTTTCGGTGACGCTCACGGATCTCGATCCCGCGTCTCCCGCCGAACCCCTCACTTTCGTCGGCGGCAAATCAACCTCTTCAAGAGGCACCATCACCGCACTCACGGTCACTCCCCTCTCGGACAGACCGGGGCTTTCCAGAGTGCTGGCGACGGTCGCCATCCCCGTGCAGATCACCTACACCGACGCCAACGGCGTCGAAGGCAGCGGCACGGGCACCGTCACCCTCACGCAGGACGTCGTGATGTGCGTGCCGACGGGCAGCGTCTTCCCCGTGGAGCTCGCCGCCACCGTCAATATGGCAAGCCCCAACGGCACCTACGTCAGCGGCACCACCTTCTCCATCACCGCCTGCACCACGGTGGTGATGAAAGTGCTGGCGGACGTGGACTTGCTCGTGCCCTCGTACGGCTATTGCAAGATCCCGCCCTGCACCGAGTTTTCGCAGGAGGTCTGCCAAGGGGTGTTCGATCTGCCGCTCTTCCCGAGATGACGGGATGCCTCACCGCGGCACGGCACACGGAAAGGGACATTTTGTCCCTTTCTTTTTGTGCCGCTCACTATTATGCTGCCTATTAAAACCCCGTCACGACACCACTCCGCCTACCGTATCCGCCCGCTCCGCCCCTCCGGCCCTCTTCCGTCGCCGCCTCGCCTTTCCCCTTCTTCCGCCACCCGCCCACCGCTCGCCTGCCATGCCGTGCCGAAATAAAACGACAGGTCTCCGAGCTTTCGCCCGCGCTTTTTCTCATATGCGACAAACGACTCGCCGCTCGCACACGCACGCGCATTATGCGTTTGAGCGCGCGTAAGCCGTTTTGCGGCGTTTTCCCGTCTCGGAGACGGACGGGGCACCCGATCCCGCCAAAACGCTTCAGGCGGCTCACGGCGCCTTAACGCGCCTTGCGGCGGACATTTTGTCACACGACGTTGCAAACATTTGATTTTGTGTTAAAATGGGCACATGAAAGTGTTTGCGATAAGCGATCTTCACCTCTCTCACGCCGTAGAAAAGCCGATGGACATCTTCGGTGACGGTTGGCTCAACCATTTCGAGCGCGTGTGCGAAGATTGGCGCGCGCGTGTGAGCGAGGACGACCTCGTGCTGCTCGGCGGCGATATGTCTTGGGGCATCAATCTCGAACAAGCCGCTCCCGACTACGCCGCAGTTGCCGCTCTCCCCGGCAAAAAAGCGGTGGTGAAAGGCAACCACGACCTCTATTGGACGGCAGTGAGCAGGATGCGCACGGCATTCCCCGGCTTTTCTTTCATACAAAACGACTGCGTACGCTTCGGCGAGTATCTCGTTGCGGGTTCGCGCGGCTGGAGCATCCCCTGCGAAACGTCCGAAGCGCAGGACGTCAAGATCTACCGCAGAGAGCTCATCAGGCTGGAACTCTCCCTCACCGCAATGAAAAAGATGCGCACCGAAGGTGACAAAGTCATCGCGATGCTGCACTTCCCCCCGTTCGATGCGAAATACAACGACAGCGAAGTCACCGCCCTTCTCGAGCGCTATGACGTCGACACCGTGACCTACGGGCACATCCACGGCAAAAACGTGCGCGTCACCCCCGTCGTGGAAAAACACGGCATTAGCTATCACCTCACATCCTGCGACCTTGTGGGCAACACCCTAGTCCGCATTTTCTGACCATCCGAACTCATTTCGACACAGATCTAAACGAAAAATGCGAAAACGCCTCTTTGAGGCGTTTTATCTTTGAAAAGTATTCTCAAAATAAAGCGAAAGTATAATACTTTTTGGCATTTTATAGAGTACTCTGCTCGTTTTTTATGTAGTTTGAGTCCTAAAATCCGCCGCGGATCTCCCACACGTAGTGGCGGATCGCCCGCGCGTCGGACGCCGCCGCAAATGAAAAACCCTCCATTCGGAGGGACGAGACCGCAGCTCTTACGCAAGGAACCCTTCGGTCGCACGCAGATGCGTCGCCGAGGACACCGTGACGAAAACGGCAAACCGTGTTGCCGATGTGAATGCAATGATAATGCGCGTCTACTCTTCGGTGCGATCCGCGCTCCATGCTTCCGTCAGAGCGTCGATGCGTGCGAGGATGTCCTCCTTCCCCGTCTTTTTGAGTGAGGATATGAGAAAAACGTTGCCGGTGCCGACACCGATGGCGTTTGCGATCTCGGCGCGGCGCTTCGTGAGCTGCGCACGGGAGAGCTTGTCGCACTTGGTGGCGATGACGGTGAACGGGATGTTGTAATGGTAAAGAAAGTTGAGCAACATTTTGTCGTCCGAGGTCGGCTCATGCCGTACGTCCAGCAGCACAAAGACGTTGACGAGGTTTTTACTGCCCGTAAGGTAGCCATCGATCATGTTCCCCCACTTGGCTTTTTCGCTCTTGGCGACCTTGGCAAAGCCGTATCCCGGCAGATCCACAAAGACTAGGGACTTGCCGTTCACGCCGAAGTAATTTACCAATCTGGTGCGCCCCGGGTCTCCCGAAGTGCGCGCCAATTTCCCGTTGCCGGTGAGAAAATTGATAAAGGAGGACTTGCCCACGTTGGACTTGCCCGCAAACGCGATCTCCGGCACGCCGAGATCGGGCAATTTGCCGGGATCCGCCACCGAAACGATGAACTCCGCATTTTTGATGACCATACCGTCCTCCTTTCCTTGCTCCGCGCGACCGACAACACCGCTTCCGTCATGCATCTTGCACGCCGCCGCACGCCTTGCTGGCATTGCGGCAGCTTGGGTGTCACGCAAAACAATGCGATCATCCGCAGCATCTTGCTCCGAACGCCCATTCTTTGCGTCGTCACTTTATTGTAACCGCAAACCGCCTCTTTCCGCAAGCGCTCCGCACCCTTTCATAAAACCGACCTCACGGATTTTCTATGACAAAGCTCGAATTTACCTATCACCCGCCCACTTCTCGCCTTTGTTCGCCCGCATTTCACCTCGTGTTACGGCTCTTTATCCCTCACCCGAACACCCCCACCACCCTAATTTTGAGAAAACTCACATTTTTGAACAAATGGGGACGTGTTTATTTTGTTCAGAAATTGAACAAAACAAGCCCGTCCCCAAATGTTCAAAGGTCGGTCATGCATAAAACACGCGCCGTTCCGGGCAATGAAAAACGCGCGGATGACCGCGCGTTTTTAGAGTTAAAATGTTACTGTTCAGCTTGCCGAAGGCATTGCGGAGGCTGCCGCCTCGCTCTTGCGGATGATGCGCGGACGCGCTTTTTCCGTCACGCACTCCGGGGTGACCACCACTTTTGCAATGCCCTTGTCGGAAGGCAGCTCGTACATGAGGTCGAGAAGAATGCCTTCCACGATGGCACGCAGTCCGCGGGCGCCCGTGTTGAGTTTGATGGCTTTTTCCGCTATCGCGCGGAGGGCGTTGGGCTCGAACTCGAGCTCCGCGCCGTCCAGCTTGAACTGCACCTGATATTGCTTGACCAGTGCGTTCTTGGGCTCGGAAAGTATCTTGATGAGCGCATCTTCGTCCAGCGCGTTCAGCCCGACCACGATGGGAACTCTGCCCACAAATTCGGGGATAAGACCGTACTTTATGAGATCTGCGGGCTGCAACTCCGCGATGAGCTCGTCGTAGTTATAGTGCTTATCGCCCTTAACGCTCGCGCCGAAACCGAGTTTGGAGCCGTCCTTGCGCTTGTCGACGATCTTGTCGAGGTCGACAAAAGCGCCGCCGCACAGGAAGAGGATGTTGGTGGTGTCGATCTGATAGCACTCCTGATTGGGATGCTTCCTGCCGCCCTGCGGAGGAACGCTCGCCATAGTGCCCTCGATGATCTTGAGCAGCGCCTGCTGCACGCCCTCGCCGCTGACGTCGCGCGTGATGGAAACGTTCTCGCCCTTGCGCGCGATCTTGTCTATCTCGTCGATGTAGATGATGCCCATCTGCGCCTTGCGGATGTCGCCGTCTGCCGCCTGAATGAGCTTCAAAAGGATGTTCTCGACGTCCTCGCCGACATAGCCCGCCTCCGTAAGTGTGGTGGCGTCCGCGACGGCGAACGGGACGTTGAGTATCTGCGCCAGCGTCTTGGCAAGCAAAGTCTTGCCCGAGCCCGTGGGACCGAGCAAAAGCACGTTGCTCTTTTCGAGCACGACGCCGTCATCGGCGCCCGCGATCCTTCCGATGCGCTTATAGTGGTTGTACACCGCGACGCTCAACACCTTTTTGGCGCTGTCCTGTCCGATGATATACTCGTCGAGTTTTGCCTTTATCTCCTGCGGCGTGTACAGCGAAACGCCGGTGTCCTTCATCCCGCCCGTTTCTTTGGCGAGAAGGTGGGCACACTGTTCGATGCACTCGTTGCAGATGGTCATGCGGTTGGGGCCTACGATGATCTTTTCGACCTCGCTGTCGCTCTTACCGCAGAAACTGCAATGCAGTTCCTTCTGAAAACCGTCCATAAAACCTCTCGATCAATTCGTCCCGCAGCATTGCGGAACGTGGAGCGCGATGCGCCCGATCACTTTCTGGAATAGAATATCTTGTCCACCAAGCCGTACTTTTCCGCCTCTTCCGCGGTCATATAGAAATCGCGGTCGGTGTCGAACTCGATCTTGGCAAGATCCTGTCCGGTGTTTGCCGCGAGGATCTCGTTGAGGCGCTTCTTGGTGCGGAGGATCTCTTCCGCTTGGATCGCGATGTCACTCGCCTGACCCTGCGCGCCGCCGAGGGGCTGGTGGATCATGATCTTGGAGTTGGGCAGCGCGAACCTCTTGCCCTTGGCACCCGAAGACAGCAGGAAGGCACCCATGCTCGCCGCCATACCCACGCAAATGGTGGACACGTCGCAGCGGATATAGTTCATCGTGTCGTAGATGGCAAAACCCGCCGACACGGACCCGCCGGGGCTGTTGATGTAAAGGCTGATGTCTTTGGCAGAGTCCTTCCCTTCGAGGAAAAGGAGCTGCGCCACGATGAGATCCGCCACCTGATCGTTGATCTCTCCCGTGAGGAAGACCACTCTGTCCTCGAGCAGACGGGAATAGATATCGTAGGAACGCTCACCGCGCCCCGTCTGTTCGATGACCATGGGGATAAGCTGATTTCTGATGTCCATAAAACTCCTGTCGCGTCCGCTTTCCGTCACTCTGCGGGAGCGTCCGTCTTCTTTGCCGCCTTCTTGGCGGGCTTCGCTTCGCCCTCTGCGGACTCGGCTTTCTTGGTCGTCTTCTTCGCAGCGGGCTTCTTCTCGGCGTCCGCATCGGCGCTCTTCTTCGCCTTTGCCGCGGGAGCGTTCTCGGCAGCCAGCATCTTCATGAGCTTCTCGGAGAGGATCTGGTTCGCGAGATAATCATAATGCTCTCTCCCGAGCCCTTTCTTGAAGGTGTCGACATCCTGACCGGACCTTTCCGCCATCTCGGCGAGCTTGGCGTCGAGCTCTTCCTGCTCGAACTTCATCTCTTCTTTCTTGACGATCTCCTCCATGACGAGGCGGGTCTTGACGGACTTCGCCGCCTGCTCCTTATACTCGTCGAGAAGCTGCTCGCGGGTGAGACCGACATAGCCGAGATAATCGGCGAGTTTGATGCCCTGATAGGAAAGGCGATATTCGAATTCCTTCGCCATATCCTCCGCTTCCTGATCGATCATCGCCTGCGGGATCTCGACCTCTGCGCCGTCGACGACAGCCTGAACGATGGCGTCCTCATACTCTCTGTCGGCGCGCATCTCGGCGTCCTTCATAAGTTTATTTTTGACGTCCGCCTTATATTCTGCGAGGGTGTCGAACTCCGAGATCTCCTTTGCGAAATCGTCGTCGAGGGCGGGGAGCTCCTTCTTCTTGACGGCGTTGACGGTGCACTCGAACACCGCTTCCTTGCCCTTGAGCTCTTCGGCGTGATAGTCCTCGGGGAAGGTGACCTTGACGTCCTTCTTCTCCCCTTTCTTGGTGCCGATGAGCTGATCCTCGAAGCCGGGGATGAAGCTGCCGCTGCCCAGAGTGAGGTCGTAGCCCTCTGCGCTGCCGCCGTCGAACTTGACGCCGTCCACGGAGCCCACAAAGTCGATGTTGACTATGTCGCCCTTCTTCGCCGCGGTGTCGACGTCGATGAGACGCGCCTGTTTCTCACGGGCGTTCTCCACTTCCTCGTCCACCTGCTTCGCGGTGACTTTGTCCACCTTTCTCTCGAGGGCAAGCCCCTTGTATTTGCCCAGCTTGACGTCGGGACGGACCGCCGCTTTGAGCACGAAGGTCACGCCGCCGTCTTCCTTGAAATCGAAAGACTCCAGCTCGGGCTGGGCGACGGGCTCGATGTCGTGCTCCTTGTCGAGAGCGGCGGAATACTCCTCGGGGATAACGATGTCCATCGCGTCCTCGAAAAATACCTCCTTGCCGTACATTCCCTCTATGACCTTTCTCGGGACGTGACCCTTGCGGAAGCCGGGGACGGCATACTTGTGTTTCGTCTTGTTGTAGGCGGCTGCCACCGCTTTCTCAAACGTTTCCGCGTCGACGTCGAAAGAAAATCTGACTTCGCTCTTTTCCAACTTTTCAACTGTGTAACTCATTTGTCCTCCGTTTATGCCGCTTTACGCCGCAATAAATGACCGAATTTATCGTAAGTAAAAGGGATTATAACATAAGTATGCGCGGAAAGCAATAGATTTTTGATGCCTTGCGGACAGATGTGTCCGCCGCGCTTTTTCTCAAATCCTTGCTTATGACGCCTAGCGGTGTATAATATAGGCATGGGCAGTGACTTCCTCGCATTGAGCGCGCTCGCGGACGAACTGAACTCCGCGCTCTCCGGCGCGCGCATCGACAAGATCGTGCAACCCGAAGCGGACGAGATCCGCCTCTTTTTGCGTGCGGGCGGCAGAAACGAATGCCTCGTCGCCTCCTGCAACGCGGGCGCTCCCCGTCTGCATCTCACATCGGAGCGCAAAACCAACCCCGTCACCGCCCCGGGATTTTGCATGTTGCTGCGCAAATATCTTTCGGTGAGCGTGCTGGAAGAGATCGGGATGTGGCGTGGTGACAGGATAGTGTTCCTGCGCTTCGACGCGCGCACCGAAATGCGCGATCACGCGACGTTTTATCTCTTCATAGAGATAATGAACCGCTACTCCAACATCGTTTTCACCGACGCCGACCTCGTCATTCTGGACGCCGTGAAACACCTAGGCTTCGATGACGGAGGCGGGCATGTCGTGCTGCGCGGCGTGAAATACGCTCCCCCGGAACAGCCCAAACCAAACTTCCTCACTGCGGAGGCTAGGGAGAGGACGGACGCTTTTCAGGGGGGAGATCTGCACCGCCATATTCTCAACTCCGTTTCGGGACTTTCGGGAGCCACGGTCTCGGAACTGCTTCTTCGCGCTGGCATAGACGCCGATCTTCCCCGCCCGTTGAACGAGGAAGAAAAGGAACGCCTTCACACCCTTTTCGACGCGCTCGCCGACGTGACGCACGCGCCGTTCTACTCCCCCTGTATCATAGGACGCGAAGTCTACCCTTTCCCTTACGCCGCGGCGAAGGGGGAAAGAAAGGATCTTGACGACATAGTTTCCGCCTACGACGCGTTGTACACGGCTGCGGACAGGGAGCTGCGCAACAAGGCAAGGCTGAAAACCTTGACCACTGCGGTGAAACACCTGCGCTCCCGCACGGAAAAGAACATCGCCATCGACCGCGAAAGGCTCGCCGAGTGCGAAAACATGGACAGATACCGCATCATGGGCGAGCTGGTCGTCGCCAATATCTACCGCATAAAAAAGGGTGACACGGTGCTCAACTGCACCGACTACTACACGGGTGAGGAGCGCGAGATACCCCTCGACGAGAGGCTGACTCCGTCGGGCAACTCGGCGGCGTACTACAACCGCTACAACAAACTCAAACGCACCAAGGAATTCACCGAAAAGAAGCTCGCGGCGGATCTTCTTCTGCTGGAATACGTCGGTTCGCTGGAAGCAGAACTCGCATCCCTCCCTTACGACGCGCCTACGGCGGCGATAGAAGAGGAGCTTGAAAAGCTGGGCGCGTATAAGCGCAAAAAACAGGGAGGAAAGGTGCGCCGCGAAAAGGCGGAACCCCCGTACGAATACGACGTGAACGGATTCACGGTGCTGAAAGGCAAGAACAATCTGCAAAACGAGGAGCTCACCTTCCGCATCGCCTCATCCTCGGACGTGTGGCTGCACCTGAAAAACAGTCACGGCGCGCACGTGGTGGTGCTGGCGGAGGGAAAACCCGTGCCCGAGGACGTGATCGCGCGTGCGGCGGAGATCGCGGCGGCATCGGCGGGAGCGACGTCGGAGGTGGACTACACCCTGCGCCGTTTTGTCAAACGCCGCCCCGGCGGGCACCCGGGACAGGTGATCTACACCGATTTCAAGACGGTGCTCGCCCGCCCCGACCACCATCCAGAGCTGCTGAAAAAGTGACCTCGCGAACCGCGCTCGGCGTGAAGCGGGAGCAACGCTCCCGGCGCACGCCTGTCAAACCGAGCCTCTTCGCACTTCCCGCAGACCCCGGACCCAAAACGATGCCGACCCCGAAAGAGGTCGGCATAGTATTATAAATTCATTCGTTTTTTAGAATTGTTCGGTCATCGACGCGCTCCCCTGCGCAGCTTTTCCAGCACGGCGGCAAAGTCGTCGGGCAGCGGACACTCGAACACTTTTCTCTCTCCCGTCGCGGGATCGTCCAGCTCCAGCCGCGCCGCGTGCAGCAGCTGTCCGCCCTTGAAGAGCGCCGTGGACCCGCCGTAGAGCGCATCTCCCGTCACGGGATGATGCAGAAAAGCCGCGTGCACTCTGATCTGGTGCGTCCTGCCCGTCTCGAGCTCGAAGCGCACCAGCGTGTATGCACCGAAGCGTTCCTCCACCTTGTAGTGCGTGACGGCGCGTCTGCCCCCTTCCACGACAGCCATCTTCTTGCGGTCGCGGCGGCTCCTGCCCAGCGGCTCGTCCACCACGCCCTCGTCCTCCTTGAAGTTGCCGTCCGTGAGGGCGATGTATATGCGGCGCGCAGTCTTTTTCGCGATCTGCTCCTGCAAGGCGCGGTGCGCGTCGTCATTCTTTGCCACCACCAGCAATCCCGTGGTGTCCTTGTCCAGCCTGTGCACGATGCCCGGGCGTATGACGCCGTTTATCGAGCTCAAGTCCTTGAGGCGGAAAAGCAGTGCGTTGACCAGCGTATCGCTTGCGCGGTAACTCGCCGCCTGATGCACCACCATGCCGCGAGGCTTGTTGACCACGGCGTAATTTTCGTCTTCGTACACGATGTCGAGGGGGATGTCGTTCGCCTCCGCTTTGAGGGGTTCGGGCTCGGGCGGGACAAATTCCACCTCGTCCCCCGCCTTGAGCTCGGCGCCGCTCTTGAAGCGCATGACACCGTTCACGCTCGCGCCCGTCTTTTCCAGTGCGGTCTTGACGGCGGAACGCGTGAGCCCGCTCTCTCTTGCGAGAAAGACGTCAAGTCTCACGCCGTCGTCGCACTCACTCACCCGCACTTTCATCTTTTTCGTCTTCTCCGACCTCGGTTACAGTGAATGCCGCGCCATTGCCGACGCTCCCGTCCGCCTCTGCGTGCTCTTCTGCGGGAGCTTCGGCGCCCGCGTCCGTCTCACCCGAGTCTGCCGCCTCCACGGTGAAGGCGACTCCGCCGTCCTTGCCGCTCCCTTCGGCGCCGCCTTCTGCAACGCCCTCTTCTCCGTCCTTGTCGTCATCCTGCGGGATGCGTTTATCTTTGGAGGGGAAAATGAGGGTGACGATGAGCCCCACGATGAGCACTATGGCGCCCACGGTCACGAAGGTGTCCGCGATGTTGAAGATGGCAAAGTCCATGAACGTGAACTCGAAAAAGTCACGCACGTAACCCAGCTGTGTCCTGTCCACGAGGTTGCCTATCCCTCCCGCCGCCACCATGATGAGGGGGATGCGGATGTAAGCCTTCTCCTTCTTGAAGAAGATGAGATAGCCGAGTATGGCGACGATGAGGATGGCGGTCATCACCGTGATGCCGAGGGTGCTGTCCTGTCCGAGCCCGAAGCCCATGCCGGTGTTCTCGGAGTAAGTGAGGTCCAAAAAGCCGTCTATCACGGTGAAATTGCCGCCGTGCTCGACTTCCACGAACCGATAAAGATAATCCTTCATGCACAAGTCGAATGTGATGATGAAGGCGAAAAGGAGTATCTCCACGGTGTACTTGACCAGCACCGAGACGTGGGCTTTGTCCCACTTGAATTCCTTGAAGAAGTGCACGAAAGAGCGCCATCCCGCAAGAAAGCGCTCCTTTATATCCTTGAAGGTGATCTTCTTTTTTTCCGATTCCTGCATTATTTTCTTCCGAGGTGCGGGGGCACCGTGATGGTCACGCCGCTGGGGGCGAAGAGGAAAATGTTCTTCGTGACCTGCTGTATGGAGCCGTTGAGCGCATAGATCGCTCCGCTCATGAAGTCGAGTATGCGGCACACCGACGTCTGATTGATGTCAGAAAAATCGACGATGACCTGCTCGCGCATTTTCAGATGGTCGATGAGCAGCTGCACGTCCTCGTAAGTGGAGGGGGAATAGATGACGGTGCCGCCGCTTCTTTCGGAAGACTGCGGCGCACGCCCTTCACCGCCGAAGATGCGGGAGAACCTGCTTCTCCCCTGCTCATATCTCCCGTCGCCGTAATCCCTGTCGGCGCGGCGGATGTCGGAGCCGTAATATTCGCGTTCGTTCATAACTACCTCACTGCGCTCCGTCCGTGACGGCGGAAGCGGGATATATTCTTTCTCCGAACAAGGTGCGCCCGAGACGGATCATATCGGAGCCGTATTCGAGGGCTATCTTGTAGTCCCCCGACATTCCCGCAGAGAGGATGTCGGCGGAATAGTTCGCGCAAGAGAGCTTCTTCGTCCCGTCGAAGAGATCCTTCAGCCGCGCATAGAGGGCGCGAAGCTCGGGGGTATCTCCGAGGTTGGGCAGCACGCTCATCAGCCCGCGCACGCGGATGTGGGGATAGTCCGCAAGCTCGCGGATGAACCCCTCGGCATCCTCGGGTGCAACGCCGCCTTTGGATATCTCGCTGCCCATATTGACCTCGACGAGGCAGTCCTGCACTTTGCCGTGCTTTGCCGCCTGTTTTTCTATCTCGCGCGCGAGCTCCGTCCTGTCCAGCGAATGGATGAGCTCCACCTTGTCGATGATGTACTTGACCTTGTTGGTCTGCAGCTGCCCTATGAAGTGCCAGCGGTAGGAGGGATCGTACTTCGCGGTGAGTTCCTGCACGCGGTTCTCGCCGAGGATGAAGTCGGGGGCGACGCGCATGAGCTCGTCCACCGTCTCTTTCGTCTGCATCTTGACCGCGGCGACTATGTCCACGTGCCTGCCGCACGCAGCCACCGCGCGTCTTACTTCCTCGATATGTTCGGTGTAGACCATCACTTCATCGCCCTGACGGTATAGTCGCCCGTGGAGAGGTCGAAGACGAAACTCTTCTCCACTCCCTTTTCCGTAAAGCGCATATCTATGACCTTGCCCTTTATGGTCGCATCCGTCACTTTGCCGTCGAGGGGCTCGTAGGCGTCGAGCAGGGCGCGGCGCTTTTCGGCGTCGTACTCGCCCGCGTCGTCGGAGACGAAGAGTACCCTGCCGCACATCTTATTGACGCGGCGGAGTATCTCCCTCTGCGAAGTGGTGTAATCCACCTTCTTCATGCCGCCTTCGCGCAGGAAGAACACGTCGGGATCGGCGAGGAACACCCTGTTGAGGTGACGGCGGAAAACGGTGTCGGTGATGGAATTTTTGGTGGATATTATCTCGCTGTTGGTGCAGCTGACATAGAACTTGTCCGCAAAAGAAAGCTCCGCATCGCAGCCCGTCCTGCACGCGTCCACAAAGCCGATGGACGCCGTCATGGGCACTCCGCAGCCGAGCAGGAGTTTATCGCGCACGCACTCGCGAAGGAAGGTCATCGCCTCGTACATGAGCCTGCCTCTGGACTTGCCCGCACGCGGCGTTATGCACGCGGCATACAAAAAGTCCAGCTTGAACATATCGTAGCCCCACTCGTCGATGGCGGTGTCGAACACCTTCTTGATGTAGGCGCGCACCTCTTCTTTCTCGTGGTCGAGGACGTAGAACCCGTTCCACGCAAAGCCGCCGAGGACGGGCTTGCCCTTCTCGTCGCGCAGCAGCCATTCGGGATGCTCCTTCACCACCGCGGACTTGAACTCCGCGGCAAAAGGTGCCACCCAGATGCCCGCAAGATAACCTTTTTCGTGTATGGCGTCCGCCATCTTCTTCATGCCGCTCGGGAATTTGACGGGATCCACCGAAAGCCAGTCGCCCACCTTGGACTCATAGCCGTCGTCGATCTGGAAGATGTTGGCGGCGCTACCCGCCGCGCTCGCGAGCCCTTCGAGGTCGCGCAGCACGATCTGCTCTGTGACGTTCTGATAATAATTATACCACGACGTATAGCCTGCAAGACGCTTTATGCCGCGCTCCGGCGCTTTCAGCGGATAGAGCTTGAAATAGCGATCGAACACCTCGTCGTAGCCGCCCTCGAAGTGCACGATGTCGAAGAGTTTCACCTCCCCTTCGACGTCTGCGCCCTCGACGTCCTTGACGACGGCGAAGATCTTCTCCTTGGCGTCAAGGTAAAATACGGTGTAGGCAAAGCTCTCGTCCAGCGACCCGAACAGCTCCGTTATGCCGTCGTGACGGATGTAAGTGTAGCCGTGGGAATGATAAAGACCTCTGCCGTAATGCGTGAAATCGTAGTCGCCGCTTGCCGATGCGAAGGAGCGCACCACGGGGAGATTGGCGACGTTTTTGAGCCCGACCTGTCTGTCGCGGGGGGAATACTCCCTTGTCAGCGTCCACGACTGATAGCCGCCGCCGAAAAAGCTCTCGCCCTCTTCGAAAGTGCGGGACTGCACCATACGCGCGGAGACGAGGCGCACTTTCTTCGCCGCGTTGATCTTCACGACAAGTCTGCCGTCATCAAGCAGTTTCTCCACCGCGACGTTGGCGTCGCCGTCGCCGACGACCGTCTCGGTGCCGTTCAGCATATAGGTGATGCGCAGGGAAAAATCTTCGAGCTTCAAACTTCTTTTCATTGTCCGCATTCCTTTCGGGAAAGTTTCTTTTGTAAATTATACAACAAGCACGCGCGTTTGTAAACTACAAAAACGGCGCTTAAAGCGCCGCTTTCGTGTGTCGGTCGGTCAGTCCGCTCTTTCTATCTGTGAGACGGACACCTCATATGCCACTCTCTCCTCCGTGCTGCCGTCCGGGAGCGTCTTCTGATAGGTGCGTGACTGGATCCTTCCCGTCACCGCCACCCTGTCGCCCACGGCAAATTCCCCCGCGTACTTGGCATTCCTCCCCCACACTATCGCGGGGATGTAATCGGACTTGTTGTAAGCGCGGTTGACCGCAAGCAGCATATCGCATATCTCTCTCCCGAAAGGAGTTGTGCGATAGACGGGAGGCTTGCACACATAACCTTCTAGCTCTATGCGGTTGGGCGCCTCCGCTTCGCCGTCATCCAGCTCCCTCGCGAACACACGCAATATGAGTTTGCTCCTGCCCTCCGCCTGCTTGTTGTAGCTGCGCAGCTGTCCCGACACCCCGAGCCTCTCTCCGGGAGCGGGAAACCGCTCTCCGATGAGCCTGTCCGACACCGTGACGGGGATCTCGTCCGTCTTGTCGGACAGCCTCTTTACGCCCAGCACGACGTCGTAGAACCTTTCCCCCAGCACCTCGTGCGAGAATTCGGGCGCGGAGAGCACCGTCCCCGCGACATACGCTCTGTTGTTCTGCATCTGTTCGTATCCCATATTTCCTCTCTTTCGCCACTGCGGGCGGGTATTTTCATGAATTTTTGTGCTGCATCCCCGTATGGTCGACGCTGAAATTCTCCGTCGCCACCATCTCCGAGAGCCCGACAAAGGAGAATCCCTTGTTCTTCAGTCCCATGATGACGAGAGGCAGCGCGTCGAGGACGTGGTCGGAGTTGTTGTGGAAGAGGATGATGTCGCCGCTCTTGGCGTTCGGCACCACTCTCTCGACTATCTCCGCCGCGGAAAGCCCCTTCCAGTCCAAGGTGTCGATGCTCCACTGCACCCCCACCATGCCGAGCTCCTCCACCGTCGTCATCAGCCTGTCCGAGTAGTCGCCGTAAGGCGCACGGAAGAATGTGGGGCGCACCCCGGAAAGCTCTTCAATGCGGGTGTTGACGCTGGTTATCTCCGCCCTCATAGTCTCCGAATTGAGCTTGGGCATGTTGAGATGGTTCGCCGAATGGTTGCCTATCTCTATGCCTGCCTGCGCTATCTCGCTCACCATGTCGGGATATTTGTCCAGCCAGAACCCGACAAGGAAGAAAGTCCCTCCCGCATCGTATTCGTCGAGGATGTCGAGGATGCCCCTCGTCTTGTCGGCGCCCCACGCCGCGTCGAAGGTGAGCGCGACCACCTTTTCTTCCTCTCCTCCCCTCTCCACGCAGTAGACGGGGATCTTGCGCGAGGCGACTCCGAAGAACACTCCCGCGCTGCCCGTGGCGCCCAGCGCCGCGGTGACCGCCGCAAACAGCACCACGAATGCCGCCGCCAGCATAATGCTTCGTTTTTTCAGGACGAGAAACACCGTTCACCTCATATTAACCGATCTTGCGGAGCGCGATCGTGACACATTTTGTCGGATCGTGACGAGATAAGTCGTTTGCTCCCTCTAAATGTGTATGCTCCGCCTCGCCGCGCAAGAACGGCGAGTGTTAATAATCGCATCGGAGCGCGCGTCGCTTGACTTGACCGCACGGGGGTATGTATAATGACCACACCAAACGAAGCGGAAGTTCATCATGAAAAAAGTTTCGGAAAACGCTCACAAATTTCTCTGCGCCCTGCCCATCGCGGGGCTGGTGCTGCTCACGCTCGCCATGGCGGCGCTGTGGGCGGTCGCTCTCGCCTACGCCATAGGCGTATACATCGCTTGGGATTCCGCAATGGCGTTCCTCACCCTCTTCGGACTCTCCTTCATAGGCGCGGGGCTCTGCCTCATCTCCCTGCGCGGTCTGGGCTCCTATCTTTCCAAAGTGTGGTTCGACCGCTTCCCCGACGCACCCGGCGCAGCGCTCTTTGCGCGAGTCATCCCCTCCGATGACGACGAAGGCGCCGTCCCCGCCGCAAGGTTTTCGGAAGGCGCATCGGACGACAACGTCCCCGCGGAAGAGGCAAACAAGCAGGAAAAGAAACCCGTTTCCGTCAAAACAATTCTCAAAAATGCGAAAAACGAGAACGGTTCCGTCATCTTCAAGCCCAAATATCTCACCATGCAGAACGTCGCATACGTCCTGCTGGTGCTCGCGGTGGTCTTCGTCGTCGCATCTGCCGCCCTCGGAAGCCTTGACGCCGACAAGTGGGTGGACGCGCGCAGTGACTATCTGCTCTCCCGCGGCTGGTATGCGGAGAGCGAACCCATCCTTCCCTCATTCCCCGTCGTGGAAGTGGAAGCGATCGAGCTGGACGTCCCCGACAGGAAGATCGTCATAAGGTACGACGCCTCCGCCACCATGGTGACCGTCTCATGCTACGACCTCTACCCCGGCGAGTACAACATCTCCCGCTCCGACACGGGCACCGACCGCTATATCGTCAGCATAACGCGCACTCCCGAGCCCGCACATGACGCGGACATCGACAAGATGCTGGACCTCTGCTTCCAGCCCAACCGCATAGAAAAACAGGTGATCGTCACCATCCCCGAGGCATACCGCGACAGCGTGGAGATCATCACCGATCAGCGCGTCATTTACGCGAAGGATTAGTTTCAAAGAGAATTAAAAAAAGAGCGGCATCCGCCGCTCTTTTTCATGCGCTTCCGCGCTTACAGTCTTTGCTTACAGTCTTTTTGCGATGGCTTCGAGGAATTCCTTGCTGTTCAGCGCCTTCACGCTCACGCCGTCGAGTTTGAACATTCCTGCAAGATCCTTGGTCATCTCGCCGCTCTCGATGGTGTCTATGGTCGCCTTTTCCAGCCTTTCGGCAAAGCCTGCGAGCTCCTTGTTGCCGTCCAGCTCGCCGCGCTTTTTCAGCGCTCCCGTCCACGCGAAGAGCGTCGCGACGGAGTTGGTGGAAGTCTCCTCTCCCTTCTGATATTTGCGGTAGTGACGGGTGACTGTGCCGTGCGCCGCCTCGAACTCGTACGCTCCCGTGGGGGAAACGAGCACGGAGGTCATCATGGCAAGAGACCCGAACGCGGTCGCGACCATATCGCTCATCACGTCGCCGTCATAGTTTTTGAGCGCCCAGATGAAGCCGCCCTCGGAACGCATGACACGAGCCACCGCGTCGTCGATGAGGGTGTAGAAATACTCTATCCCCGCTGCCTCGAACTTCGCCTTGTACTCCGCGTCGTAGATGTCTTGGAATATATCCTTGAAGGTGTGGTCGTAGGTCTTGGAAATGGTGTCCTTGGTGGAGAACCAAAGGTCGTTGCGGGTGTCGAGAGCGTAATTGAAGCAGCTTCTGGCAAAACTCTCTATGCTCGCCTTGGTGTTATGTATGGCTTGCAGGATGCCCTCTTTTCCGCCGAAGTCGAACACGGTGACGGTGTTGCCGTCGCAGGAGAGCGTGGCTTTGCCGCCTTTCGCCTTCATCTCCACGCCCTTATAGACGTCGCCGTAGGCGTGACGGGCGATGACGATGGGTTTCTTCCAGCCGGGGACGAGGGGGGTGATGCCGCGCACGATGACGGGTGCGCGGAAGACCGTGCCGTCCATCTTCGCGCGGATGGTAGCGTTGGGGCTTGCCCACATCTTCTTGAGCCCGAATTCCTCCACGCGCTGTGCGTTGGGGGTGATGGTGGCGCACTTGACGCCGACGCCCAGCCTCAAACACGCTTCTGCGGCTTCCACGGTGACTTTGTCGTCGGTGGCGTCGCGGTTCTCGAGAGAAAGGTCGTAGTACTCCGTCTTGAGATCGACGTAAGGAGTGATGAGGATGTCTTTCACCCACTGCCAGAGCACGCGGGTCATTTCGTCCCCGTCTATCTCGACGAGGGGGGTGTTCATTCTGATCTTGTCCATTTTTCACCTCGCAATGCGCATATGATAGCACATCGCGGGCGCGATTGCAAGCGAAAGACCGACGCCTACGGGGCGCACTTGCCGCCGTGCGTTCCCCTGCCGTAAAAGGAGAGCACGGGCGAGGAATAGGCAGGGCGCGCCCGTCTTGCCGCTCCCCTTTCCGCCGCGTCCTCCACGATGTCGCAGATGACCTCCGAAAAACTCTTTCCCGCCGGTTCGAAAAGATAGAACGCCATGGAGCCCGGCACCGTGTTCACCTCATTGATGTACACCTTCTCCCGCACTCTGTCCACCAGAAAATCCACGCGCACCACGCCTTTTAATTCCATGGTGCGGTAGATGCGCTCCGTGAGCGTGCGCACCAGCGCGTTGAGTTCGTCGCCTACGGGTGCGGGCATCTCACGTCCGCCGCCGCTCATCTTGCCTCCCGACACATACTTATCCTCGAATGTCAGCAGCTCTCCCGCAGACAGCGGCCGCTCCGTCTCGGAGACTATGACCTCCCCTCCCCGAGCATACGCCGCGCAGTTGACCTCCACAAAATCCGTGAGTTTTTCTTCCACCACAAGTTTGTCGTCGAAACGCGCGGCGACGGCAAGCGCCTCTGCAAGTTCCTCCCTGTCGTGCGCGGCGGATATGCCTATGCTGCTCCCCTGCGACGCGGGCTTGACGATGACGGGATAGTCCAGCGTCCTCTCGCACACGAGGGTGACGGCGTAAGGGTCAAAGAGCGCGTCGGATGAGCGCACCGTGACGTAAGGCAGGACGTTCAGCAGCATCTGCTCGAAGACGCACTTGGACGCCGCCTTGTCCATGCACACGGCGGACGCCGTCACTCCCGCAGAAGTGTACGGCACTCCGTTGAACTCCAAAAGCCCCTGCAACACGCCGTTCTCCCCCTCTCCGCCGTGACAGCATATGAGCGCGACGTCGGGACGGAACTCGCGGCGCAGTTTTCCCCTGCGCACCGAGAGAAAGACGCCGTCCGCGAGGATGACGCGCAGATGTTTGTCCCTCTCGAAAGGCGTGAATGCCGCTATATCGTCCACTCCGCGCATATAAAACCCGCCCTCCGTAAGGTAGACGGGCTCGACGATGAACTCCGTTTCTTTCAGCGCCGCCAGCGTCTGCATCGCCGTGATGACGGAAATGTCGCTCTCAAGAGACCTTCCCCCGAAGACGAGGGCAACCTTTTTTGCCATTTTCCCTCCCGCGCTCCCGACGGCGGAGACTAGTCGTAGCACTCCGGCAGATCGTTAAGGAGCAGCAGCACGTCGCCTACGTGCAGCACGTTTTTGAAGTCCTCCTGCGCCTCCGCAAGAGTGGCGTAGCTCTTCGTTTCGCCGCAGAACCCCGCCTCCTTCAATCCCGCGCCCACCGTGCCCGCCCTGCGCGCGCCCACCAGCATCACGACGTCCGCCACCTCGGCGAGCATACGTCCGAGCCTCGCGTTTTCGGCGTCTTCCTCGGCGCCCAGCTCTACCATCCCCGGCGTCACCACCACCTTACGTCCGCGAAAGAGGCTCAACACCTCAAGGGCGCGCCTCGCTCCGTCGGGATTGGAATTGAAGGTGTCGTCGATTATTCTTATTCCGTCACCGTCGATAAGTTGCAGACGGTGCGGCACGGGCGCGAGCGTTGCCACCGCGTCTCTGATCTCTTCCGGGGATATGCCGAAACGGAACGCCATCGCCGCGGCGAGAGTGATGTTCTCGATGTTGTGCACGCCGAGCAGCCTAGTCGTACATTCCACGGGCGTGCCATAGAACCACAGCGTGAACGCGCTCCCCTCCGAGCACACCGCGACGTCCGAATAGTGCACAACGGAGTGCTCGTCGCCTCCCGCGAGCACGATATTAGCCGCTCCGTTTTCCCGAACACGCGGGATGGCGGACAGCCTGTCGTTCACCACACACACGCCGTCCTCCGCCCTCACGTCCAGCGCTTTCAGTTTTTCGCGCATTATGGCATCTCTGCTGCCGAAGGTCGCAAGGTGCTGGTCGTTCACCCCCGTGAGGATGGTGTGGGAGGGACGCACAAGTCTCATGAGCTTTCCGATGTCCCCCTTCCTTCTCGCGCCCATCTCGGCGATGAACACGTCGTGGGAAGGTGTGAGCTCCCGCACCGTCTTTGCGATGCCCATGGGCGTGTTGTAGCTTGCGGGGGTGGCAAGCACGTTGAACCGCACCGAAAGCATGGCGTCCAACGCGTTTTTCACCGACGTCTTCCCGAAACTCCCCGTGATGCCTATGCGGATGAGGTCTCTCTCCGCCGCAAGCGCCCTGCGCGCCCGCGCGGCGTACCGCGCGTTGTTCAGCCGCTCGAATATGTTCATGAAGGCAAGGGAAGCGGAAAACAGGACGGGATACGCCGCCGACATCGCGAAAAACACGGGATAGCGCAGATATTCGTCCACTCCTTTTGCGTTGATGACGGCGACCGACGCCGTGACCGCCCCCGCGCAAACTGCGGCACAGGCGACTATCGCGCGCACCGCGCGGCGGGTGTAGCGCAGCGGTTTCTTGCGCTTCGGCGCCGCGTCCACAACGTAGAGCGCCACCTCCGCGATGCAGAAAAACAGCGAGATGAGAAAGCCCCAGAACATCCTCGAAGAGAGGAACCAACACCCCGCCCACGCACCTCCGAACACGAGTATGCAGACGAGATCGACAAGGTATGCGCTCCGCACCCTCCTGCTCTTCCACACCTCGGCGACGCGGTAATTGTCCTGCTGCGCGGCATAGACGTAGGGCACCGCCATGAACACGCCCGCGACGAATGCGCACACCGAAAAATACCAATCTCCCCTTGCAAGGACCATACGTCATTGTATGAGCCCGCGCCGCGCGACGTGACCGAATGGTAGGAAACGGGATGATGTTCCCCTATTTTTCCACGCGCTTTCCCTCACGTACGCCGCCCAGAAAAGCATGAAGAACGGTGAAAAAGGTGGGGTCGGAAAGATATGCGAAATGTCCGCCGTCCAGCATGAAAAGGGCGCTGTCGCGTATGCCCCGCAGGAATTTTTTCGCCATATACACGGGGGTATCGCGGTCGTCCCTCCCCCAAAAGACCGCCGTCGGACACGCTATGTGCGCAAGCTGCGGCGTCTGGTCGTAGTTGACCACATTGACGAAAGTCGCCTTCATCACGGGAGAGAGCGCGCGATAGTCGGGCGAACCCTTCAAACCAGCTTTTCCCAGCCTTTTCAGCAGCTTGTGCAGTGCAACACGGAAGAAGTAGGACGGTTTCCTTCTCGGGCGCAATCCCGCCGCGTCCACGAGGACGAGGGCGCGCACCCGCTCGCCGTGTGCTGCGGCAAGTTCCACCGCCACTCTGCCGCCGAAGCTGTGTCCCACCAGCACGAAAGTCTCCGCGCCGAGTCCGTCCGCAAGGTCGAGGACGTCGCGGGCGTAGTCGCGCACGGTGTACGCGCGCTCGGGCTCGCCGCTCTTCCCGAAGCCCGCAAGCTCCGGCATCACGCAACGAAACTCACTCGCAAGCCGCTCGGCACAAAATAAAAAGGCGGAGGCGTCACCGCCCCAGCCGTGCAGAAAGATCACCGTATCCTTTGCCGATTCACCCAGAATGATGCTGTTCACGCTCCTCCGTGTCGAGCCACATGACGTAGGCGTCGAAGAGATTGTTGTAGTACCTCTTCCGCACTCCCGCCACCTCGAAGCCGAAGCTCTTGTAGAGGGCTATGGCGGCGTCGTTGGTGGTCTTGACCTCGAGCGTGATATAGCGCGCGCCCTTTTCGCGCGCCTTGGCGATGAGAGTGGCAAGCAGAAAGCGTCCTATGCCTCTGCCCCTGTCCGAGCTCTTCACCGCGATGTTGGTGATGTGCGCCTCGTCCAGCACCGTGTGAAAGCCGCCGTAACACACGACCTCTTCCCCTCTGGTGCCCACGATATAGGTGGCGTTCTCGCTGTTCACCTCGGGGATGAACATGCTCTCCGTCCACGGCATGTCGAACGCCTCTTTCTCTATCTCCGCCATCTGACGGAGGTGCTCGTAGCGCAAGGGCTCAAACCTCATCCTGTGCCCTCTCCGCTTGCGATTTGCGCATATAGAAGGGCTCGAACGCAGTCGCGAACATCCCCTTTGCCGCCTTTTCGGCAGCAATCTCGGCAAGGGTCGCCGCCCTGTCTCCCGCAGGCTCGAAGACGAAGACCTCGCCCCCCCTCTCCTCCGACGGGATAAAGCGCGTCGCGACGACGCGTCCTCCCTCGCATTCGGCGGCATAAAGGTTGCCTCTGCCCGCCTCCACCGCTGCGGTCACTCTTTCTCTATGATATGCGATGATCTCGAACTCCGTCACCGCGATCTTCTTTGCGCCCGTCCCCCTTGAGAGGGCGGCTGCGGTCGCCGCGCCTATGCGTATCCCCGTGAAGGAACCGGGGCCCGTCACCGCCGCCACGGCGTCAAGGTCGCGGACAGCGAGCCCCGCGCGGGAAAGGACGGCATCGATCTCACCCATCAATATGCGGGTATGACCGTTTTTACCGGCGTCGACAGAGCGCGAAAAGTTTTCCGCGCCCTTCAGAACGCCCGTGATAAGCAGATTTTGCGATGTGTCGAGATAAAGAATGTTCATGATCCTCTCGGATCGCACGACCTCACCGCCCTACGGCGCTTTCCTCCGCCTTTGCGCGTCCGTGCGCGGCGCGGTGCTCCTTCTCGTCCGCACTGTCCGTGACGACAAAGAGCCTGTCGTGCTCTCCCTCAAGAGATATTTTGACATTTATGATACGCCCTGTCAAGTCGGTGAATTTGTTCCATTCGATGACTTTCACCGCATTGTCGGGCACTGTGTCAAAAAGCCCCAGCTCCTCCGCTTCGTCCGCGTTTTCGAGGCGGTACATATCAAGGTGACACAGCGGGAGCCTGCCTCCCTCGTAGACGTTCATGATGGTGAAGGTCGGGCTGGTCACCTCTTCCGTCACGCCGAGCGCCTTCGCAAGCCCTTTTGTGAATGTGGTCTTGCCCGCGCCGAGATCCCCTTCCAGCACTATGGTCTCTCCACCTTTCAGGGTGTCCGCGACGCGCCCTGCGAGCTCTGCGGTCTCCTCCTCCGAGCCGCTCTCGAACTCTCCCGAAAGCCCCTTGCGCAACGACTCCCCTTCCCAGTGCAGGATCTTGCTCAAACGCTTGTAAAGCAGGAAGGTCAGAAGCCCCATTATGATGTAGCGCAGAAGGTTGAAAGGCACCACGCCGAGCCCCAGATAGAAGGAATAAAATGTGTCAGCGGTGGCGCCGGGATAAATGGCGCTGCACATGCCGACGATGGCGTCGAAGTTGCCGTCCACGTAAAGCTCGGTGAAAAATGGAACGGATATATAACGGTTTACCAGCACCGCCGCGAGCGTAGCAAGCAACGTGCCGACGCCAAGGCCGATCAAAGCGTGCTTTTTGTCCTTTTTCAGGCGGTAAATGACGGCGGCAGGCAGCACGAGCATCACGCCGAGCAGCATATCCGTCAGCTCTCCCACGAACGCCGTGGATGTGAGCGGCAGCTTGATGGCGCATTTCAAGAGCACGACCAGCACTCCCGCAACGGGTCCCATCGAGAACCCCGCAAGCAGTGCGGGAAGCTCCGAAAACTGCATCTCGAGGAAGCCCGGGAACATGAACGGCAGGTTGAACTTCGCCATATAAAGAGCGAAGGCAAGCGCCGTAAGCAACGCGAGCTTGGCGACATACGCCGCCGACATCTTGAATGTGATCTTCTTCTTGCCGATTTGCATAATTCCTCCTGCGGGGCGCGGATTTGCCCGAGACGCACGCAGGACGCGCATTTTCGGACATGAAAAACCCCGATCTTACGCAAATCGGGGCAATGCAAAGCAAAAAGGATTGCACTTCTTCCATCCGGACTATACCGTCGGTTCGGGAATTTCACCCGATCGGCTTGCAAGCAAGTTCGCGGACTATACCGCCGGTGAGGGATTTCACCTCGCCCCGAAGCGATAACATCGTATACCCGTCCATCCCCCTATGTCAACAAAATGACGGAAAAATACTATCTGGACGGAGGGATTAAAACGTGCACGGCAGGGAATGCTCTCATCATGGAAACTCCGCACATCGACCTACCCGCAGAATATGCGGGCGTATCCTCCGAAAAAGCCGCTCCGACCACCCCCTCGGAGCGCGCCGCCGCGGCGCAGAACGTGGCGCTCTCAAACCCTCTCGTGCTTGCCGCCCGCGCATTCGAAAAGGACGGAAAGACGGTGCTCGCCGTCCTCACCGAGCCCATATATCTCGCAAGCGAGCGCGCCGAGCTGAAAAGATTGCTGGAAAAAGAGGCGAGCGCTGTTTGCGGGAGCCCCGTCACCCTCACCTTCGACCTCGACGTCTACCGCAGGATCTCCCCCGACATGAGCGAAGACGTGAAGACCCTCATCCTGAAAAAATTGAAGATAATGTAACGAAAGTTGCAAAAGTATTCTCAAAATCGGCGTTTTGTATTATACTTTTTGCCGTTTTTCAGAATACTTTCCTCCGTTTTGGATTTATCGCCGATGTTTCGTCAACAAAAAAACGCCTGCGGGAAATTCCCGCAGGCGGCTTTGCCGTTCGGAAGGTCGCGCCGCAGCGCCGCTCGGTCGGGGTGCGGCGTCAGCATCGGCGCGGTCATTTTGCGGGATAAAACTCCACGTTCTCCCCGTCCGTCCACAATTTTTCGAGGCAATAGAACATTCTGGTGTCGTCGTTGAAGACGTGCACGATGACACTGCCGAAGTCCAGCACCGCCCACTTCCCTTCCCGCACGCCGTCGCTGCGCAGCACGGGCACTCCGTTTTCTTCCATCTTCTCTTCGACATATTCGGCAATCGCTTTCACTTGTTTGTTGCTGCGCGCCGTGCAGATGACGAAGTAGTCGGCAAGGACGGTGAGGTGCGCGACGTTGAGCACGGTGATGTCAACCGCCTTCCTCTCGTCGAGCTCTTTACAGATCGCGTTTTTGATTTCTTCGGGACTCATTTGTTCTCCTTATCATGCGCAAAAGCGCCTTTTTCTTTCTCGTATTATTCCGCCGCAAGCTGCGGGAGATAATATCTCACCGCCTCTTCCGTCAGCGGATAGACCCTGCCACCCTTCTTTTTCAGCTTGGCATAGGTGTAGGCAAGCACTTCCTCGAAGCCGCGCTCGAAGTCGGCGTCCGTCGCGGCGCGAAGCTGCGGGATGGGATCGTACTCCCTGTCGTAAGACGTGCTGTCCGCGGTGTATATCAGCTTTTCGAGCACGGTCATGTCGGGTTTTGCCGTGGTGTGATAGCGTATGGCGTCCAAAATGTCCGTCTCCGTCACGCCGAAGTCCCTCTTTGCCTTCTCCGCACCGAGGAATTGGTGCAACACCGGCGTGCCCACGCTGTCCTCGGGGACGTCGAGTCCGTCGAGGGAGGGTCTCTCCTTCGCGTTGTCGTGCAGCAGCGCCGCCTCGAACACTTTGCAGAAATCCTGTTTGAGGTTGTGGCGGGAGTTGAGATCAACCGCACGCATCACCGCAGACGCGGAATGATCGAGAAGTTCCTCACTCTCCATGCCGCGGAGTTTCTCCATCCACTCGCGGTATTCGCCGAACAGCCCGTGGCTCTCGATGTATCTCATCACCTTTTGCGGCACGGCGTCGCACCCGAGCCCCATCAGCAGTTCCGCCTTCACACGCCCCGAAGACACGTCATCGCCCTCGAAGTCGAGCATTATCACCTCTCCGCCGTAGGTTTCCAGCGCCTTCCTGCGCAGCTTTGCGGCGTCGCCCGCGCCCTTCCTCGGCGCGACCGCGACGGGACACTCGCGGAATATCTTCTCGGGATGCCGCCATGTGCCGATGTCGCGCAGGCTGTCGCCTCCGATGAGATATACGATGTCGCCGTATCTCTTTTTCATCTCGCCGAGCAGCACGTAGGCATAGTTATCCTTGCCCCGCCGCTCTTCCTCGCAGTCAACGACGACCTCTGCGCCGACTTCGCCCTCGAATGCCAGCCGAGCAAGTTCCGCGCGCGTCGCAAAAGGCAGATAACCCGCGCTTTTGTGCGGAGGAAGATAGGTGGGCAGGACGACGACGCGCCCTGCGCCCAGCGTCCCGACAGCGCATTTCAGCGCCCTGACATGTTCCTTGTGCGGCGGATCGAACGCTCCGCCGAAAACTATCGTCGGCATACTCAAATTATACCATCCCGACGCGGAATTTCAAGACGCGCGCCGCATTTGGCTCTCTTTTTCCGCAAAATTTTCCGTCCGCGCCCATCCGCAGAGAATATGCAAGCGGAATAAAACGCGCATCCCGCGGACACAATCGCCTTATGGCACGCATCGTAGACCTCGTCTCACTCGCCGTCATCACCTTTATGCTCACGTTCGTGTGGACGACCGCCGCATTTTCCTCGTGGGGTGCGGTGTTTGCCGTGTCAGTGGCGGCTGCGCTGATGGTGACGGTCACCGCCGTCTACATACGCCGCGGGAGCGGGAAACCGTGCTCCTGCGACAGACTGACCGTGGAATGCGCCCTGCGCCCTCCGTCCTACCTCATCGGACTGCTGCGCGCCGCCGCCCTCGCGGACGGGATAGAATTCGGCGACAACTACATCCTGACCCCCGACGCGGTCATCTTCGCCGCCGTCAAACTCGGCGCGTTGGGGCTCAACGACCTCAAATCACTGCTGACAAAGGCAGAGGAACTTGACCGAAAACGCGTTTTCGTCATCACACACACCGTGGACAGGCGGGCGTACAGACTGACGGAATACTTCAATGTGCGCGTGACCCCCGTAAAAATGCGCACGGTCTACCGCTGGCTGAAAAAGCACGACGCCCTCCCCGACCTTACACGCATCAAAACCAAATTCTCACTCGCCGCTTTCTTTGAAGCCGCATTCCGCAGAGCCAACCTGAAGCACTATCTCTTTTCGGGTCTCATACTCGTGAGCGTAGCGTTCCTCACCCCGCTCAAGATCTACTATCTCATCTTCGGCAGCATCTCCCTCATCATGGCGCTGCTCACCCTCACGCCCCTAGGCAAAGGTCCCTTCGCGGACGAGAAGATCCTCGACACCCTCGACACAACGGACACCCCCGCTCACGAAGACAAACTCACCCCGCCGGATGATAAAACCACCCCCGACGACCCCACCCCGCCCGATCGATCTGCGGATGAATGAAGCAAGTGAGCGTCCGGAGAACAAGCCCGTCCGCTAGCACGGAAGTATTTCTTACCTCTCCTTCCAAGGGTTCATCGTGCTCGAACGTGAAATAGAGTTCACGTCCCGAACAAGGGAGTATTGTTCCCCCTCCAACCCGGGGACCCCACAAAATTGCCTGCGGCGATTTTGCGGGGAGCCCCATTCGGGCTTTCCTCCCCCGCTGCGTCACAGCACGTGCTCGCCTTCGCGGCGGCGTAAACTTCGCCGCTCATCTATCGCACGGCTGCTCCTTTTCCCCTTCCGAATATACATTCGGCGGGGACCCCTAGGAGAGTTCAGTCCTCCTAAAATGCGGGATATACTTTTCGTTCTTTTTGATAGAGTTTGAATCTCGCATAGAGATAATCAAGCGGAGAACAGTACTGACTAAACGTCGCTCGCGGGGAGAGGAAGGCGACTCGACGCGCACTGCGCCCGTGTCTACTTAATGTTTCGTCCGGCTTGCGAGGTCGCAGATCTTTACCCCACCGAAAATACTTTCGGCGGGGACCCCGAATTGCCGCGACTTGCAAGCGGCGGCTATGCCGCCGTATCATGACGAGGGCATTGCCCTCGTCTCCCGCGTCGTGAAAATGAGCGAGCGAACAAATAGTTTTGCTTGCAAAACGCGGAGTGAACGAGCGTCTCCGCATTTTCACGACGTGAAAAGGAGCAACCGCGCGACAGACGAGCCAGCCGCCGCAACGCGGCGTAGGGCGACGATTACGCGCGGATTGCGACGCGGGTGAGCGGCGCGTGAAACCGTCTTTGAAATATAATCGTCGTGCTCGGGAACGCCTTATCAAACGCTTATGGACTGACGCTGTCATTTAGATGAGATGCGCGAAAAAGCCCCGTTTTCGGCGAGGCGCGTACTAAACCGTACGTAACGAGCCGAAAACGGGGCTTTGACAAAGCAGGTC
>CALWAF010000008.1 GCA_944372795.1 uncultured Clostridia bacterium | reverse complement strand
TGAAAATCCCTGCGCTCATGCTATGGAAAATCCCACTCTAAAGAGTGGGATTTTGCTGGCGGAGAAGCAGGGATTTGTAAGGACGAGCAAAGCGAGGACGGAATAGCGAGGATGTGAGGAGAAAAGAAAGATGTGCGAGATTTTCGTCGCGGTGCCGTTGACCAACGAGTGTTGTGCGGGGAGAAAAATCGCCGCCGAACAACTCGCGTCAGCCTCGGGTGAAAATCCCTGCGCTCATGCTATGGAAAATCCCACTCTAAAGAGTGGGATTTTGCTGGCGGAGAAGCAGGGATTTGAACCCTGGCTACGATTCACTCGTACTACTCCCTTAGCAGGGGAGCCCCTTCGGCCTCTTGGGTACTTCTCCGTGCCGAAACTTTTTTTGCTTGCATATGATAGCACAGTCCGCCCGCGATGTCAACATTTTGATGCACGGCGGGTGCGGGGTTATTGAGAACGGATCCGGAAGGAGCATCCCTCTCTGCCCTATGCCGGAGCGGAATAATACAAACCGGGTTCGCATTTTTCTGTCCGTCATCGCGCGGTGTGACGGAAAACGGGAGCCCGAAGGCTCCCGTCGTGTCGAATGCGTAAACGTCACTGCGCGAGCGAGCGGAAAAAGAGCACGCGAGTGCCGGGAGTGACCGGATCGGAGAGGGCGGGATTTTGTGCGATGAGCTCGTCGGGGGTGGCGGTGAGGGCTTTGCAGACGTCCCACATACCGTCTCCCTCCTGCGTGATGTAGAGGGAGAGCGCGGAATCATTGCGCTCCTTTTCCTCGCCGACCGCGACTGACGAGATGAACTCCGCGTCCACGCTTCTGACACCCGAGAGCAATATGCCGACCTCCGCCTCGATGTCCAACTCGCCGCGGCGCGCCTTTGCCTTGACGCTCTCGACAAAGCACGTCGCCCTGACGTCTGCGCCGAGGTCCCCCTCGATCTCGACGGAGTACGGCACTTCGGCGCGAACAGACTCGATGCCGTTCTCGCTGCGGTAAATGACGTCTGCGGTGAGCACGCCTTCCACGAGAGCGCCGCCCTCGACGGGCTCCGCCTTGGCGGCATAACAGCGGGCGTACGGGACGGCGATGACGCTCTCGGCGGGCGCCCTGTCCTCGAGGGACGCCGTGCCCGAAACACTTTCGGTGGCATACTTCATCCCGCCGAAGAAGAGGAATTTGCGGCTCTCGCGGACGAGCTCGACCTCGTTTGTCAGCATGAACATATCGGCGATGACGTCGCTCTCACAGCACCTCACCGCTCCGACGCGCAGCGCGAGCTCGCCGTCGAAACGTATGATGTTGGCGCCCGGCACGCCCGCGAGCACTATACCGGACGAACGCACGGTGACGGACGCGGTGACGGCGTCTCCTTCTTCCACGCCGTCTGCGAGCACTTCCTCGCTGAAGGGCACGACGATCTCCCCCGTGCGTATCTCTCCGTCCTCGGTGAAGGTCACGGCGGCGCGCACCTTGCCCTCCGCCACTATCTTTCCGCTCTCCGCACGTGCGGACGTGACGACCGCCTCTGCATCCGCGAGCAGCACGGCATCCACATCGCCCGCGTCTTCCTCCCCCGTGACGGAGACGCCCACCGTCTTTGACGCGACAAGTGACGGCACCGCGACGCTCTCCACCGTCTTATAGCACTTCTCGGCATCCACGAGGCACTCTTCCTCCGACCTCCTGACAGCCTGCACTCTTACGCCGATGACGGCGGTGAGCACCACTCTCTCCCCCGTGCGCACATCCGCCTCCACCACGCCGACCGCGGCTTCTACGCTGTCCCCCACGAGAAAATCCCCGTCCGCGCGCAGATTGAAGTCCGCGTTGTAGTCCACCCCTCGGGGCGCGCCGTCGCGATCCTGATAGACAAGGCGGAAGTTCACCCTGCCCGCCACCGCGGCATAGCCGTCGCCCGCCTCCACGGAAACGGCGCGGCCGTCCACGGCGAGGGAGAGCACGCGCGCGACGTCCCCCGCGTCCAGACCCGACGGTGAAAACTCGACCACCCTCTCTATCACGGGCGCGACGATGATGCTGCTTGCGTTCAATTTTTCGTATCTGAACATATTCGCCTCCAATTCCTCCACATCATATGCGCGGGTGACGGATATTATGCCGAGCGAAACGGAACCCTCCCCGGCGCGCGGCGCACGCGGCAAAAGGTATAAAAACCGCGCCCGCGGGATATGCTCCCGATATGAGAGAAGCGGGCAAAGACATCGGTGAAGCAAAAGCGCGCGTGAAAAGGCTCACGGGCATCCCCCTCGTGATCAGGGTGAGCGAAGGAAGGGGAAGGAGCACCCTCATCAAAGGCAGTATCGTGGCGGCGTTCCCCGCCGTGTTCACGGTGCGGACGGAGGGCGGTGAGATCCGCACTTTCTCTTACGCCGACGTGCACACGCACGGGGTCATGTTCCTGCGCACCTACGACCCGGACGCGGAAGGCTGACTGCCTCCTCTTTACCACCCGTAAAACACGAATAAACCGCCGAAAACGGCGGTTTATCCTATAATTTAATGATATAAACGCTTATTTGTGTTATTTAACGTGTCCGTCGATGTGCTGCTCGACGCTCACTTTTTGCGGATGGGAGACTCCTTCTCTTCCGCTTGTTCGACCGTTGCGGGCGTGTCTTGCGCCGCGGCTGCGGCTTGCGCTTTCCTGCTCTTCACGCGCATGGCGATGAGCACCGATGCCGCGATGACGCCTATGCCCAGCCCCGTCCAAAGTATGGCGAACAGCGGGTGCGCCGCCCATGACTTGTAGTGCACGACGAAGGTGTTCTGCACAAAGGACTGCGAGCCGTTTGAAAACTGTACGCGCGCCGTGATCTCAAGCTCCTGCCCGGGTGCGCCGGAGGGCGTGTAGACGAAAGTCTTGCCCGTGCCCGCGATGGCGCCGTTGACATACCAATTGACGGTGTCGCACGCCACGTCCTCAACCGTGGTGACGGTGAGGGAAACGGAGGAACCTCTGCCGTAAAGATCCGTGCCCGCCATGACCGCGCCGCCCGTGCCCTTGATGTAGGCGTCCGACGCGATGTAATCGGAGGTGACGACGTATGCCTGACTGCCGTTCCAGCCGGGATGGCTCACGGTCAGTCTGAACTCCGCGACAAAGGGATCGACGGCGGTGGGCACCTTGATGCTTGCCCTCACACCGAAGCTGCCCGCCGTGTCGAAGAGATGACCGATCGTGGCGCCCGTGCCGAGGTCGTGTGTCGCGACTTCGGTCTCTTTGCCGTCCTTGGTCTCGTATTCGACGAGCGTCCACTGCACCTGCTCCGCGACGGAAGGATCGGTGTCGCCCGCGGGAGTGAGCACAGCCGAAAATTCAAGGTATGACCTGCCCGCCCCCGTCTCGCGCAGGGTCTGCACGGTGACGGAAGCGCCCGAGGACACGTCTCTGCCCGCCCTGGTCGCCGTAATGCCGATGCCCGTCACGGGCAGCCAGCCGTAGTCGATGTCGTCGATGTCCTCGGAGACGAGCTTCATCATATCCAGCTTCTTGTACGCCTTTCCGTCGGGGGCGTCCACGGTGCCGTCGTCGGAGGAAAGCCCTGTGATCATGCGGGTGATGACCGACGTGCGGGGAAGCTCGTCACCGCCCGACAGCTGCTCCGCGGTGAGGGAGAGCCGCAGAAGCGCCGCCGCGAAGGATACGATGGGCGACGCCATGCTGGTGCCCGAAGTGCACTCGCCTTCCGTGCGGTAAACGCCGTTCTCGGTGCTGACGAGGATGCCCTCACCCGGCGCGAAGATGTCGTATGCCGTGCCGTAGTTGGTGGTGTCATGATAGCCGTCCGCGCCCTGTGCCATCACGCCGACGACGCCCGAGTATGCCGCGGGATAGAAGGACACCGAGCTGCTGTTGTACTCCAGATTGCCTGCCGCGGCGACCACCGTCGCCGACTGCGTCGCGCGTTCTATCACCTGCGCGAGAGCGGTGTCAGTGCGCCAGCCGGACTCGCTGTCTTTGGTGGAACACAGCGACAGATTGACCACCTCCGCGCCCACTTCTTCGCTCACCGCCTGCGCGATGCCGAGCCTTACGGTGGTGCGGTCGAAGGAATTGGTGGTGATATCGGTGTTCGGATTGTCCTTCTTGAGCTCCGCCACGTAATCGGCGGAATAGGACGCTTTGACGGGATATATCTTGATGTAATCCTGCAGCCCCATATCCTTGATGAGGATGGCGATGACGCTCGCGACCGCGGTGCCGTGACCGTCGGAGGACTCGTCGGCGAAACTGTATAGATCGTCGGTGTCGTTTTGCGATGCGGCAAAGGAGTTATAGCCCAAGACGTTATTGCTCACGGGATCGCGCATGAGCACGTCCTTGAAGATGTCCAGCCCGAGATCCAGCCCCGTGTCCACCACGGCGATGACCACGGGTTCCACGGTGTTTGCCTCGAGCACGGGCAGGATGGCGGAACTCACATAACCGCGCAGCGCGTTGAGGTCCTGCTCGTCCACGCCCGCATACCACAGCGAATCTATGTCCGTCCCGCCGTAAGAGCCCGCGGTCACCCCCTCCGCCGAAGCGGTGTACGGAGTGAGAACCACGCCCGAAGTGCACGCGGCGGACGCGAGCATACCCGCGAGCAGTACGCACGCGAGCAAAACTACCACAGTGATCTTGCCTTTTTCCGTCCTTGTCATTTTCTTCCCCACGGCGCAGAGCGCCCTTTGATCTAGCCTAAAAGCCCTTCGGAGAAGCGCAGCCGCCGCAGACTCTCTTCGCGTCCCAGCACCACCGCCATCTCGATCGCCCCGCCGGGCGTTGAGGGCTGTCCCGTGAGCGCGACACGCATGCTGAACATGACCTGTCCTGCCTTCATGCCCGCCTCTTCGGCGGAGGCGGCAACAGCCTCCTTTATGCTCTCTTCCGTCCATGTGGCGAGCGGCTCAAGTGCACCGATCGACACTTTAACGGCACGTTTCGCCACTTCAAGATCCACTTTCATCTTTTTGTGCTCGTACATCCCGAGGTCGTAGGCGCCGAACTCGTCCAGAAAATCCATCTTCCCCGGGATCTCGCCCAAAACGTCCACCCTCGTCTGCATGAGCCTTGCGATCTCGCGCCTGTCGAAGCGCGCGGCTTTGCTCTTTGCGATCCACGGCTCCGCCGCAGCGAAGAACTCTTCCTCCGTCATCGCCTTGAGATATTCGCCGTTGAGCCAGCGCATCTTCGCCTCGTCGAATATGGAGCTCGACACCGAGATGCCGTCCACGTCGAAGAGCTCGATCATCTCATCCATGGTCATCTTCTCGGCGTTGTTCTTGGGGCACCACCCCAAAAGCGCGACGTAATTGACGACTGCGGCGGGAAGATAGCCCTTGGCGACGAAATCCTCGAAATTGGCATCGCCGTAACGCTTGGAGAGCTTCCTCGTCGCGTCCTTCATGATGGGAGGCAGGTGCATATATTGCGGCCTCTCCCACCCGAACGCGTCGTAGATGAGGTTATACTTCGGCGTGGAGGACAAATACTCCGTGCCGCGTATGACGTGCGTGATGCCCATGAGGTGATCGTCTACGACGTTTGCGAAATTGTAGGTGGGCATACCGTCGGACTTTAAGAGCACGCCGTCCTCGATGTCCTCCGACGACACCGAGATCTCGCCGAAGACCATATCGCGGTAAGACGACACGACGCCGTCAGGCACCTTCTGCCTGATGACGTAGGGCTCCCCCGCCGCAAGACGCGCCTTCACTTCCTCCGCGGACAGGTCGCGGCAATGGCGGTCGTAGGTGTGGGTGCCGCCCGCGCTGTTGAGGCTCTCCAGCCTCTCCTTGGTGCAGAAGCAGTAGTAAGCGCCTCCGAGCTCCACCAGCTTTTCGGCGTACTCGCGGTAGATGCCCGCCCTTTCGCTCTGGATGTAGGGGCCGCAGCCGCCGTCGCGGTCGGGACCTTCGTCATAGTCGATGCCCGCCGCCGCAAGGGTGCGGTAGACCATCTGTTCGGCGCCATCCACCATGCGTTCGCGGTCGGTGTCCTCGATGCGGAGGATGAACTTCCCTCCGTTGTGCCTTGCAAAAAGGTAGGCGTAAAGCCCCGTGCGCAGGTTGCCTATGTGCATGAACCCCGTGGGTGACGGGGCAAATCTTGTCCTTACCGTCTTGTCCATTTTCACCTTTCGCTCCGCTCCGAACCGAGCAGACCGTTCTCCTCGAAAGAATAGCTTGCCGTATCCGTGAAGATGATGTGGTCGGCAAGCGGTACGCCTATGCCCGAGAGCACCGCCGCGATCTCGCACGTGAGGTCGTAGTCGCTCTGCGACGGGCGCGGATCTCCGCCCGGATGGTTGTGCGCCATGATCACGGACACCGCCTTGGACGTCATCGCGAACTCCGCCACCTGCCTCACCGACACCGTCACGCTGTCCCCCGTGCCCACGGCGAGCTTGTGGAAGCGGAGTATGCCGTCTCTCGCGTCGAGAGCAAGTATGCCCAGCACCTCGACGGGCAGACCGAACATCTCCTTCGCCAGATACTCGCGGGCGGCGCGCCTGCCCGCAAGTTTCGGCCGACGCTTGGTCACGCTCACGGCGTAACGGCGCAGGACGGCGGGCAGCGACGCGAGAAAACGCGCCGCATTCTCCGTCATGCCGGGCACCTCGGATAAAGCGGCGGCATCGGCGTTGAGCACGTCCGAAAATGAGCCGAACTTCTCGATGAGCGCATGTGCAATATCGTTGGTGTTGCGTCTGGGCACAAAGGAAAACAGGAGATATTCCAACACCTCGTGGTCTTGCAAAGAATCGATGCCTGCGACATCTATCCTCTCGCGCATCCTTTCTCTGTGGCCGTCGTGAACTCCCATGACGCGAACTCCCACGTGCGCATATGCGCACGACATCGGTTTTATCTTTCAAAAATTATACATTAACGCGCCGTCAAAATCAACAAAATCCCGTCAAAACGTCCCCGCTGAAACCGTCCCGTAAGGTGAGCCGGAGGTGAGCTCCCGCGCTATCACGCCCGCGAGAGCGAGGGCGAAACGGGCGCGGTAGCCCTCGTCGGAGAGATTTCTTTCGTCGTCGGGGTTGGAGAGAAAGCCGCATTCCACGATGACGGACGGGGCGGAGGTCTGTTGCAGGATGAATTTGTCGGCGGCAAGCGCCGCGAACTCCCTGCCCGCGTCCGGAAGATTGAAGGAGCGGTTCAGCTCCGTCTGCACCGCATCCGCGAGCGCGCGGCCTCGGGAAGACGACGCGTCGAAAAACACCTGCGCTCCCCTGCGCGACGGGTCGGAAAAGGTGTTCATGTGTATGCTGACCACCCCGACCGCGCCCGAGCGGGCGATGATGTCTGCACGCCTGCGCATATCCGCGCTCTTTTTCCCCCTCTCGCCGTCGAGATAGAGCCCGCCCTTGCCCGCTCTCGTGAACACGACGTCAAAACCTTCTTCCTCCAGCATTCCTCCGAGAAGGAGCGCGACTGCGAGATTGAGGTCGCTCTCCTTCACTCCCGTCCGTGTTCCCACCACGCCGCCATCCAACCCGCCGTGACCCGCATCCACCACGATGACGGGGCGCGCCTCCCCCGCCGTGAGCACGGCGCAGACGGGGATCGCCACCGCGGCGGAGGCAAGCACCACCGCCGTGAGCACCGCGGCAAAAAACTTCGCCGCTTTCGTTTTTTTGAGGGTATCGCTCTGCATATCGTTTCAATTTTGAATATATTCGCCGCCGCATAAAAATACGCCTTTGTCCACGCAGTTGTGCACATTTTCCCGCGAAATTGTGGATAACTCGGTGAATAACTCCCATTTTTACGTCATCTTCTTTTCCGTTTGCACGCGTATGAGGGCTTATAATATATGATTTTCGCTCCGTAAATGCCCTCCTTTTGCGCGAAAGCGGCATAAGTCCCGAAATGGGGGCATAATCTGTTGCGGAGGTGGAACATGCAAGAACTCTCCCGCCTGCTCGGCGCAGATGTGATATGCCGCTCGGATTGCTCTTTGGAAGGCAGCGTCAAGGATGTATATTTTGACGAAAATTGCCGAAAAATTGTATATTTTGTTATATCGCGCGCGGAGGGCGACGCCCTGCTGCCCGCAGAAGCCGTCGGCGCCCTCTCGGACGCAGTGGTGCTGGACGACACTTTTGCCTTCCGTTCACCCGAAGACGCAGATCTCACACCTCTTTTGCACTCTCCCATAGGCAAAAAGGCGTACACCGCCTCCGGAAAGGCGCGCGGCGAGGTGTCGGACGTTCTCGTCACCGCGCGCGGCAGGGTGCGCGCACTCCGTCTCGGCGACGAAGATATGCCGCCCTCTGCATTCCGCGCGTTCGGCGACGTCGTCATCCTGAAAGACGCCTCCGCAAAAAAACGCAGGACGCCCTCCGTCCCCTTCCCGAAGGCGGAGACAGACTATCCCGTGCGCATAGCGGACGTCGCCACTCCCCCGCCCGCAGAAGAAAAGACAACGCTCCCTCTCCCCTCACCGCAGGAAGGAAAAGACCGCGCCACGTCCCCTGTCCGCACCGACGTCGGCATAGCCCGGGACGACACCGCGCACTCCGTCCGCATCCCCGACCCCTCCCTCGGCATGACCGTGCTCGCGGGCGGCGAGGATTTCACGCCGTACAGAGTGATCGCGGACTACAACTTCCTCTTGGGCAGGACGCTCGCCGACGACCTCACGTCCTACACGGGGGAACTGCTTGCCGCAAAGGGAGAGCGCGTCACGGCGGACACGGTGGAACGCGCCCGCAGACACGGCAAACTGATGGATCTCACCCTCTCTTCCCGCTGACGATGACATCCCGCCCCTCCCGTCATACGCACCGCGGTCTTGCCCACCCCCTGCCCGCCGCCCTACTGCTGCTCGTGCTGTCGGCGGCGCTGCTCGCGCTTGCCGCCTGCTCCCCGCAGCACACCGAGAAGGACGCCGCCCTCTCCTACACGATTGAGCTTGACTTCGACGGTGAAAGAGAGATAGACCTCTTGCAGGAAGTGACCGTCCCGTCCTCACGCCTGCTTTGCTCCGAGCTCGCCTTCCACCTCTACCCCAACGCCTTTTCGGAGACCTCGTTCACCCCGATATGCCCTGCCGAAGAGAAAGAAGAGGTCTACTATAACGGCGAGAGTTTTGGCGAAATCGAGATTTTAAGTGTCGAAACGTGTGGAAAAACGTCGAATTATGAAATAAGTGAGGACGGCTGTATCCTGCGCGTCCCGTGCCCCGACGCGGCGGAAGACACCGTCACCGTCGCCCTCCGCGCCCGCTTGCTGCTGCCCGAATGCAACGCCCGCTTCGGCGTCTCCGAGGACGGGGTGCACCTCACGGGGTTCTATCCGGTGCTGTGCATGGCGGAAGACGGAGAGTGGCGCACGGAGGGATATTCTCCCTTCGGCGATCCTTTCTTTTCGGAGTCCGCGGACTACTCCGTCACCCTGCGCGCACCCGAAGGATATGTGGTGGCATCATCGGGCGAGATCCTCTCCTCCGAGGTCAAAGGCGGCGTCCGCACCACTTACGCGGAGGCGGGACGCGTGCGCGACTTCGCCCTCTTCCTCTCCCGCGACTTCAAGACGGAACACACCACCGCCGAGACGGACGGGCGAGAGGTCGAGGTGCGCTACTTCTTCACGGACGACCCCGATCCTCGGGCGACCGCTCTGCTCGCCGCCCGCGCGGTCACGCGCTTCTCCTCCCTCTTCGGCGCCTACCCCTATCCCGTCTTCTCCGTAGTGCAGGCGGACACGGGTGCGGGCGGGATGGAATTCGGCTCTCTTGTCGCCGTCACCCCCGACGCCTCGCGCGAGAACTACGCCTTCACCGTCGTGCACGAAACGGCGCACCAATGGTGGTTCGGCATCGTGGGATCGGATCAGCTCAACGAACCGTGGCTGGACGAGGGTCTCACCGAGTTTTCGGCTGCCTACTTCTTCCTGCAGGGAGGCGAGCCGGAGCGCTACCGCGACGCAGTTCTCGCCGCCACCGCTCACTACTCCCGCTTCGCCGCGCTCCCCGAGGAAGTCGGCTTCTCGGGCAAGATGAGCCGCCCCCTTTCCTCCTACGTCTCAGCGGGCGAATATGTCGCCGTCACCTACTCCAAAGGGCTCTTGCTCTTCGACACTCTCTTCACCCTAGCGGGCGAAAATTCCTTCATCGCCGCCCTCGCCGACTACTGCCGCACCCACGCCTACGACACCGCGACCGCAGACGACCTCGCCGCCGCCTTCCTCTCCCAAGGCTTCGACGCCTCGGGCGTTATGAACGCCTTCATAAACGACACCGCATTGATAAGATAACGGCACCTGTCGTAGGCGTAATGTTTGCCCGCCCCTTCCTGCGGGTGGAGCGGGGGCGGAGCCGCCCGCTCGGAGGGTACGGCGTGCTCAAACGGGAAACCGAGTGTGCGTCCCTGACATGGGAGTATTGTTCCCCCTCCAACCCGGAACAGGAACGTGTTGAAACCAATGGGGACGGGGTCAAGCCGGGGTCCCCGCTCGCGGGGCATGGGGGCGCAAATGTTCAACTCGGACGAACGCGTCCGAGAATGAACATTTTTACCCCGTCCCCGTTTGTTTCGGAGTTGTTCGTGAACTCAAATACACTTGCTCAAAGGGTTCGGCGTGCTCAAACGTAGAATAGGGTGCACATCTCGCGGGGAATATTGCTCCCCCTCCTTCCCTTCGGGTATTCCTCCCCCACTCGGAATAGGGGACAATCCTCCTAAAATGCGGGATATACTTTTCGTCCTTTTTGATAGAGTTTGAATCTCGCATAGAGATAATCGAGCGGCGAACAGTACTAACCGAACATCGCTCGCGGGGAGAGGAAGGCGACTCGACGCGCACTGCGCCCGTGTCTACTTAATTATCCGTCTAGCTTGCGAGGTCGCATTTCGCGCCGCGGCGTTCAAGCGGCGGCTGCGCCGCCTGTGAACGCTTGGGTGAGCGGCGCGTGAAACCGTCTTCGAAAGAAGTGTTCGGCGTGTTCAAGCACACTCCGAACGAGATAGCGTCGTGTCAGGGGACGTCACGCTCGGAGTTTAGTTAATTCGTCTTCGAAAAAGGTTTCATCGTGCTCGGGGACGCCTTATCAAACGCTTATGGTCTGACGCGCTCATTTGGATGAGATTTACCCCACCGAAAATACTTTCGGCGGGGACCCCGATTTTGCCCCGCCGAAAATACTTTCGGCGGGGACCCCGAATTGCCGCGACTTGCAAGCGGCGGCTACGCCGCCGTATCATGACGAGGGCATTGCCCTCGTCTCCCGCGGAGTGAAAATGAGCGAGCTTTGCGATAGTTCCGCAGGAACGAGGAACAAAGCGAGCGTCTCCGCATTTTCACGACGCGAAGAGGAACACACCACGTAAGGAAAACACGAAGCCGCCCGATGGGCGGCTTCGCTGAAAACCACGTGGTGTGTGACGCGCGTCAGGGATTATTTGAGGTAATTCGCATCCGGATGCGCCGCCCTCACGACCTTGTACGCCTCGTCGGCGACTTCCCAAGTGTACTGCATATCTTCCTTGGTGAGCGCGGAGTTGATGAAGTGGTTGTGGTGCGAGGTGAAGAAGACACCGCGCTTGACGCACTCCGCGACCCATTCCTGATGCAGGATGGTGGAGGGATAGTCATTGCCGAGTCGCATATAGAACATGGCGGGTTCGCCGGTCACGCGGAGGTCGAAACCGTTGTCCTTTGCGACCTCGACGAGTCCGTCGGTGAGCATCTTGCCCTTCTTGGCGTTCTCTTCGACGGCGTGGGTGGCTTTCGCCTTTCTGATGGTGGCGATGCCTGCGGCGAAGGGGACGGCGGAGAGCCAGTAGCTGCCCGTGTACATGATGTCGGAAGTGGCGTTCTTCAGCTTCTCCGCACCGCAGACCGCAGACACGTTGTAGCCGTTGGCGATCGCCTTGCAGAAGCAGGAGAGGTCGGACTTGATGCCGTAGTGATAGTCGCTGCCCTTCTCGTCGATGCGGAAACCTGCGCGCACGTCGTCGAAGATGAGGACGATGCCGTTGTCGTCGCAGAGCTTGCGCATCTTCTGCCAGTAACCCTCGGGGGGCAGCTGGTTGTCCACGAAAGTGGGATGATAGTAGGGCGTGGCGATGAGCGCCGCGATCTGACCGGGATACTTCTTGATGAGTTTCTCGAACTGATCGGGAGCGTTCCAATCAATGTAGAGGTTGTTGGCGATGTCCTCTTCGGTGACGCCGGCATAACCCAGCTTCTGCATCCAAGGAGCGACGCCGTGATAGTAGCCGCTGACGAGGACGACCTTCTTGCGGTTGGTGTAGGCACGCGCGATCATGACCGCAAAGGAGGTGGCATCGCCGCCGTTCTTCGCAAAGAACGCCCAGTCCGCCATGTTGATGGTGTTGACCATCTCTTCGGCGAACTCGATGAGCAGATCGGACGCGAGAGTGACGCAGTTGCCCTTCTTCATCTGTTCGAGCGCGGCAGCATCGACGTCGGGGTCGTTGTAGCCGAGGAAGTTGGGGCCGTAGGCGCACATATAGTCGATGAACCTGTTGCCGTCAAGGTCCCAGAAATAGGAGCCCTGCGCTTTGGACATGAACAGAGGATAAGAGCTGACGGGGATCATGCAGCCTTCGGAGGGACCGAGGTGACCGTAGATGCCCGCGGGCACGACCTTGAGGGCGCGCTTGAACGCCTCTTGGCTCTTTGTGACATCGTATATTTTCTTGGGTTCGTAGCTGAGATTCATAATATCCTCCTAAATCAACCGAGATAGATGCTGACCTGCGAGAGCAGTTTCGCCATCTGCTCGAGCATCTCGACGAAGCCTTTCACTTGGAACTGACCCGTGCCCATGCCCGTGAAGCTGGACGTCTTGCCGTTGAGAAGATCGTGTGCGAACTGCAGATCGCCGAACACCATCGTGGCGCGAGGCTCTTTGACTCTGCCCTTGTTGGTGACGAACTTGTGGTTCTTGACCGTGATGTTCATCGCAAGATCGGTGCCGCCCACTTCGCAGGCGATGACACCGTCGGGCATACGGCGGGCGATCGCCTTGCCGATAAAGTCGCTGTTGGCGATCTCGCTCATGGCGTAGAACGCGGTGTATGCGGTGAGAACGGTGTTGGTCTCGAAATAAGCGGGATCCTTGAGCAGCTCATCCTTCTTCTCGGGAGCGGGCTGGAGATAATGGCTCAGTCTGTCCGCAAGTTTGGTGAAGGTGTTGAGCAAGAACCCGACCTTGAACACGTTGTAGAAGATGGGGATGACCATCTTGGGCTTGCCCGTCTTGGGATCGACGGGAGGCGAGATCAGATTGTTGAAGTGCTCGGGAGAGGTGAAGTAGAGCTTGAGAGCCGCCTTGCCTTTGCCTCTGGTGAACGTGCACTTGCCATCCTTGAAGGTCAGCACCGCGGAGCCGACTTCGGGCACGTTGAATTCCACACCGAGGTCGACGCCTTTGATGAGGTCTTTCGACTCGGGATCCATGACGCAAAGATCCTCGATGTTGCGCAGCACCGCGAACAGGTTTATCTTTGCCATTGTGACATTGTCCATAATTCCTCCTTTACCGCAGTGCGAAGGAAGCAAGCACGCTCTCCCCCTCCGAAACCGCATAAGTAGACTTGTTCTGTTTTATATGATACTTTACCTCGGGAGCAGTGTCAATACCAAATCCGAAAATAGTTTAATTGTTAAAGATAGAGCGAGCCGCGAACTCTCCGCTCGCCCGCTTGGAACGCGTGTAGTCCCCTGACATGGGAGTGTCGCGCCCACTTCTTCCCTTCGGGATAGAGTCCTGCCCTCTAACATGGGAGTATTGTTCCCCCTCCTTCCCTTCGGGCTTTCCTCCCCCGCTCGGGAAGAGTGCAGGCCTCCTAAAATGCGGGATATGTTCTTCGTCCTTTTTGATAGAGTTTGAATCTCGCATAAAGATAATCGAGCGGCGAACAGTATTCACTGAACGTCGCTCGCGGGGAGAGGAAGGCGACTCGACGCGCACGGCGCCCGTGTCTACTTAACGCTTCATCTAGCTTGCGAGGTCGCATTTCGCGCCGCGACTTGCAAGAGCGGGCGCAAACGCCCGCTGTTCAAGTTTGGGTGAGCGGCGCGTGATTCCGTCTCCGAAAGAGAAACGTCGTGCTCGGAGACGCTCCAGACAAGTGCACGTCGGAGCGGCTCCTCTTCGAAAGAGATAACGTCATGTCAAGCGACGTCACGCTCAAGCGGCGCGTAAGACCGTCTTCGAAAGAGAAACGTCGTGCTCGGGGACGCGCTATCAAGCTCTTCGAAGCCCGAGGGCGTCATTTGGATGCAGAACGCGAAAGCACCCCCTTTTCGGTGAGGCGCGTACTAAATCGTACGTAACGAGCCGAAAAGGGGGTGCTGACAAAGTTATGCGCCAAATAGCGCCCTCGGTAACTTAAAGAGAAACGCTACCTTATTATTTCTTTCTCTCAACCGCGCGCTTGGCGGCAGCAACAATATCTTCCACCGTCAGGTGGAACTTCTCGCTGAGATACGCCTGTTTGCCGACCTCGCCGAAGGAATCGACGACACCGATCATCTCGACGGGAGCGGGGCATTTCTCGACGACGACCTCGGCGACGGCGCTGCCCAGACCGCCGAAGGTGCTGTGGTTCTCACAAGTGACGATGGCACCCGTCTCTTTGACGGCGTCGCAGATGGCGTCGGCGTCGATGGGCTTCCACGTGTGCATATTGACGACTGCGGCGGAGATGCCCTCCTCTTTGAGCGCATCGGCGGCTTTCAGGGCTCTGTCCACCATGATGCCGGAGGCGATGAGGGTGACGTCCTTGCCCGCGCGCACCTTGACGGCTTTGCCGAGCTTGAAGTCGAGAGAATCGTCGAAGATCTTCTCCGTCTTTTTGCGGAACATACGGATGTAGACCGCACCCGGATAGTCGATGATCTGCGGAAGAGCCTTGGCGAGCATGGTCGCGTCGGTGGGCTCGAAGCACACCATCTTGGGGATGGCGCGCATGAGGGTCATATCCTCGAAGGGCATATGGGTGCCGCCGTTGGCTTCCGCCATGACGCCGGGGTCAGAGCCCACGATCTTGACGTTGAGCTTGCTGTACGCCACGGAGATGAAGATCTGATCATAGCACCTTCTGGTGGCAAAAGGCGCGAAGCTGAACGCGAACGGGATCTTCCCGAAGGCGGACATGCCCGCCGCCACACCGATCATGTTGGCTTCGGCGATGCCGACGTTGATGAAGCGCTCGGGATAGGCTTCGAGGAAACACTTGGTGGCGTGACAGCTCATGAGGTCGGCGTCGAGCACGACGATGCGGTCGTCATTCTTTGCCGCTTCGACGAGTCCTGCTGCCATAACTTGTCTGATTTCTTTTTCGTCGGTCATTATTCGTACCTCCCCGTTTCCTTTCTCCACACCTCTTCGGGCACGGACATACTGTGGCAGTTGGCGACGCCTTCGGTGAAGGAAGCGCCCTTGCCTTTGACGGTGCGCAGGACGATCATAGAGGGCTTGTCATGCTGCGCCTTCGCGGCGTCGATGGCGTCGGAGATGGCGGCAAGATCGTGCCCGTCCACGTCCTGAACGAAGAAGTTGAACGCCTTCCACTTGTCCACGATGGGCTCCAGCCCGTTGATGCTCTCCACGGGACCGTCCAGCTGCATACGGTTGCTGTCGAGAAGAACGATGAGGTTGTCGAGCTTCTTCGCACCCGCGAACATGCTCGCCTCCCAGATCTGCCCTTCCTGACTCTCGCCGTCGCCGATGAAGCAGTAGATCGTCGCGGGATTGCGGTCGATCTTGGCGGCGATCGCCATGCCGACTGCGGCGGACAAACCCTGTCCCAGCGAACCCGCCGTCATATCGATGCCGGGGGTCTTGTTCATATCGCAGTGGGAAGGCAGGTTGGTGCCGTTGCGGTTGAGCGTCGTCATCCACTCCTTGGGGAAATAGCCGAGGTCGCAGAGAACGGCGTACATGGCGGGACCGGCGTGGCCTTTGGACATGATCACGCGGTCGCGGTCCTGCTTTTTGGGGTTCTTGGGATCGACATTGGCTTTGTCGTAGTAAATGACCGTCAAAGCATCCATGACGGACATGGTGCCGCCGATGTGCCCGACGCCGAAGTGACCGATGATCTCGATGGCGTCGTCACGGAGCTTGCGCGCTTTGGCAGTCAAAAAATCGAGTTTTTCTTTCTGCATAGGCATTCCTCCTTATCGCAACGAGTATAACATCAAACCCGCCGCATTTCAATAGGGCAACCGAAAAAAGTTAAAAACTTAACGATTCTGCATAAAAATCCCTGTCCCGCCCAAGATATATCCGACACGCGGAGCACACCCGCGCGAAAGGAGAATTTTATGCTGAAAACCGTCATCGCGACTCTGGCTCTCGCGGCAGTCGCCCTGCCCGCCGCCGCGGCGGGCGCAAAAGAGACGCCCGCGGCATATGCCGCGCCCGCGCCCCACGAAACTTCCCTCTCCCCCGAGGACGCGGGGACTCTCCCGCCCTCCCCCGAAAAGGAGGACAAACCGAACGGGGAACATCACCGTCATCACCGTCACCGCGACGGCGGACACCGCTGCCCGAAACACGGCGGTATCCTCCCTCCCCCTCCGCCCGCAGACGAAAACGCCGCCGTCACGACGGGCATCGCGGAGCTCTTCCTCGAGAAACTGACCCCCGAGGTGATCGCGGTCTACGAAATGCGCATCGCGGGCAGACCCGTAGTCACGGGGATGAGCGACGCCGAGCTGGAACTTGCCGCATCCGAGGCGGGAGTGTCACCCGCGAAATACAGGGCTCTACTGCTGCTTGCCGACCTTATGACGCGCACCTCGAAGCCCGTTCCTCCCCGCGTGCTTGCCTCTCTGGGAGACGGCGAACTGCTGCGTCTTGCGCGCAGACACGCCAAACTCTACGCCGACTCACTGACGGAAGAAGAGCGTGACGAGCTGAAAGCGGAATTCAAAGCCGCGATGAAGAAATAAACAAAACGTGATGTTTAAGATGACAAAAACGCGCGATCATCGCGCGTTTTTGTATTTTTCTCTTTTCCGTTCCCGTCCGCTTACAGCCCTATGCGGGTGCAGGGCACGGAGCCTCCGAGCAGCTCCGCTATGCCGTAGCGGCTGCTGCCGATGATGACGGTGGTGCCGTTCTTCAACGGCTCTTTGATGTACTCCAGCTTCGCTCTCGCGCCGTGCGCGCCCTTTCTGGACGCTCCCGCGCAGTGGGACTGCAATTCCTCCACGTTCTCGATGAGCTCGTAAAGATCCTTGCCCCCGACGCGGGTGACGAGGGTGCTCTCGTCGTCGGGATCGGCATATATGCCCGTGGTGGTGGTGAGGATGAGCAGCGTCTTACACTTTACGAGGCAGGCGATCTGGCTTGCCGTCTCGTCGTTGTCCACGCACTCGATGGCGTGTCCGCGCTCCGCGAGGATGCGTCCTATCTCGTGCTTGCGGTTCTCCTCATAGCTCACGGGGTCATTGTAGTTGATGATGGGGATGGCGTTCTGTCCCGGGCAGCGGCAAAGCATATCGTAGAGATGTCTGCGCTTTTCCTCGTCGTTGAAGTGCTGGTGCTCCACGAGGATCTGCCTCACGCTGAACCTGCTGTCGATGAACTGTCTGTACGTCTGCATGAGGATGGACTGTCCCTGCGCGGAATAGTCCGTCTTGTTCTCCTCGTCCGTGCCGTTGAGCTCTCTGCCCGTGCGCTTGAGATAGTCCAGCCTGCCTATCTCGGTGGCGCCCGACGTCACCCAGATATAGCCCGGGCGCAGCTCGCGCGAAAGGCGGGCTATGACGTTGTAGTTCATATCCTGATAATTGCGGTCTATGAGCGCCATGGAGCCTATCTTGCCCACGAGCTCGACGTTGAAATTTGCCATGTTACCCTCCTTGGACGGATCACAACGTAAAAATTATAATATACCCGCGCGAAAAAAGCAAACTTTGGGCACGAAAAAGCCCTCCCCCGCCGTGCGGGAGAGGGCTGCGGAAATTTTTCGTCAAGCGGCGGCTTGAGCTTTTTTCTCTTTCTGCTTCTGTATGATGCGCACGATGAGCTTGTATATCTCCACGCACGGGATGACCGCAAACGCGAGGGCGATCGCGACGCCCCATTCCATCCCGTTGAGCCACTCGGTGCCGAACACGCTGCCGAAGCCCGGGATGAGCACGACCATGAGGGTGAGCGCAACGCCGATGATGAAGCTCAAATTGATGTACTTGTTGGCAAACAGCTTGCGGTTGAGGATGCTGTGATCCTGCGAGCGCATGGAGTACGCATGGAAGAGCTGGATGAGCGCGAGACTGACGAACGCCATGGTCATCGCCTCTCCGTGTCTTTCCGCCATGCCGCCCGGGATGACGAAGCAGCCTATGCAGAAGGACGCCATGACCAGACCCGTCTGAATGATGCCCTGAACGATGATGTCCACGCCCGTCCTGCCCGCAAAGAGGCTGGAATTGGACTTGCGCGGCGGCTTCTGCATGACGTCTTTCTCCGCCTCTTCCATGCCGAGGGAGAGGGCGGGAAGGCTGTCGGTGACGAGGTTGATCCAGAGGATCATCAAGGGCGTGAGGAAGGTGGTGCCCCAGATGACCGTCGCGATGAACAGGCACAGCACCTCGGCGATGTTGGCGGACAGCAGGAACTGTATCGCCTTCTTGATGTTGGCGAAGATCTTTCTGCCCTCTTCCACCGCGCCGATGATGGTGGCGAAGTTGTCGTCGGCAAGCACGAGGTCTGCCGCGCCCTTGCTGACATCCGTACCCGTGATGCCCATGCCGATGCCGATGTCCGCGCGCTTGATGGAGGGCGCGTCGTTGACGCCGTCGCCCGTCATGGCGACCACCTTGCCCTTGCCCTGATAGGTGGTGACTATCCTCACCTTGTTCTCGGGGCTGACGCGCGCAAAAACCGAATACTGCTCTATGGTGGCGGCGAATTCCTCGTCGCTCATCTTGTCCAGATCCGCGCCGAGGATGACCTTGTCGCCCTCGCGCAGAATACCGATCTCCGCGGCGATGGCGGACGCGGTGTCGATGTGGTCGCCCGTGATCATGATGGGACGCATACCCGCGCCTATGCACACCCTGACCGCCTCCTTCACTTCCGCTCTCGGCGGGTCGATCATGCCGACGAGCCCGACAAAGGTGAGCCCGCTCTCGAGATGACCGTGCTCGAGGTCGGTGAGCTTGACGGCGACGCCCAGCACGCGCAGCGCCTTCTTCGCCATCTTGGAATTGGCTTTCTTGACCTTCTCCACGTCCTCCGCCGTGATGTCGCGGATGCTCTCACCGTCCATCACCTTGGTGCAGAGGGGAAGGAGCATATCGGGCGCGCCCTTGACGTACGCCTCCTTGACGCCGTCGTGCTCGTTGACGGTGGTCATCAGCTTTCTCACGCTGTCGAAGGGCACTTCGTCCACGCGGGGATAGGCGGCGATGAGCTCGTGATGATCGTAGCCGCACGCCTCGGCGTAGGCGACGAGAGCGGTCTCGGTGGGATCGCCGACGAGCCCTTCCGAGGTCTTCTCGGTGTCGTTGCACAGCGCCATCGCACGAAGGAAAGTCTTGAAGTCTTCCCCGTCGGAAGCTCCGTCTTCGTCAACGGACTTGAAACCGCAATCCGGCAGATAATAGCCCTTTACGGTCATCTGATTGAGGGTTAAAGTGCCTGTTTTGTCGGAACAGATGACTTCGCAGCACCCCAGAGTTTCGACGGAAGGCAGGTTCTTCACTATGGCGTTGCGCTTGGACATGCGCTGCACGCCGATGGCAAGCACGATGGTGACGACGGCGGGAAGTCCCTCCGGGATGGCGGCGACCGCGATGGCGACTGCCGTCATGAACGCTTCCATGATGTTGTCGGGCTCGCGCACCGCCTGCACGATGAAGATGACGGCGGCGATGGCAAGCACGAGTATGCTCAAAAGCTTTGCCGTCTTGCCCAGCTGCTTCTGGAGCGGGGACGTCTGCTGCGAACCGTCCGTGAGCATGGTCGCGATCTTGCCCACCTCGGTGCTCATGCCCGTATGAGTGACCACGCCCGTGCCTCTGCCGTACGCCACGGTGCCGCCCGAATACGCCATATCCGCGCGGTCGCCGAGGGGGGCATCCGCCGCCACCACCTTGTCGGCATCCTTTTCGGCGGGGACGCTCTCGCCCGTGAGGGCGGCTTCCTCGATCTTCAGCGATGCGGAGGTGAGAAGGCGCATATCCGCGGGCACGATGTCGCCCGCTTCCAGCTTGACGATGTCACCGGGAACGATCTCCTCGCTTGCGAGATGTTTCCACTCGCCGTCGCGCAGCACCTTGGAGAACGCCTTGTTCATGTTTTTCAAGGCTTCCATGGCGTTCTCCGCCTTGTTCTCCTGCACCACGCCTATGACGGCGTTGAGGATGACGATGAGCAGGATGACGCCGGCGTCGATGAGCTCGCTGTACTCCTTCTGCACGAGGGCAATGACCGCGGAAACGATCGCCGCCACGATGAGCACGATGATCATGACGTCCTTGAACTGTTCGAAGAACTTGACCGCAAGGCTCTTTTTCTTGGCTTCTTTAAGCGCGTTTTTGCCGAATTCCGCCGCTCTCTTCTCCGCCTCTGCGGAGGAAAGTCCTCCTTCGGTCGCGTTCAGAGCACCCAGCACCTCATCCGCCGTCTTATCGTGATAGATGACGGAGGGGATGGCGTCGGCGGGCGCTTCCGCCTGTTTTTCGGGTTTTTTGAAAAATCCCATACTCTCTCCTTATACGCGGCATGAGCCGCGGTTTTTACGTTCGCTTACGCGCGCACGCACGTCGCGCACGGGCACACGCCCGTCTTATCAAAAAAGACTTTTGCGGCGCAAAAGTCTTGTAACCCCGGGAGGGGCTGCCTTGCCAGAGCGTGAGCCCATGATGTTGACAATGGCACTAAACTACTCCCTTTCGTAGGCATATTATATGCTGTGCGCGCGCGGGGTGTCAAGCGTTTCACCCCTCTCACGCACGAGGCTTCATGGTGGGGAACAACAGCACCTCGCGGATGGTGTAGCTGTCGGTGAGCAGCATGACCAACCTGTCCACGCCCATGCCCATACCGCCCGTGGGAGGCATGCCGTACTCGAGCGCGGTGACGAAATCCTCGTCATAGGGCTGCGCCTCTTCGTCCCCCTTCGCCTTTGCCGCCATCTGTGCGGCGAAACGCTCGCGCTGGTCGATGGGATCGTTGAGCTCGCTGAACGCGTTGGCTATCTCCTTGGATGCGATGAACAGCTCGAAACGCTCGGTAAGGCGGTGGTCGGAGGGCTTCTTTTTCGCGAGAGGACTGACTTCGACGGGATAGTCGATGATGAAGACGGGTCCCGTGAGCTTTTCCTCCACGAAGTTGTCGAACACCTCGTAGAGCGCCCTGCCCCACGTCGTGTCGGCGGGAAGCTCCAACCCCTTGGCGTTCGCCTTCGCGATGAGGTCGGTGAGCGGCTCCGTGTCGAAGTCCATACCGACGTATCTTCTGACCGCTTCCACCATGGTCAGTCTTTCCCACGGTCCCGCAAAGGAGAGCTGCGTCCCCTGATAGGTGACCTCGAGGGTGCCGCACGCCTTCATCGCGCAGTGGCGGATGAGGTTTTCGGTGAGGTCCATCATCGCATTGTAATCCACATACGCCTGATAGACCTCCACGGTGGTGAACTCGGGGTTATGCTTTGGGTCCATGCCCTCGTTGCGGAATATCCTGCCCACCTCGTACACCTTCTCGAAGCCGCCGACTATGCAGCGCTTGAGATAGAGCTCGGTGGCGATGCGCAGATACATATCCACGTCGAGGGTGTTGTGATGGGTGACGAAAGGACGGGCGTTTGCGCCGCCCGCGAGGGTGTTGAGCACGGGGGTCTCCACCTCGAAGAACCCCTCGCCGTCCAGATATTCGCGGATGGCGGAGACCACTTTGCTGCGCTTGACGAAGATCTCTTTCACGCCGGGATTGGCGATGAGATCGACATAGCGCTGGCGGTAACGCAGCTCCGGATCCTTAAGCCCGTGATACTTCTCGGGCAGGGGCAGCAGGGACTTCGTGAGCAGAGTGTAGCCCGCGACGTGCACGGTGATCTCCCCCGTCTTGGTCTTGAACACGGTGCCCCTGACGCCGATGATGTCACCGACGTCCAGCTTCTTGAACTCCTGATAGACCTCGACGCCCATATCGTCGCGGCTGAAATAGAGTTGCAGCTCGCCGTCGCTGTCCGCGATGTGCCCGAAACTCGCCTTGCCCATGACGCGCTTGGACATGAGCCTGCCCGCCACGGACACCTCTTTGCCTTCGTATGCGTCGTAGTCGGCACGGATGGCGCCCGCCGTGGCGGTACGCTCGTAGGTGGTGACCGCAAAAGGATCCCTGCCCGCCTCTTCGAGAGCGGCGAGCTTGGAGAGCCTGACCTTGCGGACTTCGCTGATGTCCTGTTCCGGGACGAGATTTTCGGGTGTACGTTCGCTCATCTTAACTCACTTGATGTCTTTGATCCTGTATTGGATGGTCTTGCCGCCGGGAGCGAGCATCTCGACGATGTCGCCCTTTTTGCCGCCGATGAGTGCCTCGCCCAAAGGGGACTCGTTGCTGATGCGTCCCTTCGCGGCGTCCGCCTCGGTGGTGCCGACGATCTGATATTCTTCTTCGTCGTCCTCTTCGCCGTTGAACAGGAAAGCCACCACGACGGTGCTCCCCAACGAGACGACGTCCTTGCGCAGACTGTCCTCGTCGATGATGACGGCGTTCTGGATCTTTTCCTCCAGCTCCTTGATCTCGGACTCGACGAAAGACTGCTCTTCCTTTGCCGCGTCGTATTCCGCGTTTTCGCTGAGGTCGCCGAACTCGCGGGCGATCTTGATCCTCTCCGCAACTTCCTTGCGCTTGACGACCACGAGATACTCGTGTCTCGCTTTCAGTTCTTCCAGCCCTTCCTTTGTGATGTGGACTTCGTTCATTTCTCCTCTTCGGCGTCCGTATCCTCCTCGGCCGCCTCTTCCTCCGTTGAGATTTCTTCCATATCCTCTGCGGCGGCGTCTTCCGTCTCCGCTTCTACCTCTTCCTCTGCGGCATCCGCCACCCTTTCGGCTTCGTCAAGCTGCGCGGGAGCATCTTCACGCACGACGCTCTCCTCCACCGCTTCCTCCGCCGCACCAGGGGTGCCCTCGGCTGCGGTCTGCTCCACCATGTTGGGCAGCGCCGCGTAATTTGCGGAGTGCTCCGCCACTTTCTCTTCCACCTCTGCCTGCACCTTCTCCTTATCGGGCTTGAAGCGCGCCTGCAAAGACACCACCTTGAACTCGATGGCGTGGAACTTGAAGCCCAACGCGCCCTTGAACACCTCTTCGAGAAGGGTGCGCAGATAGGTCTCGGTCTCGAACACGTCGCGATCGGTGATGCGCACCGCGACCTTGAGCTTGACGCCGTACTCGTTGACGATGAGCGTAACCTTGCCCGTCTTGACGCCTTCCATGCCGTAGAAGGTCTCCTTCACCAGCTTGCGGATGACGCCGAGCGTCGCCTTGCAGCTGCCGCCCTGCTCGCTGCGCAGAGTGATCTCGCGCACGGCGTCGCTGCCGGCAAACAGCATGACCAGCGTGCTCATGCCCAGCACCATATAAAGCACGCCGAGCGTGATGATGAGCCCCTTGACCAGCTTGTTGTCGAACTCGCTCTGCTCGATGCCGCCGAATGCGGTGACAACGAGGATGATGATGAGCACCAGCGCGATGATGAGCCCTGCGGATGCAAGGATCTTTTCGATGTTCTTTTTCATGCTGCCTCCGTATACGGGTCTTCGCCCGCCCCTATGACCACCGAAACAGCGCCCTCGTCAATTCCGAAGCCGCTGTCCCAATGCCGTATTATTATTTTTCATATAATATAAACGATACTCCCGCATTAGTCAAGCGACTTAACGTTTTCGCATCACATCTTGTTTCGGACGGTGCGGACGCTCCCTCTCCGCCCGTCTCCACCCCCGAAACCCGCATGAAAACCGCCACGGGGAAAGTGCAGGAGGACGTGTGACAAATACTCGGAGTGTGCGTCGTGCTCGTGGGTGAAAACGGGGTGTGCGTCCCTTAACATGGGAGTATTGTTCCCCCTCCTTCCCTTCGGGCTTTCCTCCCCCACTCGGAATAAGGGACAATCCTCCTAAAATGCGGGATATGTTTTTCATCCTTTTTGATAAAGTTTGAATCTCGCATAGAGATAATCGAGCGGCGAACAGTACTCACCGAACGTCGCTCGCGGGGAGAGGAAGGCGACTCGGCGCGCACGGCGCCCGTGTCTACTTAATTATCCGTCTTGCTTGCGAGGTCGCGGAGCGCGCCGCAACTTGCAAGAGCGGGCGAAAACGCCCGCTGTGCAAGTTTGAGTGAGCGGCGCGTAAGACCGTCTTCGAAAGAGGTTTCATCGTGCTCGGTGACGCTCCGAATAAGTGCACGTCTTGGCGGCTTCACGAAAACCCGGAGCGTGACGTCCCCTGACACGATGTTATCTCGTTCGAGGTGGAGCCGCCCAGCCAAACTTTCACAGGCGGCTTGCCGCCTCTTGAAAGTCGGCGGCGACCGTATGAGTGCCGAGGGCTGACGAAACGTGCGCTAGCAATGCGCCACTCTTTTCGCGAAGCGGGCGCATTGCAAGCGGCATAACATGGCGGCGCCGTGGAGGCGCCGTCCTCGGGCGCCCTCGTGCCCGAGTGCCGAAGGTGTCCCCCGAAATGGTGGGTCCCCTTTTAAGGGGGAACGATCGGGGTCCCCGCCGAAAGTATTTTCGGTGGGGTAAATGAGGGGGAAACCCGCAGGAAGGGGGTACAATACTCCAATGTCAGAGTCGTGCACCCGTTCCAACCTCCGAACACGACGTTTTCTCGGTTCTTGCTCCCCGCCCCCCTGACGCTCTCATTTAGATGAGATGCGCGAAAAAGCCCCTTTTCAGCGAGGCGCGTACTAAACCGTACGTAACGAGCCGAAAACGGGGCTTTGACAAAGCAGATCGCTAAATGAGAGTGTCAGAAGTCACGCAGGCGGAAAGCGGCGGCACAACCAACACACCACCACCCCCATCCCCTATGCGTTCGCCCGTGAAGGCGTCGAAGGCGTTGACGTCGCGGCGGACGGTGTGGAAACAGGGGTTGTAATAGGTGGTGAGGATGTGGGCGCCGTCGTCGGAGATGCGGCGGAAGACGGTGAGTTCGCTGTCGTCGAGGAAGACGAGCCTGCCGCGAAGGGCGTCGGCATTTCTGCGGCGGAGCTCACCGAGGGCGCGGTAATGCCCGAGAAGGTCGTCGTCCTGCCTGCCCCACGGATAGGTGGCGCGGTTCAAGGGGTCCTCGAAGCCCTGCACGCCCGCCTCGTCGCCGTAATAGACGCAGGGGACGCCGGGGAGGGTGTATTGCAGGATGGCGGCAGCTTTGAGGCGGAGCTTGGCGAAGGCGTAATATTCGTCGGAGAGTCTGTATGTGCGGCGTTCCGCCTTGTCATAGGGCGCTTCCACGCCCGAGAGCGCGGTGAGAGCGCGCACGGTATCGTGAGAGCCTACGAGGGTGAAACAGACGTCCATGCTCTCCTTGGGATAGTGCTCCGCGATGAGGGTCACGGCGTCGCGGAAGCCCTCGCGGTCCCCTTTCATGATGAGGTCGAATATCGCCCTGCGGAAGGGATAGTTCATCACGCCGTCCAGCTCGTCGCCCATGAAGTAAGGACGCCATGTGCCGTAGCTGACCTTGTCGGAGGCGTCCTCCCACACCTCGCCGATGACGAGGGGGTCCTTGCCCGCGCGCCTTATCGCGGCGCAGACTTCCTCGGCAAAATCGGTGGGGAGCTCGTCCACCACGTCCAGCCGCCAGCCGTCCGCGCCCGCCTTCGTCCACTTGTCGATGACGCCGCCCTTGCCGCAGATGAGCTTCCTGAACCCTTTTGCGCTCTTGTCCACGGTGGGCACGACGGTGGAGCCCCACCAGCAGTGATAGCTGTCCGGGTGCTCGTAGAAGGTGTACCAATCGAAATAGGGGGAATCCGCACCCTGATAAGCCCCTTTCCCCGGGAAGGTGCCGAATTTGTTGAAGTAGATGCTGTCCGCGCCCGTGTGATTGAACACGCCGTCCAACACCACGCGTATGCCCGCCTTGTGAGCGGCGGCGCACAGTTTTTTCACGCCCTCGTCCCCGCCGAAAAGATCGTCCGCGCGCATATAGTCCGCGGTGTCGTAGCGGTGGTTGCTGGACGAGAGGAAGACGGGGGAAAGATAAATGACCGTGACGCCCAGACTCTTCAGATAGTCCAGCTTGCTTATGATGCCCTCGGCGTTGCCGCCGAAGAAATCGTCCGCGCGGTACTCCTCTCCCTCCGCCGCGATGTCGGGGAGGTCGTACCAATCCGCGTGCAGGGTGCCCTTCTTTGCAAAACGCACCTCCCCCGCCCTTGCGAAACGGTCGGCAAAAATCTGATAGACTACGCCTTCTTTTGCCCAATCAGGGGTTTTATATGCCCGTTTTGTCACGGTAAGCTGCCATTCCGGCAACCACTCCCCCGAAACGGCGCAGCCGCCCGACCCTCTGCCGTAATAGGTCACGCGCCCCGCGAGAGAGCTCTCGAAGCGGTAGTACCACAGCCCCGCAACGGGGAGACGGAGCTCGCCTTCGTACACGGTGGCGTCCCCTTCGAAGCGGACGAGGGAGAGCGCGGTGCGGTATTCCTCCGCGCCGCGGCGCACGATGACCGTCACCTTGTCCGCCCTCTCGCCCGCGGGCAGAGTGAAACGGAATGCGGTGGGCTCGCCCACAACGGATGCACCGTAGGGCGTCTTGTCTGTCAACGGATCGTAGTACATATATCCTCCCGTGCGCGGCGAAGAGCCGTCCCGTGCGGCAGAGCCGCACACAAAAAGCGCGCCGCTGCCGCGGCGCGCCCGTCTTTCATTTGATCTTCTGCACGCCCCATATCTTGTCGGCGTATTCCTTGACCGCGCGGTCCGCGGCGAAGAAGCCCGCTTTGGCGATGTTGATGAGGGACATGCGGTTCCACCTCTCGGCGTCGCGGTAGACCTCGTCCACCTTGCGCTGGATGTCGCAGTAGGAGGCGAAGTCGGCAAGCACCATATAGCCGTCGGGAGTGCCGCCCCTGCCTATGGTGAGGCTGTCGGCGATCTCGGAGAAATTCACTCCACCGATGCCGTGACGAAGGGCGTCCAAAGCGCGCTTGATGCGCGGATCGGTCTGATAGTAGTGCGTGGGATTATATCCCTTGCGCCACAGCTCCTGCACCTCGTCGGCGTGGAGCCCGAAGAGGAAGATGTTTTCGTCGCCGACTTCCTCGTGTATCTCGACGTTGGCGCCGTCCAGCGTGCCCACGGTGAGGGCGCCGTTGATCATGAACTTCATGTTGCCGGTGCCGCTCGCCTCCTTGCCCGCGATGGAGATCTGTTCGCTGACCTCGGCTGCGGGCATGATGAGCTCGGCAAGAGTGACGCGATAGTTCTCGAGGAAGACGACTTTCAGTTTCCCGTTCACGTCGGGGTCGTTGTTGATGACCTTGGCGAGGGTGCAGATGAAGCGGATGATCTGCTTCGCCATATAATAGGCGGATGCCGCCTTCGCGCCGAAGATGAAGGTGCGCGGTTTTATGTCTAGGTTCGGGTTTTCCTTCAAGCGGAAGTAGAGGTCGAGGATGTGCAGCGCATTCAGAAGCTGACGCTTATACTCGTGCAGTCGCTTGACCTGTACGTCAAAGACGGAATCGGGGTCGACGACGACTCCGTTCGCCTCCTTGATGTAGGCTGCGAGACGCACTTTGTTGGCGCGCTTGATCTCGGCAAGGCGTCCCAGCACAGCGGAGTCCCCCATATAGCGCATGAGCCCTTTGAGCTCGTCCGCATCCGTGAGCCAGCCCTCCCCTATGAGCTCGTTGATGAGGGCGGCGAGCTCGGGGTTAGCCTCCGCGACCCAGCGGCGGTGAGTGATGCCGTTGGTGACGTTGGTGAACTTCTCGGGGTGCATCGCGTAGTAATCGCGGAAGACGTCGTGCTTCAGGATGTCGGAGTGCAGCGCGCTGACGCCGTTGATGGTGTGCGACGTGACAAGGCAGAGATTCGCCATCCTGATCTGCCCGTCCGCGAGGACGGCGTTGCGGGTGACGGCATCCCAATTGGAGGGATAGAACTGCCACAGCTCGCCCACAAAACGCTGATTGATCTCGTGCACGATCTGATAGATGCGGGGAAGCAGGCTTTGGAAGAGATCCTGCGGCCACTTCTCGAGCGCCTCCGCCATGACGGTGTGGTTGGTGTAGGAGATGCAGCCCGTGGTGATGTCCCACGCCTTCTCCCAGCTCATGCCGTACTCGTCGAGAAGGATGCGCATGAGCTCGGGTATGCACAGCGTCGGATGGGTGTCGTTGATGTGGATGGCGACGCAGTCCGCGAGGTTGTCGAGGCTCGGATTGGTCTTGAGATGCCTCGCGATTATGCTCTGGATAGACGCGGACACGAAGAAATATTGCTGTTTGAGTCGGAGGGATTTGCCCTCGATGTGATCGTCGGCGGGATAAAGCACCTTGGAGATGGACTCCGCCATCGCCTTTGCAGACATCGCCTTGACGTATTCGCCGCGCGAGAACATGGACATATCGAAGTCCACGGGCGCCTTTGACGACCACAGCCTGATGCGGTTGACGGTGTCGGTGTGATAGCCCGAGATGTTCATATCGTAGGGCACGGCGAGCACCGTGGTGTAGTCGCGCTGACGGACGGTGAGCCTGCCGTTCTCCCAATTCTCGTCCACGACGCCGCCGAACTTGACCTCATAGGTCTCCTCGGGACGGGGGGAAAGCCACACTCCGCCCTGTTTGAGCCAGTCGTCGGGCTGTTCCAGCTGCCAGCCGTCCACGATGACCTGCTTGAAGATGCCATAGTCGTACATGATGGAGAAGCCGCTTGCCGCATAGCCCTCGGAGGTGAGGGAGTCCATATACGCCGCGGCGAGCCTGCCGAGACCGCCGTTGCCGAGCCCTGCATCGGGCTCGAAGGAATACAGCTCGTCGAGGTCCGCGCCCAGCTTCTTCACCGCCTCGGCGACCTGATCGGTGATGCCGAGGTTGAACAGGTGGTTCTTAAGCGACCTGCCGAGCAGGAACTCCATGGACATATAGTAGACCTGCTTTGCATTCTGCTCACGCACGCGCTTTTTGAAGTTGACGCGGGTCTGCGTGAGTATATCGCGCACGGCGATGCAGGTGGCGCGGTAAAGCTGCGCCTTGCTTGCCTCTTCGGGCTTGACCCCGAAGAGCCTCGCGAGCAGGGAAACGACTTGATTTCCGAATTCTTTTGACGTGATCTTGTATGTTGACATAAACCCTTCTTTTCTCTCGTTTCCCCCGTCGAGAGTCTGTTTGTTTTGTTTTCCTTTTCGGTGTGATCCCGCACCGCCCCTTCGCGATGGGCGGGCGGACGCGGCGTCAGATGCCGCGGTAGATGTCGATATACTTCTTTGCCGAGACGTCCCAGCCGAAGTCCGCCTTCATCCCGTTGGACACCACGGCTTTCCAATTCTCCTTGTCGAAGAAGGTGCCGTACGCCCTCCACACCGCGTCAAGCATATCGTACGCGTTGTAGGTCTTGAAGGTGAACCCGACGCCCGTCTTCTCCACGGGATTATAGGGCTCGACGGTGTCTTTGAGACCGCCCGTCTCGCGCACCACGGGGACGGAACCGTAGCGCATGGCGATCATCTGGCTCAAGCCGCACGGCTCGAACTTGGAGGGCATGAGGAAGATGTCGCTTGCGGCGTAGAGCTTGCTCGCGAGATCGGACGAGAATTGCAGGATGGCGCGGAATTTGGCGGGATATTGATCCTCCACGCGCTTGATCATGTTCTCGTACTTCCAATCTCCCGTGCCCAGCACCACCATCTGCACGTCGGCGCGCATGATCTCGTCCACGACCGCCGCCACGAGATCCATGCCCTTCTGCTCCGTAAGACGGGTGACCATCGCGATCATGGGACGGTTCTCGTCATAACCTAGGTCTATCATCTCGCACAGACCCTTCTTGTTGAGCTTCTTCTTGGCGTAGGAGCGCAGGTTGTAGTTCTCGAAGAGCGCCTCGTCCGTCTTGGGATCGTACATCTTGGTGTCGATGCCGTTGATGACGCCGTGGAGCTTATATCTGCGCTCGGAGAGTATCCCCTCCAGCCCGTAGGAATAGAAGGGATCGAGGATCTCGGTCGCATAGGTCTCGCTCACCGTCGTCACCGCGGAAGAGGACTCGATGCCACCCTTCATATAGTTGACGCAGCCGTCGTTCATCACGAGGGAATGCGCCCACTCGGGCAGCCCCATGACGTCGGAGAGCAGCTCGGTGCCGTACTTGCCTTGGAACTCGATGTTGTGGATGGTGAACACCGTCTTTATGTTGCGGTATTCCTCCGAGAAGCGATAGTAGACGTCGAGATAAACGGGCGTCAGCGCGGTGTGCCAGTCGTTGCAGTGCAGAACGTCCGGGAAGAACCCGATGAGAGGAAGCACCTCGGGCACCGCCTTGGAGAAAAACGCGAACCTCTCGCCGTCGTCGAAGTGCCCGTACAGCCCTCTGCGCTTGAAGTAGAACTCGTTGTCCACGAAGTAGTACGTCACGCCGTCATAGACCGCCTCGTACACCCCCGCGTACTGTCTGCGCCAGCTGAGATCCACAAAGGTGGAACCCACAAAACGCATCCCGCTCTTGAAAGAGTCCTTGATCTCCTCTTTGTAGTAAGGGATGATGACGCGCGCGTCGTGTCCCAGCTTGTTGAACGCCTTGGGCAGCGCGCCCGCGACGTCGCCCAGCCCGCCCGTCCTGACGAAGGGCGCCGCTTCGGATGCCACGAATAAGATTTTCATGCTGTTTTCCTCCTTGTAGACGGGATGTGCGTCAGATGATCTTGTTCTTGACCACGACCATGGGATAGCTCTCGTAGCCCGCGAGCCTTCTGCCCGATTGTATGATGCAGGACTTGTCGGTGATGACGTAGTCCAGCTGCGCGTTTTCCATCACGATGCCGTTCTCCATGACGATGGAGTTGCGGATGACGGCGCCTTTGCCCACCTTCACGCTTCTGAAGAGGATGCTGTTCTCCACCGTGCCGCCCACTTCGCAGCCGTCAGCGATGATGGAATTGTGCACGTTCGCGCCCTCTTTATACTTGGTGGGCACGCTGTCCTTGACCTTGGTGAGGATGGTGGAGTGTCCGTAGAACAGGTCCTCCCTCACCGCGGGATCGAGCAGGTCCATGCTGCGCTTGAAGTAGGTGGGGATGCGGTCGATGACGGCGACGTAGTTGTCCACCTCATAGCTCATTACGTAAAGGTCTTCGAGGCTGGCGCGCACGATGTCCTTCTCGAAATCGTAGGCGCCGTGCGCATAAGCGTTGTCGATGAGAGAGATGAGCAGATCCTTCCTGATGTAATAGATGTTGAGGTTGCACAGCTGCTTGCCCGTGTCCGTCGCGACGGGGAAACGCAGGTCCTTGATGCGCTTGTTCTTGTCCGCCGTCACCACCAGCTTGCGCGGGGTGATGTCGTCGGTGGAATAGGTGAGCATGGTGATGTCCGCGCCCTTTTCCTGATGGAACTTCGCCACCTCGTCGAAATCGATGTTGAAGGCTATGTTGGTGTTGCTGATGACCACATAGTCCTCCGAGGACTTGAGCATGAACCCGCGCAGCATATACAGCGCCTCGATCTTGCCCTTGTACACCTCGTGAGCGGAGTTGAACACGAAGGGAGGATAGACCGAGATGCCGCCGTTCTTGCGGTTGAGGTCCCAGTCGCGGCCCTGACGGATGTGGTCCATGAGGCTGTTGTAGTTGTTGCGCGTGATGATGCCGATCTTGGTGATGTTGGCGTGCACGAGGTTGGAGAGCACGAAGTCGATGAGACGGTATCTTCCCGCATACGGCAGGCTCGCCGTCGTGCGATGTATCGTCAGATCGTTGAGATGGCTGTCCTCGTCGGATGCAAACAATACGGCAAGTGCGTTGTTTTTCATGTTCCCCTCCTTATCCTATCATTTCGCCCACGCCGACCACGCTGCCCTCGGGCAGTTCGTAGCCGGGTGCGATGACGCTGATCTTCCACTCACCGGGCTTGCACTCCGTGAGCGTCTCGCCCACCATGCTGCCCTTGCCCACCACGGCGTCCCAGCCGACGATGGAATAGCGCACGTCCGCCCCTTCTTCGACGACGGCGCCCGGCATGATGATGGAGCCCTCCACATAGGCGTTCTTGCCGATGACGACGGAGTGCGACACGATGCTGTCCTTGACGGTGCCGTGCACCATGGTGCCTTCCGAGATGAGGCAGTTCTGCACCCTGCCCGTGGGAGAGATGAACTGCGGCGGCTCCGCCATGTTTCTTGCGTATATCTTCCAGCCGTCGTCGTCAAGGTCGAGGTCCTCGTCGGAGGAGCCTCCCTTCAACACGTCCATGTTCGCCTCCCACAGCGACGAGATGGTGCCCACGTCCTTCCAATAGCCGTCGAACTGATAGGCGAACATCCTCATGCCGTCGCCTATCATCCTCGGGATGATGTTTTTGCCGAAGTCGTTGTCGGACTCTTTGTTCGCCTCATCCTCGACAAGATAGCGGCGCAACACGCTCCACGTGAACACATAGATGCCCATGGACGCCTTGTTGCTCTTGGGCTGCTTGGGCTTTTCCTCGAACTCGTATATCTCGCCGTTCTTCTTCAGGTTCATGATCCCGAAGCGGCTCGCTTCCTCTATGGGCACGTCGCGCACGGCGATGGTGCAGTCCGCGCGGTTCTTCTTGTGAGCGGCGAGCATCTCGGCGTAGTCCATCTTGTAGATGTGGTCACCCGACAGAATCAGGACATAATCTGGGTTATAGTCGTCGATAAACTCTATGTTCTGGTAGATCGCGTTCGCCGTGCCCTTATACCACTCGCCCGATTTCGCGCGCATGAACGGAGGCAGGACGAAGATGCCGCCCGAGAGCCTGTCCAAGTCCCACGGCTGTCCGTTGCCGATGTATTGGTTGAGCTCGAAGGGCTGATACTGCGTCAGCACCCCCACCGTGTCGATGCCGCTGTTGATGCAGTTGGACAGGGGGAAGTCGATGATGCGGTACTTCGCCGCAAACGGCACCGCGGGCTTTGCCACATCCTTGGTGAGCACCCCGAGCCTCGTCCCTTGTCCTCCGGCAAGCAGCATGGCGATGCATTCCTTCTTGACGGATTTTTTCATTTCTTTTCCTCCTTATTTTCTGCTCTCAAAAACATCACCGAATTGGCGGGGATGTTAAGTTTGACGGAATAGGGATAGCCGTGCGAGGGCTTCCCCACGGCGCGGAAAGACGGACGTCTCTCCTCCGCCCCGCCGTATTTTTTCAGAGCCGACGTCAGCTCCGCTTTGTATATCTTGTTTTCGGGCACGCCCATGACGTACTTCTTTCGCTCCACGGGCGAGAAGTTGACCACGCAGATGACGTAGTCGCCGTCCGCGTCGCGGCGGAGGAAGGACACTATGTTCTGCCTGTTGTCGTCCACCACGATCCACTTGAAGCCGTCGAAACTGCAGTCCAGCTGCCACATGCACTTGTTCTCGAGATAGAACGCGTTGAGGTCCTGTATGAATTTGCGGAAAGTGCGGTGGCGGGGATAATCCAAGAGGAACCAATCCAGCTCCTGCGCGAAGTTCCACTCTATGAACTGCGCGAACTCATTGCCCATGAAGTTGAGCTTCTTGCCGGGGTGCGCCATCATGAAGCCGTAGAAGGCTTTCAGCCCCTCGAACTTCTGATCGTAGTCGCCGGGCACCTTGCCTATCATGCTCCCCTTCCCGTGCACCACTTCGTCGTGGGAGAGGGGGAGGATGTAGTTTTCGGAATAAGCGTAGGTGATGGCGAAAGTGAGGTCGTTGTGATTGTCCTTGCGGAAGAACGGGTCGAGGGCGAGATAATGCAGACTGTCGTTCATCCAGCCCATATTCCACTTGAAGTTGAAGCCCAATCCTCCCTGATAGGCGGGAAGGGTGACCATCGGGAAGGCGGTGGATTCCTCCGCGATCGTGATGGCGCCGTGGTGCTTGGTGAGGATGGCGGTGTTCATCTTCTGCAGGAATTCCTTCGCTTCGAGGTTATAGTTGCCGCCGTAAATGTTGGGCGTCCACTCCCCGTCCTTTCTGCCGTAGTCGAGATAGAGCATACTCGCCACCGCGTCGCAGCGGATGCCGTCGATGTGATATTCGTCGAACCAGAACATGGCGGCAGAGATGAGGAAGCTCTTCACCTCGTTCTTGCCGAAGTCGTAGACTTTGGTGCCCCACTCCTTGTGCTCCCCTTTCCTCGGGTCGGCGTACTCGTAGAGCGGGGTGCCGTCGAACATCGCCAGACCGTGCTCGTCGCGGGGGAAGTGCGCAAGCACCCAGTCCAGAATGACACCTATCCCGGAGCGATGGCAGCGATCCACGAATTCCATGAAATCGTGCGGCGTGCCGTAGCGGGAGGTGGGCGCGAACATGCCCGTCACCTGATAGCCCCAGCTGCCGTCAAAGGGATATTCCGTCACGGGCATGAGCTCGACGTGCGTATATCCCATCTTTTTGAGATAGGGGATGAGCTGATCGGCAAGAGCCGTATAGTTGAGGCAGTTGCCGTCCGCGTATCTGCGCCAGCTGCCCGCGTGCACTTCGTAAATGTTCATGGGAGAGCCGTAAGGATTGTAATCCTTGCGCTCCGTCATCCACTTGCGGTCCTTCCAACGGTAGCCCGTTATGTCGTAGAGCTTGGACGCATTGGCGGGCGCGGTCTCGAAATGCAGCCCGTAAGGATCGCATTTGAGCACCGTTTTGCCCTTCTTGTCCGTCACGGCGTATTTATAGGTGTCGTACTGCTTCAGCCCGGGGATGAAGAGGGACCATATGCCGCCCTCGTTCTTCATCGGGTTTGCCTGCACGTTCCAGCCGTTGAATTCCCCCACCACGGAAACGGATGCCGCGGCGGGCGCCCATACGGCAAAATTCCACCCCTCGACACCGTTCTCGACGGCGGGGGCGGGAGAAAACATCTTGTGCGCCTGATAATTGGTGCCCTCGTGGAAAAGATAAGTCGCGTAGCTGTCCGGCGTAGAGGACATGATCCCACTCTCCGAAAAGTATTTGCACTTCTGCCTCTACATTATAGCAAAACTTGCGCGCGCACACAAGAGGGAAAAGCGAAAAAGCGCAAAAACGCGCTTCTTTTTCCTTTCGGTTCACGCAAATTGTGACTTTTTGCTCCCGTTTTCGGCAAATCCCGCCGCAAAAACTCAATTCCCGGGCAGGGTGTGTGCGGGGATGCAGTCGAACTCCCCTTCGGCACGGGCTCTCACGCGGGCGAGTTCCTCCGAGCTGTCAAAAAAGGCGCAGACGGCGCTGCCGCTGCCCGTCATCACGACGTCCCTCGCGCCCGCTGCGCGCAGCGCGTCCGCCGCGCGTCCCACCTCGGGAGCCAGCCGCACGGCGGGAGCGAAAAGGTCGTTGAAATGCTCTCCCCGTCTTTCGGGGAGCTCACCCGCCTCTTTCATGCCGTCGTAAAGCGCATATGCCGCCGCCGTGTCCACTCCGCAGCGCGGAAGGGCGATGAGCACTTCGCGGGGGACAAAGGGCAGACTTTCCACCTTCTCTCCCCTCCCCGTGACGCGAGCTTCGCCGCCGCGGTACATATACGGCACGTCGGAGCCGAGCGAAAGGAGCAGCCCGTCGTCGGGCTCTCTGCCGCTCACCATCGCCCACAGCCTCGCCATGCACGCGATAAGCGCGGAAGAGCCTCCCAGCCCCGCGCCCGACGGGATGTCCTTTTCCAGCACGAAACGCGGCGACCCGCCGAAGTGTTCGGCAAGGCGGGCGTAGGCGCGCTCGAGCACGGGCTCGAAGCGTTCGGGGTCAAAGCCCTCACGCGTCTTTTTCCACACGAAGCGACGCCCCTCCCCTTCCGCAAGTTCCGCCGAGTCGCAAAGGGAGACCGTGCACACCCGCATGTCCAGAGTATGCAGCCCGCGGCATTTCCCCGTCACGGCAAGGGACAGATTGACTTTTGCGCCCGTATACGTCTTCACACCACGGATTCTAGCACTTTCCGCGCCCTCTTTCAAGCGGATGAGAGCGCCCCGTCAAAACGAAAGCGGAGCGTCGCCGCTCCGCTTGTCCGTCATTTTGTTTCCTCGCCTTGCCGAAGATCAATATCTCTCGCAAAGGTTGAGATCGAGTTTGATGAAGTCCACCATGCAGTTGAGCCACTGCCAGCCGCCTTCGTCCTTGTAAAGGGAGAGCACGAGATAGGGCTGGGTGTCGGGGTCGGACGGGATGAGATAGACGCCCGTGTAGGTGGTGCCGTCGGGATAGGTGACCTCGCGCAGCGTATATTTGCTCTCCACCACGATGCCGAATCCATCGGGGATGGCGAAGTCATCGTCCGCGACGCCCTCCGAGAGCAAACGGGCAATATCCTTGACGAAGGCATCCGTGTCACCGTCGCTCACGAATCTGACGCCCAGCGAATCGTACGCGTTCTGCAAAGAGCCCAATATCTTGTCTTCGTCGAAGCTGAAGCCGGGCATGATGGGCTCGAGATAAGACGTGACGAAGGAACTCATATCCAAGCCCAGCCCCGCGAGCAAGCCTGCAAGCGCACTGCCGCCGCCGATGTTGTTGAGCAGCCCGTTGAGTTTTGACGCGTCAACGACGAGTTTTATCTGCATCGTACCGTCCGTGCGCAGGATGACGCCCGTCTTATCTTTGTCGGCATAGCCGGACGCAAGCGAGATGACGTCGATGTCTGCACCCTCCCAGATGGAGGAATCGCCCCATCTGACCTCGAAGTCCATATCGCGGTCCACGGTGCGGACGGACTGCTGCGCATAGCTCGAGTCGATCTCGTTGTATGCGGGCGTGAAGCCCTTCGTCGCGGCAAAGAACGCCTTGGTCACCGCGGCGCAGTCGGCTGCGGCGTCGATGGCTGCGGTGGCGGCTGCGATGTCCGCTCCGCTCTCTGCGAAATAGTTGGTGAGGACGTTCTTGCGCATGGTCTTATATTCCGCGATCGCCTTCTTCCCGTCCACGAGCCCGCGCTCCTCGAGGATGCCCTGCGTAAGGTCCGCGAGCACGGCGTGCCCTTCGTTGGAGGGATGGATGTAGTCGGGATAGATGAGCCCTTTGCCTCTCTCGTAGTCCTCTTCGAAGATGCGGTCGAATTCGCTGCGCGCATCCGCGATGACGAAAGCGTCGGGATGATCTTTGAGATAATTGTCGAGCACGCCGTTCAGCCTGTCGAGTATGCCGGAGCCGAGCTCGCGCAGGTCGCCCTCTTCGATCACGTACTCTGCGGAGAGCGTCGCGCGGGTGGGCTCATCCACGAGAGTGGACTTCTCGCTCAACGGATTGTAGACGTTCTGGAAAATGATGAGCGCATCGGGGTTGAGCTCCTTCAGCCTGTCCACGATGACGGCGATATTCTCGCTCGCGGTGGCGGCGATGCCGTTGATGATGTCATACTTGTCCTGCGCCGCCTCGAGCACGACGGCGTTCATGTTCATGCTCTGAAGGAGATCGTTGCCGAGTATGGAAACGTGGATGATGTCCGCCTCGCTCACGTGCAGCAGCAGCCCGCGCGCCATATCGTAGTCGAGGTCCTCGTTCTCGAGGATGGCGCGGAGATCCTTGGTGAGATGTCCGGAAACGGAGTGGTTGTAATAGGTAAGATCGTTCCTTCTGCCGAGCACGTTGGCATAGGCGTACTCATGCCTGAGCCCGAGGGGCGAAGCGCCGAGGATGCCCTCCGCGATGGAGTCGCCGAGATAAACTATCTCCGTCTTCTCGACCGCCTTATCGTCGTTGCACGCCGCAAGCACGGCGACGCAACACGCCAGCATGACGATGACGAGCACCGCGGCAATAAATTTTCTTCTCATAATATCCTCCTTGTCCCTTCCGAAGAAAGGACAATGTCATTATACAACCTTGTGCGTAGGAATACAATAGTCAAAAATTGCGGGAAAACGATTTAATCTTGACCGTCCTCGCGGCGGACGACCTCTCCCCAGCCGACGCGCACTCTGCCCTCCGCAGTGTCGACAAGAAGGGCGCAGTCTTCCGCCACGTCCGCGGCGACGCCCGTCCGAAAACTTCCGTCTTCGCCCTTGAAACTCACGCGCTCGCCCAGCGTGACCAGCTTCTCGCGATAGGCGGGGATGAGATCCTCCCCCGCCGCAAGCACGTCGGCAAGGCGGGAAAGCAGCTCGGTAAGGCGCACCGCCATATCATGCAAAACCGCGCGTTTATCGCGCAAAAACGTCGTCATCAAATCCGCGTTCGTGCAACATTGCCTCGCCGAGACCGCGATCTGCGAGAGGGCTCCGAAGTCCTCCTCCGCCTCAAAGACGTTGATGCCGACGCCCACGACGACAAGGCGGCGTCCCTCCGCGTCCACGATGCTCTCGGGCAATATCCCGCACATCTTTCTGCCCTCCGCGACGACGTCGTTGGGCCATTTGAAGGCGACGTCTATGCCGAAAAATTCTTGGAGCAGCTCGCCCACCGCAAGCGCGGACAGGGCTCCGAATTTGGCGAAGTCCCCGCGTGCGGGAGTGACGAACGAAAGATAAAGCCCGCTCTCGCGGGGGGAGAAGAACTCGCGCGACATCCTCCCCCTGCCCGCGGTCTGCTCTGCCGCCGCGACGGAAAAACGCCCTCTGCCGCCCTCGCGGGCAAGGCGCTTTGCCTCGTCGTTGGTGGAAGGCAGCGAGTCATGGAAAAAGCAAGGCAGTCGCCTGCCTTGCTTTGTGTAAAGTGTGATCTTGCCGTCCACCGCTCAGACCATGGGGGCGAACACCGCCATGAAGAAGCCCGCGGCGACAGCCGAGCCGATGACGCCCGCGACGTTGGGCCCCATCGCGTGCATGAGAAGGTAGTTCCCGGGTTTTGCCCTGAGCCCTTCCAGGTTGGACACTCGCGCCGCCATAGGCACCGCGGAGACGCCCGCCGAGCCGATGAGAGGATTGATCTTGCCCTTGGTCGCCCAGCACATGATCTTGCCGATGCCGAGTCCGCCCACGGTCGCGAACGCAAAGGCGACGAGCCCGAGCACAACGATGAGCAGGGTCTTGGTGGTGAGGAAGGTGGTGTAATGCGCCGTCGCGCCCACGGAGACGGAGAGACAGATGGTGACGATGTTCATGAGCGCGTTCTGCGCCGTGTCGCTGAGACGCGCGGTCACACCGCATTCCCTCAACAGGTTGCCCAGCATCAGACAGCCGAGCAGCGGCGCCACGGAGGGCAGGAAGAGGCAGGTCGCGATGATGATTATGATGGGGAAGAGGATCTTCTCCTGCTTGGTGACCTTGCGGGTGGGCTTCATGACGATGGCGCGTTCCTTCTTGGTGGTCATGAGCCTCATGATGGGGGGCTGGATGACGGGGATGAGCGCCATATATGAATACGCCGCGATGGCGATCGCCGCGAGCAGATCGGGAGCGAGCGCCTTGGTGAGCCAGATCGCCGTAGGACCGTCCGCGCCGCCGACGATGCCGATGGACGCCGCCTCGGGACCGGTGAAGCCGAAGCAAACCGCGAGGAAGAACGCGACATAGATGCCGAACTGCGCCGCCGCGCCCAAAATGAGGGATTTCGGGTTGGAAAGCAGGGGCTCGAAGTCCGTCATCGCGCCAACGCCCAAGAAGATGAGGCAGGGGTAGACGCTGGTCTTGACGCCGATGTAGAGGATGTCGATGAGCCCGCCCTCGTTGAGGACTTTGGCGTAATCGACGCCGTTCACCGCGACGCTCTCACTCACCCAAAGTTCGGGGTGATAGATCCAGTCGGAGATGGGGCCCGGGATGTTGCTGAGGAGCATACCGAACGCGATGCCGACGAGGAGCAGCGGCTCGAACTTGAACTTGATGGCGAGGAAGAGGAAGAAGCACGCGATGAGGATCATCACCACATTGCCCCAGTCGAGGTTGAGAAACCCCGTGGACTGCATCAACCCCTCAAAGGTCTCGCCGTAGTCCACGTTGCTCCCCGCCGCGCCTATGAGATGAGATGTAAGCGAGAAGTTCATTGCCGCCTCCTTACTCTACGTCGAAGAGAGGATCGCCCGTGTTGACGACTGCGCCCTTCTGAACATAGAGCTTCGTGATGGTGCCCGCCTTGGGAGAGACGATCTCGTTCTCCATCTTCATGGCTTCGAGGATGATGACGACGTCGCCCGCCTTGACGGACTGCCCCACCGAGAAATTGACGGCGTTGATATTGCCGGGGAGGGGGGACGGGACGGCATTGGCGCCCGCCTGAGCGGCGGGTGCGGCGGGTGCGGGAGCTGCTGCGGGAGCGGGGGCTGCGGGAACTGCCGGCGCCGCAGGCGCCGCGGGCGCCGCTGCGGGAAGAGCCGCGTCGTATTCCGCTTGTATCACGGCTTCGCCCTTTTCCACTTCCACTTCGTAAACTTTTCCGTTCAACGTTACTTTATAGATCATTATTTCACCTCCGCGCCGTTCCCGGCGGTCTTGACCGCACCGTCCCGGACATCGTCCAGTCTTTCGATGCGCTTGAATCTGAGTTGATTGAGGGGCGTCTCGGTAGCGTCCGCCACGATCGCCATGATCATGGCGGCGTCGCGCTCCTCGGTGCGGATGAGCGTGAGCTCACCGCAAGTGCCCGCCGCGAGGGGCTGCTCTGCCGTGATGTCTGCGGCGTCCGTCTCCTCGGAGCTCTCCGCGCCCTTCTTCTTGAAGAGCTTGTTAAGCTTCGGGAACTTGTCCGTGATGACGTGCCCTTTGTCGGCGGCGAGCCCCATCAGCATCACGATGCACATCAGGATGATGAGCACCACGAACACGATGGCGAAGCCTATCGCCGAAATGACGAGCGCGTCCAGAATGGTAATGTCTCCCATAACGCCTCCTTAGTCTGCGGGTGCGATGGTGTAGCGCACCACTTTTTCCTCTTTCGCCTTGCGCGCGGCGAAGTATTTCTCCGCGACCTGCGGGAAGAGGATGTAATCGAGAACGTCTTCATCGCTCTTGGCGATGCCTTTGAGTTCCGCCTTGGTCTTCTCGAAGACGGGCTCGAGGGTGTCGGCATATCTTCCCTTGATGGGCTGCTCGTCGCCGAGCGCCTTCTTCATGACCTCGGGGTCTATCTTGCCGGGAGCCTTGCCGTACTCGCCCTTGCAGTACGCCTTGACTTCCTTGGAGATGTTCTTGTATCTCTCGCCCGCGAGCACGTTGGACGTCGCCTGCACGCCCACCATCTGGCTCATGGGAGTGACGAGGGGCGGATAACCGAGATCGGCGCGCACCTTCGGGGTCTCGACCAGCACTTCCTCGAAGCGGTCCATCGCGTTCTGCGCTTTGAGCTGTGCAACGAGGTTGGAAAGCATGCCGCCCGGCACCTTGTAGTTGAGCGCATCCGTATCCGTGGCGAGCATCTTGGGATCGAGCTTGCCGGACTTCAGAAATTCGTCGCGGACGGGCTTGAAGAAGTCGTTGACTTTTTTCAGCACCGCGGGATCGAGCCCCGTCTCATAGCCGAGCCCGGTGAGCGCGTAATACAGCGTCTCCGTGGCGGGCTGGGAGCTGCCGCCGCTGAAACAGGACGTCGCGGTGTCGATGACATCCACCCCCGCTTCCGCCGCCTTGAGATAGGTCATGAAAGCCATGCCCGTGGTGCAGTGGGTGTGCAGCACGACGGGGACTTTGACGCTCTGCTTGATCTCGCCGATAAGCTCGTACGCCTCGGCGGGGCTCATGACGCCCGCCATATCCTTGACGCACACGGTGGAGACGCCCATGTCCTCCATCTGCTTCGCGAGCTTTGCAAACGCCTTGATGGTGTGCACGGGCGACTGCGTATAGCTTATCGTGCCCGACACCTCGGCGCCGCGCTTCAGAGCCTCTTTGGTCGCAACCTCGATGTTGGTGAGGTCGTTCAGCGCGTCGAAGATGCGGATGACGTCGATGCCGTTCTCCACGGACTTGGCGACGAACATCTTCACGATCTCGTCGGGATAGTGATGATAGCCGAGAAGATTCTGCCCGCGAAGGAGCATTTGCAGCTTGCTCTTCGGCATGGCGGCACGGATCTTACGGAGCCTCTCCCACGGATCCTCGTCGAGATAGCGAAGGCAGCAGTCGAACACCGCGCCGCCCCAGCACTCGACGCTGTAGTAGCCGGCATTGTCCATCTCGGACAGGATGCCCGCGAACTTGTCGTACGGCAGACGCGTCGCGATGAGCGACTGATTTGCGTCGCGCAGCACTGTTTCGGTAAACCCAATTTTCATGATTTCCTCCGTCAGGAATTTTCCTGTCATTATCGGGATCGTCCCGTTAAGGCGTGAGCGCACGCGCGCACGCGCCCCGATTTACTTGATCTTTCCGCTCTCGATGTCGGTAAGCGGCAGCAGCTTGATCTCAAACGTGCCGTCCGGGAAGATGTCCACCGTAGTCCCGCCGCGCTGCTCCTTGCACTTGGCGGTCGGGATCTGTCCCAGCGCCGCGACGTAGGCGAGATAATCTATGCTCATGCCATAGGTCATCCTCATGCCGAGATACTCGATGGAGAGGGTGTTGAGATGATCGTGCCCTACAAAGAAACCTTTCAGACTTCCGAGCTCCACCATCCTCTTTATGAAGTTGCCTTCCTTATGTTTGGGATAGCCGAAATACTGATCCTTCTCTCCCACGAAACCGAGATGATAAGTCGCGCCTTCCTCGCCGCGGTAGCACTTCTCCCAGCCCTCCTTGAACTCCTTGGGCGGGATGTGGAAGAAAGCAAGGGACGGGATGACGCTCCCCTCCTTTGAATTTGCGCGTATCACCTTCTCATACCAATCGATCTGATCGTCGTGGATGGTGTCGAAACCGCTGAAGAAGGTGCCGCCTGTGTAGGAGTTGCTGTCTATCATCATCAGCATCATGACGGGCTTTCCGTCCGCGGTCTCAAGGCGCATCGCATGGTTGCCCACACCCGTGAGCGCAGGGTCGCCCTTTTCAAACAAACAGGACTTTAACGTCATATAATAGTCCGCTAAACGCTCCTTTTTGTAAAAAGCGATGCATTCCTCGTCGTGATTGCCGAAGGTGAAAGTCCACGGCACGCCGAGGCTGTCCATACACTCGCCGAACTTCCGGGACGCTTTTAGGTTGTTGCTCGTGCCCGAGTACATAAAGAGGGGGTACACCATGTCCCCCGTCACCACGACGAGGTCGGCGTGCGACGCGCGCACGATCTTCCCGACAGCATCGAGGGCGAGCCTGTCCTTCTTGCGGCTGAGGAGCCCTCCGCCGATGTGGATGTCCGTGAGCTGCAGGATCCTGAACGGTCTGCCCTCCGGCATCCTTATGACGGTCATGCCGTCCTTCTTTTCAAAGACCGCCTTCGCCGTCATTTCTCTTCGTCCTCCGACGTTTCGGGAGCGGCGCTCTCCTCTTCGGGGACCGAGTCCTCGGCAGCAGCTTCTCCCTTCTCGGAAGAGATCGCGCTTTCCTCAAAGATCTCGCCGTCCGCTTCGCCGAAACTCGCCTCGGGGGTGTCCGCGCTCATCTCGGCGCCGTCCGCACCCGCAAGCACGGTGACATAGCCGCCGGGGTCTTCCTTGCCGTAAAGCTCATGCACGAGAGCGGTGCGCTCCGCCTCCTCCTCTTCGGAGAGCACGGTGCCCGCCTTTCTCGCCTCGATGAAGTATCTGACGCGCGTAAGTTTCTTGTTGTCCACCTTATACTTGAATGAGCCCCAAAGAGCTATCGCGATGAAAAACACCACCGCAAGCCCCATAATAAGCCTGACGGCGAGAAGCACTTCGTCCGTCTGGTCGCCGGGAGCGCGTTTCTCCACATAGCCGACGCCCTCGAGGATCCAACCCACGAGACCGACGCCCAGCGCACCCGCGATCTTTCTCGCGAGAGTCATCATGCCACTGTAAGTGCCGGTGGAGCGCTCGCCCGTCGCCATCTGTCCCACGTCCACGGTGTCGGGGAAGATTATCCACGGCATCATCTGCGCGCCGCCGAAGCCGAAGCCCATAAGCAGCGCCACGATGGGGACAAGGACGGGAGGCGCCCAGCTCGGGTCCATGACGCAGAGCAGGATGCCCGCGATGATGTAGGCGGGCAGCCCCATGCGGAATGCAAACTGCTTGGTCTTCTTGTCCATGACGTAACGCGCGAGGGGGAACATGATGACTGCCGCCACCATGAGAGGCGCGATGATGAACAGCGAGGACATATCCATGCCGAATAGTTCCTTCCCCGCCCACACGTCCGTGGCGTAATACACCGCGAGAGCGGAGATCATGTCAAGGCAGGTGAACGCCGCAACGTACATGACGATGTGCCAGCGGTAGGAGCGGTTTTTATAAGGCTCGGCATAGTTCTTGACGAACTGCTTGAAATTGAATTTTTCTTTGGGCGTGGTCGCCTTGATGCGCTCTTTGACAAAGAGACCGGTGATGATGAGACCGCCGCCGAAGAGCGCGCCGAAGATGATGCAGATCGCAAGCCAGAATTCCGTGGCGTTCATGCTCGGCATGAACAGATAGCCGTCACCGCCCGTATTGTGCGAGATGAGTGCCTCAATGAAGAGAAGGGGAAGCACGTAGGCAAGCCCGCTCGCCGCTGCGTTGAACACCAGCTTGACCGTGTTGGCGTTGTTGCGCTCCTTGAACGAGGGGGAGATATCGCTTGACATCGAACAGTACGGCACCATTGTGATGGTGGAGAAGGTGTTCCAAAGAAGATACATGACCACCATCCACGCAACGAGCCCCGCCTTGTTGTCGGCGGAGATGATGCCCCACTCCTCAACCGGCAGGAAGAGAAGGAATATCCCGATGATGAGCAGGATGCCGCCGAAGAACATATAAGGCTTTCTCCTTCCCCATTTGCCGCGCGTATTGTCGGAAATGAAGCCCATGATCGGGTCGGTGATGGCGTCCCATATCTTGGAGACCATCATGATGGTGGAAGCTGTGCCGACGGCTATGCCGAGCCCGCCTTCCATGTACTTCAACATGACGCAGGACATCAGCGCGACGCCGCCGCCGTCCATGAACGCACCGCAACCGTAAGCTAACTTTTCTTTGGTGGGGACATAGTCCGGGGATTGCCTGTAAGAAAGGTCTTTCGCGGGTTTCTCGGCTTTTGCTTTTGCCATAAAACTCTCCTGAACCGTAGTCAATGGTATGATAGCACACGCGCGCGCCTCCGCGCAATAACAATAAAGATATTGCGTCGCGTTTTTTAACATTCTTTTCATATTGTCCGAGAGCAGGCGCCCCGCCGCTCCCCTGCGGCTCTCCGTGCTTCACCGCAGGCGGCGCCATGCGAGCGCACTCCCCTCTCGCGCAAAAGAAAAGCGCGGCTCCCGCCGCGCCTTCCGTGTGTTTGTTATGTTTGTCAACCCAATGACAGCGTGACGGAACCGCCGTCCGCCTTCAACACGAACTCATTGTCGAATTGGTCATATTCGAGGTTTACTTCGTCCCTCACAAAATTGATGTCGCACACCGTCCCCTGTCCGTCATTGTATCCGGCAATGACTTTGTATGTGTGCTCCGGGACGCATTCAATGACGAGCGTCACATAATTGTCCTCATCGATGGTGTATTGCGGAGTGTGTCCCTGCGAATTGCCGGGAGCCCAAAAAATTTGCGCGAGTTTGGCGTCCGTATTCTCTTCGTGATCGAGATCCTCAAAGCGGAAATAAAGATCTTCGGTTTCCACCGCAGTCACTTGGAACTTTATGGTCGCAGTCCACTTCTCCACGGGAACGATGGGCTCGGGCTCTTTCTCGGGCAGAACGGTGACTTTCACACAGACGGTGCCGTCTTTTGAAGATGAATTGTCGCTTTGGAAATACATCTCCAACCATGTGGTGCCGGGGTTGACTTTGGAGGTGTCGATCTTGACATCCGCACCGTAGAACCAGTTGCCGTCGGAAGGAAAGTCCGCTTTTTCAAAAGAAATGGCGTCGGCAGGGATGACGCTCCGATCTGAAGAGGTCACCTCGGTGTTGCGGCTGAATGCAGTGTTGTACGCGCCCCAGTCAAGCGCGATATCAAACACCCATGTGTGCTCCTGAGAGGTGTTGGCGGCTCCCTTTTCAAAGGTCGTGACGTTTGAAGAAGAGAACGTGACCACGCCGTCGGAGAGCACTTCTTCGTAAGCGCGGGCGTCGATGATGATCTTGACGGGGCTTGCGGGCATCACGAAGGAATAGGTGCCGTTATCGGAGGCGATGTCGTAGGACGCATCGAAGGTTGGCTCCACCGTGACGCCGAGGATGGCGCTGTTCTCCGGGTCGTTGAGAGTGACGGTGAAGGTGATCGTCGTCCCTTCCGTCGCAGTCTCGGGCAGCCCTTCTATGGTGAAGACATCGGACGCCGCGGGAGCTTGGATGGAATACTGCGTGCCGCCTCCGCCGCCGCCTTCGTTCCCCTTGTCGTCGTTGCACGCCGCGACCGTAACGGCGAGCGCCGCCACCAGACACAGCATCAATATGATCTTTGCGAATTTTTTCATTTTTTACCTCCTGCGCGTTCCTCGCGCAACATCATTATATCACCTCTCGGTCTTCCGCACAATACAATACGCGATATTTTCTCCGCGCCCTTTTTTCGCCGCCCGTTTGCGCGCTCGCTTTTTTTAACACTCCACCGCAAAACGCTTGCGTAATTTTCCCCGCGGTGCTATAATGCGGAAGCCGTGGGGGCGTGGCTCAGCTGGTAGAGCGATGCGTTCGCAACGCATAGGTCAGGGGTTCGAGTCCCCTCGTCTCCACCACAAAAAGCACTTGCGATGCAAGTGCTTTTCTCTTTTGAGCGAGGGGTCTCTCACCCTTGGCTGACGCGAGTTGCTCGGCGACAGCTCTTCTCCTCGCACATCTCCCGTTGATCCACGGCACCGCGACAAAAGTCCCGCACCTCTCACTTTTCACCTCCCATCCTCGCTATTCCGTCGCTGTGCTCCTTACGAGTCCCCTCGTCTCCACCACCATAAGCAAACGGCATCGCGAAAGCGGTGCTGTTTGTTTATGGCGGCGAAGCCGTCTCGGGAGCGAACTTGCGCGCGACATATCACCTATGCGTGTCGCTTCGCTCTTTTTTCTTGCACACAAGCGTGCGATTTATCCGTGCGCGCAGGTTCGGCGGCGGCGCAGCCGACGCTTTCGCCCTTCCCCACCGTCCGCGACGTGTCGGAGCCTCCCTCACAAACGCACCGCCTCTTCGCTGCCCTGCCCTTATGGCGAAGCTCCCCTCGTCTCCACCACAAAAAGCACTTGCGATGCAAGTGCTTTTCTCTTTTGAGCGAGGGGTCTCTCACCCTTGGCTGACGCGAGTTGCTCGGCGACAGCTTTCCTCTTCGCTCACACTTTTGCGAGGGATTTAATCCCTCGTGCTCCCGCGTCGCGATCCGCGCGTGTTCGTCGCCGTGCGCCGTTCCTCGGCGGGCGGCTCGCCTGTCGCGCGATCGCTCCTTATCACGTCGTGAAAATGCATAGACACTCGTTCGCTCCGCGTTTTTAATGAAAACTATCCGCTCTCTCGTTCATTTTCACTCCGTGTAGTGGGGGTATTATACCCCCACACCCCCTTGCGAGGGTGTTACACCCTCGCGCTCCCATACTTTTTATAATAAAAGTGCGCCGAGTGTTGCGGTTATATCTGCAACACTCGGCGCAATATTATATTAAAGTAAGGGGTCGAGGGGCATAATGCCCCTCGCGGGGTGCAGGGGCAGCGCCCATGCCGGGGTCAAGGGGTGGAACCCCTTGGGCACTCCCGCGCTTTCAGCGACATGTGCGGTGAAAGCGCGCCCGCTATGACGAAGTGCGGTAAGCGCGCTTACGCGCGGAGCACAAGGAATGCTCGGCCCCCGAAAGTATTTTCGGTGGGGCAAATAAGTCGCCGCTTCATCGCAGGCGTAGCCGAGATGAACGCTTGGCGGCGAAAAGTAAAGGGGCAGAACCCCTGCTCAAAGCAGGCATTTCACGAGGACTGCCTTTTGAGCGTGGAGGCGGTTCTCCGCCTCGTCGAAGATCTCGCGGGAGTGCTCCTCAAAGACTTTTGAGGTGATCTCTTCCTCGCGGTGGGCGGGAAGGCAATGCAGCACCATTGCATCGGGTTTTGACACAGAAAGCACTTTATCATTGATTTGATAGGACTTAAACACGCGTTTGCGCTGTTCGGCTTCAGCTTCCTGACCCATGGACGCCCAGACGTCGGTGTAGAGGACGTCGGAGTTTTTCGCCATTTCGAGGACGTCGGGGGAGCAGGAGAACCTGCCCGTTTCCTTTGCCCAACGCATGAGCTCGGCGTCGGGTTCGTAACCTTCGGGACAGGCGACGGAGACCTCCATGCCCAGCTTGATGCCGCCCACGATGAGGGAGTTGGTCATATTGTTGCCGTCGCCGACGTAGCACAATTTCCTGCCCTTGAAGTTGCCCTTGTACTCTCGGATGGTCATGAGGTCCGCGAGCACCTGACAGGGGTGGCAGTAGTCGGTGAGCCCGTTGATGATGGGGATGGTGCCGAACTCGGCGAGGGCTTCCACTTCCTTTTGGTCGAAGGTGCGGATCATGATGCCGTCGAGATAGCGCGAAAGCACGCGGGCGGTGTCCTGCACGATCTCTCCCCTGCCGATCTGCAAGTCGCGGGAAGAGAGGAAGAGGGACATTCCGCCGAGGTCGAACATGCCCACCTCGAAGGACACGCGGGTACGCGTGGAGGACTTGGCGAAGATGAGCCCCAACGTCTTGCCTTCCAGCAGGCGATGGGGGATGCCGTTCTTCTTCTCGAACTTGAGCTGATCGGCGGTGTTGAGGATCTCGACGATCTCCTTTTCGGAGAGGTCCATGAGTTTCAAGAGGTTTTTCATTTTGCGCACACCTTCCTTATCGCGCGGACGGCGGTGTCTATCTCGTCGTCCGTGATGTTGAGCGGCGGGAGCAGCCGCACTTTATCCTTGGCTTTGATGGCGATGACGCCCTCGTCGCGCAGCGCCGCGAGGACGTCCGCGGCGGGACGGACGGTCTTCACGCCCAGCATGAGTCCCCTGCCCGTCACGCATTCTATCCCGTCCGCGCCCGCGAGCGCGGTTTTTATCTTTTCCCCTTTGCGGGCGACTTCCGAAAGAAACTCGGGGGTGAGCCTGCCGACGATGTTGCACGCCCCCGCGCACACGACGGGGTTGCCGCCGAACGTGGAGCCGTGCGTGCCCGAGGTCAGAACGTCCGCCGTCCTCTCGCCGAAGAGCGCCGCGCCTATGGGCAGCCCGCCGCCGAGCCCCTTTGCGGAGGTGACGATGTCGGGCGCTATGCCGAAGGACATATAGGAATAGAACGCTCCCGTCCTGCCCATGCCCGTCTGCACCTCATCGACTATGAGAAGGATGTCGTGCCGCTTTGCGATGTCCGCCGCCGCACGGAGAAAGCCCTCGGAGAGAGGCACCACTCCCCCTTCGCCCTGCACGGTCTCGAGCATGATCGCCGCGCACTTATGCTCCGTGACGGCGCGCTCCAGCCCGTCCGCGTCCTCGGGCTCGCAGTACGCGAACCCTTCGGTGACGGGGAGAAAGTCGCGGTGGAATTCCTCCTGCCCGGTGGCGGCGACGGTGGCGAGCGTCCTGCCGTGGAACCCGCCCTTCATCGTGACGATGTTGTAGTATCCCGCGCCTTTATGTTCCTCTCCCCACTTGCGCGCGGCTTTTATCGCGCATTCGTTCGCCTCCGCGCCCGAGTTGCAGAAAAACACCTTTTTCAGCCCCGTACGCAGGACGAGCGCCTCCGCGAGTTCTACACACGGATCGGTGTAGAAGAGGTTGGACGCGTGCGCGAGCCTGCCCAGCTGCGCTTCCACCGCAGCAGTCCACTCCGCGTCGCGGCAGCCGAAGATGTTGACACCTATGCCGCTTGCAAGGTCCAGATATTCCTTGCCGTCCGCGTCGAAGAGGCGTCTGCCCTCGCCGCGCACGATGTGCACGGGAAAGCGCGCGTAGGTGGGCGCGAGGTAAAGTTTGTCCCTTTCTTCCGTCGTCATATCTCTTCACCCGACACGAACATCGTGCCCATACCTTCGTCGGTGAGAGTCTCGATTAGGATGGAGTGCGGCACCCTGCCGTCGATGATGAACACTTTCTTCACCCCGCGGCGGATGGCTTCCACGCAACAGCTCACCTTGGGGATCATCCCGCCCGAGAGCTGACCCTGATTGATCATCCTCTGCGCCTCGCTGACGAAGATCTTGCCGATGAGGGTGCTCTCGTCGTTCTCGTCCTCGAGCAGCCCCGGGGTGTCTGTGAGATTGATGAAACTCTCCGCCTTGAGCATACCCGCTATCTTCGCTGCGGCGGTGTCCGCGTTGATGTTGTAGACATTGCCCTCCGCGTCGCAGCCCACGGAAGAGATGACGGGGATATAGCCCATTTCCAGCATATCCGTGACGGGCTTGACGTTGAGGGACTCTATCTCTCCCACGAAGCCGAGGCGCGCGTCCATCTGTTTCGCGCGGATGAGCCCGCCGTCCGCTCCGCTGAGCCCGATAGCCCTGCCGCCGAGGGATTGGATGAGGTTGACCAGCCCCTTGTTCACCTTGCCCGCCAGCACCATCTGCACGACGTCGGCGGTCTCGGCATCGGTAACGCGAAGTCCGTCCACGAACTCCGTCTTCTTGCCGAGCTTGCCGAGCATCTCGGTGATCTCGGGCCCGCCGCCGTGCACGAGGACGACCTTGACCCCGATGAGGGAAAGGAGCACCAGATCCCCCATCACGGCGCGTTTCAGTCCCTCGTCCGTCATGGCGGAGCCGCCGTATTTGACAAGGAGTATCTTGCCGCTGTATTTGCGTATGTGCGGGAGAGCCTCGATGAGCACCTCCGCCCTCTGTTTGTTGTCTATGCGCATAATTCCTCCTTTAAGTCCTGTAATCTCCGTTGATGCGGACGTAATCGTAGGTGAGGTCGCACCCCCACGCTTCGGCAGAAAAGCTGCCGCCGCCCAGCGAGACTTCGATGATTATCTCGTTTGCGGAAAGCACCTCTTTCGCCTTTTCCTCCGAGAAGTCGGTGCCGGAGCCTCCCCTGCACACTTCCACCTCGCCCGCCGCCGAACGGAAGACGACGCTCACCTTCTCCGGGTCGAAGGACGCCCCGCCGTAGCCCATGGCGCAAAGCACCCTGCCCCAGTTGGCGTCGGCGCCGAACATCGCGGCCTTGACGAGGGAGGAGCATATGACCGACTTCGCCGCCTTTCTCGCATCGGCGAGGGTGTCCGCTCCCGTCACCACGCAATCGAGAAGTTTGGTCGCGCCCTCTCCGTCACCCGCCAGCATTCTGCACAAAGCGATGTTTACCGTATTCAAAGCGCACATGAAAGTGCGGAAATCGTCATTTTCGCAGGTTATCTCCTCGTTGCCCGCCATGCCGTTGGCAAGCAGCAACACCATGTCGTTGGTGGAGGTGTCGCCGTCCACGCTCATCATGTTGAAGGTGCTCTCGATGTCGGAGGAGAGCGCACGCTGCAACATCTCTTTCGAGATCGCGGCGTCGGTGGTGAGATAGACGAGCATGGTCGCCATATTCGGGTGGATCATCCCCGACCCCTTCGCCATACCGCCCAGCCTGCACACTTTGCCGCCGAGCTCGAACTCCACCGCCGCCTGCTTGTTGATGGTGTCCGTGGTCATGATCGCCTGCGCCGCAGGGGTGCCGTCTTTGGAGAGCGCCGCCACCAGCTCCGGGATGCCGCGCCTGAAAGGCGCAAGGTCGAGGGGCTGTCCGATGACGCCCGTTGACGCCACCGCGACACTGCTCGCGGGGATGCCGAGGGCTTCGCCGACCAAGGCGCAGGTCGCCTCCGCAAGCTCCTTCCCTCCCGCGCAGCAGGTGTTGGCTATGCCGCTGTTGCAGATGACCGCGCTTATCTTCCCCGCATCGACGTGCGCCTTTGTCACGGCGAGGGGCGCGCCCTTGACGAGGTTGCGGGTGTACACCGCCGCCGCGTTCGCGGGAGCAGGCGTATAGACGAGGGCGAGGTCCTTCTTGGTGCGGTTGCGGCGGATGCCGCAGTAGACCCCCGCAGCGAGGAACCCTTGCGCGGCACATACGCCGCCGTTGATCTTCTTTATCTTTTCTTCTTTCATATTCTCCGTACGGACGCCGTGCGCCCGTCATTTTCAGATCGCAAGTCCCGTCTCGGGCGGGAGCCCGAGGGCAAGATTCATACATTCCACTGCGGCGCCCGAGGCGCCCTTGCCGAGGTTGTCGTAGCGCGCGACGAGCAGCATCCTCTCGCCGTCGCCGTGCACCGAGATCTCCATGACGTCCTTGCCCGCGTACGCGGATGACGAGAGGAACCCGTCCTCGTCGCACTTCTCCGCAAAGAACACGATCTTCCCGTCGTACAGCGAGCGGTAGACCTCCTTCACCTCGTCCTCGCCCGCGCCGCCTTCGAGGTCGGAGCGAAAGAGGGGCACCGTCACTTCCATGCCCGCGTAGAATGCGCCCACGACGGGACAGAACACGGGAGGCGTCAAGATGCCCGTCTGCGCGACCATCTCTTTCAGGTGCTTGTGCCGCTGGGACAGCGCGTACTGTCTGGGCGCGGCGAGCGCCTCTCCCCTCGCCTCATAGTCCGCGATCATCCTCTTCCCGCCGCCGCTGTAACCGGTGAGGGAGAAGCAGGAGAGCTTCGCGTCCCTGCGGAGCAGACCGCGCGCGATGAGAGGCTGCACCAGCGCGATGAACCCGGAGGCGTGACACCCCGGCACCGCGATGCGCCGTGAGGCTGCGATGCGCTCCGCCCTTCCCGCGCCGAGCTCCGGAAAGCCGTACTCCCAGCCCGCTTCGGTGCGGTGCGCCGTGGAAGCGTCTATCACAACCGCGTGCGAACCCTCGGCAAGCGAGGCGGATTCCCGCGCGGCGTCGTCGGGGAGGCAAAGGAATGTCACATCCGAGGCACAGATCGCCTCCCGCCTTGCTGCGGGGTCCTTCCTTGACGCGTCGGGCAGGACGATGAGCTCGACATCGCCGCGCCCCGCGAGCCTCTCGCAGATGCGCAGGCCCGTCGTCCCCTCTCTTCCGTCCACGAACACGCGCGTCATTTCAGAAATTCCTCCACGAAACGCAGCTGTTTTTCGAGGGATGCGGCGCCCGTACCCCCCTCGGACACCCTCCTGCGCACACAGGCGGAGAGGGAGATGGCGTCGTAAAGATCCTCGCCGAAGAGCTCTGAACGCTGCTTATAGCTCTCGAGGGGAAGCTCCTCGAGGGTCTTGTCTTCTTTGATGGCGAGCGCGACCAGCTCTCCCACAGTCTTGTACGCCGTGCGGAAGGGCATACCCTTCCCCACGAGATAGTCGGCAAGGTCGGTGGCGTTGATGTAGCCCTTGCCCGCCGCGCGGTACATATTCGCCTTGTTGGGCTTCATGGTCGCGATCATGGGGGCGAATATGCCGAGGCACGCCTTCACCGTATCGAGGGCGTCAAAGGTGAGCTCCTTGTCCTCCTGCATATCCTTGTTGTAGGCGAGAGGCAGCCCTTTAAGTACCGTGAGCATCGCCATAAGATCGCCGTACACCCTGCCCGTCTTGCCGCGCACCAGCTCCGCCATGTCGGAGTTCTTCTTCTGCGGCATGATGCTGGAACCCGTGGTGTAAGCGTCGTCCAGCTCCACGAACCCGAACTCCGAAGACGTCCACAGCACCACCTCTTCCGCAAAGCGGGAAAGATGCGTCATCACAAGGGAGAACGCGCCGATGAGCTCCACGCAGAAATCGCGGTCGGACACTCCGTCGATGCTGTTCATCGAGATGCCGTCGAAGCCGAGCTTTTTTGCGGTGAAGGTCCTGTCCGTGGCGTAGGTCGTGCCCGCGAGCGCACAGCTCCCCAGCGGGCTGACGTTCATCCTGCGCACCGCGTCGCCTATCCTGCCCGCGTCCCGCACGAACATCATCGCGTAGGCGAGCAGATGATGCGCGAACACGATGGGTTGCGCCCTTTGAAGATGGGTGTAACCCGGCACGATGAAGTCCTTGGTCGCCTTCGCCTGTCCCGCGATGGCGGCGATGAGCTGCTTGATGAGGGCGACCACTTCCCCGCTCTCGCGGCGCAGGTACATACGCATATCCACCGCCACCTGATCGTTGCGGCTCCTTGCGGTGTGCAGCCGTTTGCCCGCGTCGCCTATCCTGCGGGTGAGCTCCTCTTCCACGAACATATGGATGTCCTCGGCTTCGGGATCTATGGCGAGCGCGCCCGACCCGATGTCGGCGAGGATGCCGTTGAGCCCTTCCGTGATGGCGCCGAGGTCGTCATAGGATATGATGCCGCAGCCCGCGAGCATCTCCGCATGCGCGATAGACCCCGCAATGTCTTCTGCGAACATCCTGCCGTCGACGGCGATCGAGGAATTGAAATCGTCGGCTGCTTTCGCCGTTGCGCCCTCTGCGCGACCCGCCCACATCTTTGCCATAATATCCTCCGTTTAATTCCAAAACCGGCGTTTACGCCGGCTTTCGGAACGATAAACTTTCTTTTATGTCATCGCGCCTCCCGCAAGGGGAGGCGGAAAAGGGTCATTTGTTCTTCTTTGCCTTGACGGCTGCGTCCACCTGCGCCTGCACCTTGATGGGCAGCCCGAAGAGGTTGATGAAGCCCGTGGCGTCCGCCTGATCGTAGACGTGATCCTCGCCGAAAGTGGCGATCTCTTCGCTGTAAAGGGAGTAGTCGCTCCAAGCTCCCGCCTTGATCATGTTGCCTTTGTACAGCTTGATCTTCACTTTGCCCGTCACCCTCTCCTGCGTCTTGTCGACGAAGGCGGAGAGAGCCTCGCGCAGCGGGGTGTACCACTGACCGTTGTACACCAGCTCCGCAAACGTGATGGCGAGCTCCTGCTTCTTGTGCGCGGTATATTTGTCGAGGCACAGCGTTTCGAGATACTCGTGCGCAAAGTACAGTATGGCGCCGCCCGGGGTCTCGTAGACACCGCGGCACTTGATGCCCACCAGCCTGTTCTCCACGATGTCGAGCAGCCCGATGCCGTTCTCGCCGCCCACTTTGTTGAGGGCGAGGATGATGTCCTTCGCGCTCATCTTCTTGCCGTCGAGCGCCACGGGGACGCCCTTGTCGAACTCGAGGGTGATGTAGGTGGGTTTATCGGGAGCCTTCATGGGCGACACGCCCATCTCGAGGAAACCCTCCTTGTCGTAAAGCGGCTCGTTTCCCGCGTCCTCGAGGTCCAACCCTTCGTGGGAGAGGTGCCAGAGGTTCTTATCCTTGGAATAGTTGGTCTCGCGGTTGATCTTGAGGGGGACGTCGTGCGCCTCGGCGTAGTCTATCTCCTCCTCGCGGGACTTGATGCTCCACTCCCTCCACGGGGCGATGACGGGCATATCGGGCGCGAACGCCTTGATGGCGAGCTCGAAACGCACCTGATCGTTGCCCTTGCCCGTGCAGCCGTGGCAGATGGCGTCGGCGTGCTCCGCCTTTGCTATCTCCACGATGCGCTTGGCGATGATGGGACGCGCAAAGGAGGTGCCCAGCATATATTCTTCGTACTTCGCGCCCGCCTTGACGGTGGGGATGATGTACTCGTCCACGAATTCGTCGGTGAGATCCTCGATGTACAGCTTGGACGCGCCCGTTTTCAGAGCCTTTTCCTCGAGCCCTTCCAGCTCGTCCGCCTGCCCCACGTTGCCGGAGACCGCGATGACTTCGCAGTTGTTGTAGTTCTCTTTAAGCCACGGGATGATGATGGAAGTGTCCAGACCGCCCGAGTATGCCAACACGACTTTCTTTATCTTGCTCTTGTCCATAAATTACCTGCCGTTTTGCGTATTTGACACGATTATATTGCCGCGCCGAATAAAAGTCAAACATTTTTGCATATTATTTCGCGGTTTTTGCATATAATTTGCGGTAATTGCAAAATTATACCGATTTACACCTGTTTTATGCACAATTTTATGCAATTGCCGCGCTTTTATGCACGCGCACGCGCTCCGTCGCGCGCGTTTCGCGAGCACGTCGCGGGCGCCTACAATAGTATCCGCGCTCCTCTTCCGTGTGACTTTATCCGTTCATTATGGACGGTTTTCGCAATAATCCTTGTGAAGCGGCGCGCGATGTATTATAATCGACCCGTAAGGGAGGAAATGCCATGAGCGATAAAGAAAACATCGTAAGCGACGTCACGGAAAGCTCCGCGGAAGAGGTGTCCGCGGTGCAGTCCCCTGCGGCAGACGTCTCCGAAGCGGCGGAGGACACTGCGTCCATCGCCGTGACCGACGCGGAAACGGAGGAAGAGCCCTCCGGACCCGAAAGCTACATCGTCTCCCCCGACGGCATAGCCCTCACGGCGTCCGCGCCGCGCTCCAAGGGAGAGAACCCCATCCTGCACTTTGTCAAGTCCGTGCTGGGACTTGGGCAGAAGGGCGACATGGTCCCCGGCGGGGAAAAGATCAGCTACTACACCTACTTCGCGGGTCAGAACCTCATCTACACCCTCGTTGCGTCCTTCCTCACCACCTTCGCCGTCATGCAGGGTATGGACCCCGGAAAGGTCGCCCTCGTCATGCTTGCGGTGAAGATCTGGGACGCCTTCAACGACGCCATCTTCGGCGCTCTCTTCGACAAGATCAAGTTCAAGAGCGGCAACAAGTTCATGCCGTGGCTGCGTATGTCCGTGGTGGCGATACCCCTCTCCGTCATACTGCTCTTCGCCATCCCCGCAGGCATCTCGGAGGCGGGCAAACTCGCATGGCTCGCCGTCGCCTATCTCATCCACGACTGCGTCTACACCCTCTGCGACGCGCCCATCCACGGCTGCGTCACCGTGCTCACCGACAACTTCGGCGAGCGCGAAAAGATGCTCTCGGTCAAGAGCATCTGCGGCACGGCGGGCAGCGGCATCGCGAGCCTGCTTGCCATGCTTCTCGTAAGCCAAGCGGTGGGCATCTCCTACTTCTACGTCGCCATCATCGGCTCCGTGATAGCGCTCGTGATCATGCTCCCCTTCTGCTTCAAGGGCAAGGAGCGCTCCACGATCCCCCCTCCCGAGGAAAACTTCACGATACGCAGGATGTTCAAATATCTGTTCTCCAACAAATATCTGCTCATCTATTACTTCGCCTTCCTCTTCTCATCGGGGTGCAGCGTGCTCGGCTCCTTGCAGCTGTTCATGTCCTACTACATCTTCAACGACGAGCTGGTTGTGCTCTACACGGGCTTCATCACCACCGTCCCCTTCGCCGTCGCCTCATTCGGTGTGCCCTATCTTCTGAAAAAGATAAACAAGATCACCCTCTACAAGATCTGCATGCTGTGCAACGTCGTCTTCAACCTGCTCATCTTCTTCTTCGCAAGAGGCAACGCAGGAGCATACATGGGGCTCTCCGTCCTCACCTCCGTCTCGGGCGGCGTCACCAGCGTCCTGCTCTTCATGTTCACGCCCGACTGCGCCGAGTACGGCAGATTCAAGACGGGCATAGACGCAAAAGGCATCACCTTCTCGCTGCAGACCCTGATGGCCAAGGCGACAAGCGCCATCGCAGGTTCCCTCGGCCTTGCCATCATCGGGCTCTTCGGCTGGCAGACCATCCAAGCCAGCAGCTTCGCAGACCTCGCGGCGCAGGGCGTCACCCAGCCCGACTCCGCCGTCAACGGACTGTGGATAGCCTGCATCCTCGTCCCCGCCATAGGCAACTTCATCGCCGTCATGATCTTGCAGCTCTACCGTCTGAAAGATTCCGACGTCAAACTCATGATGCGCGCAAACGCGGGCGAGATCTCCCGCGAAGAAGCCATCGCCGGCATCAAATGCCGCCTGTGACGAAACCCGAAGGAAAACTCTCACAGATCTCACAACAAAGACTTCAGCACACAAAACCGCACGATAATCGTGCGGTTTTTGTGCATAGATAGTGCGCACTCAAGCGTTGAATCGAGTGTGCGTCCCTTGACATGGGAGTATTGTTCCCCCTTCCTGCAGGTTTCATCGTGCTCGAAAGCGAAATAGAGTGCACGTCTCGCGGGGAGTGTTGTTCCCCCTCCTTCCCTTCGGGCTTTCCTCCCCCGCTGCGTCACAGCACGTGCTCGCCTTCGCGGCGGCGTAAACTTCG
>CALWAF010000007.1 GCA_944372795.1 uncultured Clostridia bacterium | reverse complement strand
GGCTGCTCCTTTTCCCCTTCCGAATATACATTCGGCGGGGACCCCTAGGAGAGTTCAGTCCTCCTAAAATGCGGGATGTGCTTTTCGTCCATTTTGATAAAGCTTGAATCTCGCATAGAGATAATCGAGCGGCGAACAGTACTCACCGAACGTCGCTCGCGGGGAGAGGAAGGCGACTCGACGCGCACTGCGCCCGTGTCTACTTAATGTTTCGTCTGGCTTGCGAGGTCGCGAAGCGCGCCGCGACTTGCAAGAGCGGGCGCAAACACCCGCTGTGCAAGTTTGGGTGAGCGGCGCGTAATTCCGTCTCCGAAAGAGCGATGTTATTTTCCGACGCAGAATTTGGAGAAGATGGCATCCACCACGTCTTCCGTCGCGGTCTTCCCCGTGATCTCGCCGAGTGCATCGTACGCCTCCGACAGATCGACGAGAGTCAGATCCACGGTGCCGTCAAGTGACTCTATCGCGCTTTCAAGCGCACGTTTTGCACGATAAAGTGCGTCTTTATGTCTTTCCGAGGTGATGACCTCGCCGTCCGCCGTCTTCCCTTCGGCATACAACGCCGCAATGGCATGGCGAAGTTCTTCCACCCCTGTGCCGTCTTTTGCACTGACCGCGAAGCAGCCGTACATCCTCGGGCACTTGTAGGAAGTGAGGTCACACTTGTTGCGCACTGTGAAGACGCGCGCGGCATCGAGAAGGACTTCCTCGTCGTCTTCCGCGGTGGTGTCCACGACGTGCAACACGACGTCGGCGTGTTCCGCCGCGGCGAGTGCCCTGCGCACTCCTTCGCTCTCTATGGCGTCGCCGCTCTCGCGTATCCCCGCCGTATCCACGAGGTTGATGCGCACCCCGTCGCACTCGAAGCTCCCCTCGATGGTATCGCGGGTGGTGCCCGGGGTGTCGGTGACGATGGCGCGGTCGGCGCCGAGAAGGGCGTTCATGAGAGAGCTCTTGCCCGCATTGGGTCTGCCCGCGAGCACGGCGGTGATTCCGTGCTTCGCCATCCTGCCCGTATCGGCGGTGGCGAGCAATGCGTCCACGCGCGCGAGCGCGTCCTTAATTTGACCGTCGAGCGGCGGGAGCACTTCGTCTTCCGTTTCCTCCGGATAGTCGAGCACCGCCTCCAGCCCGGTGATGATGTCCCCGACGAGGTCGCATATCGCGTCGATCTCGCGGCTCAACGTCCCGTCCATGAGTCGATATGCCGCGCGAAGGGCTGCGGCGCTTTCGGCTCCGATCATGTCCGCCACGCCCTCGGCGTCCGCGAGGGAAAGTCTGCCCGCAAGATAGGCGCGCTTCGTGAACTCCCCTCTCTCTGCAAGCCTCGCGCCCGCGCGCAGAGCGGCGTCCAGCGCCCCCTGCATGATCCTGACCCCGCCGTGCAGATAGAACTCCACGGTGTCCTCTCCCGCGTACGCTCTTGCGGCGGGGAAGAAGACGGCGTAGCCTTTGTCTTTGAAATCGCCCGCGTCGAACGTGCCGAAGCGCATATTGAGAGGCGTCTCGGCAAGGGGACGGGTGCTTCCCGCGCAAATGAAAATGGCATCGGCGACCGCAAGCGCGTCCTCACCGGACACGCGCAGGATGCCGATACCACCTGCCCCTACGGGCGTTGAAATGGCAGCTATCGCACGCATATCAGCGTCTCTTTCCGCCTCCGAAACTCTTGAACTTGGGAGGGCCGCTCTTGGGCGCCTCGGACTTGACGAAGTTGTCGGTGTAGTAGCCGCGGTATTCCCTTCCGTCCGGCACTTCTTCCTCATCGCGGAAGGAGCGCTCGCGTCTTGCACCGCTTTGTCTGCGCTCGTCCCTGCCGCCGCGCTCGTCGCGTCTGCGGTCGTCACGTCGTCCGTCGCGGCGTCCGTCTCTGCGCCCGTCGCGCCTGCCGCCGCGGGGTCTGTCCTCGCGCAGCTCCACGCCCTTGGGGACGATGACGACGTGTCTGTCGGCGTCCTCTCCCTCGGAGTGGGTCTCGGCGATCTCGCTGTCCATGAGCGCGCCGTGGATGATGCGGCGCTCGAAGGGGTTCATGGGCTCCAGCACCACCTTCCTGCGGGTGCGGTAAGCCTTTTCGGCGAGCCTGCCCGCGAGGGCGACAAGGGTGTCGCGGCGCTTTGCGCGATAGTTTTCGCAGTCGACGACGATCTTCGCCGAGCCGTTCTTTTCCTGTCCGACATAGGTGCGGGTGAGGAACTGTATCGCATCCAGCACCTCGCCGCGATAGCCGATGGCGGCGCCGCCGTCCTCTCCCGCGATATCTACGACGATCTCCCCGTCACTTTCCCCTGCGGTCGCGCGGGCGTTGATGTGCATTGCATCGAGCACTCCGTTGACGAAATCCTCCGCAAGCGTTTCGGCGCTCTCGCGCACGGTGACCCTGACCTCCGCCTTTTGGAAGAGTCCGCCCTTCTGGAGCACTTCCACCTGCACTCTGTCCCTAGCGACGCCGAGCTCCGCGAGAGCCTTCTCGACCGCGAGATCGACGTTGCTTGCCTTGATGACAACAGATTTTTCCATTTTTACTCCTATTATCTTCTTGCGAGTGTACCCGCCCCCGTCTTTTTCGCCTCGCGCTTATCGAGCAGCTTGCCTATCAGCGTGAACACCAGCTGGAACACGATGGACACGAAGGAGCTCGTGAAGGTGTACAGTGCGAATGCGGCGGAATAGAACAGCGAGAACACACCGATCATGATCGGCATGAAATATTGCATCATTTTCATCGAGCCCGCCATGCCGTCATTGCCTTTCTTGCCGCCCGCCGCGGGAGGAGGTGTCCCCTGCGACTTGGTGAGCAGCTTCTGGGAAAAGAAGGTGAGCGCGATGGACAGCGCGGGGAGGAGGAGCCAGCCGTTCCAGCTTGCGTCGCCCTTGCCCCAGCCTGCCTCGTCGGCGCCGATGACCTTGCCCATGACAAGCTCGTATTCGTCCTTCATGACACCGGTGATCCTAGACATGCCGAAGCCTTCCTGTCCCGTTGCGACGAGATAGTCGGGCACGCCGTCCTGCCAGTTGTCGGAGACGAAGATGTTCTTTATCCAAAGGAACCCGCGCTTTTCGGTGCGCTCGGGCGAGAAATAGTGCTCATAGACCGCGGACTGCGCTTTGTCCACGGCGGCGTTGTACGCCTCGGCGTTCGCCTCGGTCTTGTCCAAGGAGTCGTAATCCGCGCCGAGCTCGTCCTCCATGGTCGCCACAAAGACGTTGTAGCTCTCGACGTAATCCTGCGCGAACTGATAGCCGACCATCTCCCTGAACCCCGTGAAGACCACGAAGAACACCACAAGAGTGATGAGGGAGGGCAGACAGGCGCCCATCATGGAATACTTTTCTTTCTTGTAAAGCGCCATCTGCTCCTGCTGATAACGCTGCTTGTCGTCGCCGCACTTCTCGGCAAGAGCCTCGAGCTGCGGACGCATCCTCTCCATCGCCTTCGCGTTGCGGCGGGAGATGACCTTCTGCCAAATGTCGAGAGGGGAAAGCACCAGCTTCAGAATGACGGTGAACGCGACGACCGACCAGCCGAACACGGCGATGTCGTCACTGAGTCCGTACATCAGCTTGGCGATGAAATGCGAGGGCTCGGACACCGTGCCGTCCGACACGTCGAACGCGCCGCTGTCCGCATTGCACGCCGAAAGGACGAAAAGGGAAACGAGCAGCAGAAGCACCACTGCGAACATCTTGACCGTCCTGCGGCGAATGTGATCTACACGAGCCATTTGATCTTACCTCTGTAATTTTCCGGAACGGGATCGAAACCGCCCTTGGAAAACGGGTTGCACCGAAGCACCCTGAAAAGTCCCATCATCCCGCCTATCAGCGCGCCGTAACGCTCCACGGCGTCGTAGGCGTACATGGAGCACGTCGGCGTATACTTGCAATTCCTCCCGATGAAGGGCGAAAGCGTCCGTTTGTAGACGAGCAGCAGAAACTGCGCGAACTTTTTCACTCTGCCTCCGCAAGCTTCCCCGCTTTCAGGAAAAGCCTCTCGGTCTCGGCGACGACGGACTTGAAGTCCAGCTCCGCCGCCGTGGGATGCACGACGATGACGTACATATACGCGGGATCGATGCGCGCCGTAAGCGGCGTGAGCGCCTCGCGCAGCAGCCTCTTGACGCGGTTGCGCACGACGGAACCTCCCACCTTGCGCGACACCGAAAGCCCGATCTTCAGCCCCTCTCCCGACCGCGCGGCAAGCAGGGTCAGATGACGGGAACGGAAGCGTTCTCCCCTCTTATAGACATAGGTGAACGCCGCCCGTTTTTTCAGACGGAACTCGCGTTTCATTTACGCGGTGAGATTCTTCCTGCCTCTTGCGCGACGTCTCTTGAGCACCTTTCTGCCGCTGGTGGACTTCATTCTCTCGCGGAAACCGTGGACTTTGCTTCTCTGTCTTTTCTTGGGTTGATAAGTCTGTTTCATATTGCCTCCGAGGGCTGCCGCCCCATTTTATTTGCGGCCCGTCCGCGGTGCGGACACAAAGCCATTTTGTCATTTACGCAGGACGCCCGCGCGCCCTTCGCCCGCGTGCGAGCGATAATACGCTGTACTATTATAATTAAAAGATTTACACCCTGTCAACTGTTTTCGCCCCTCCCGCCCGTTTTTGAAAGGAAAGCGTCCCTCCCCGAGGAGGGGAAGGACGCCGTCGAAACTCGTTTTTCCGCCCGCGAGAGCCCCTTACATGCTCTCGGGAGCGGCAATGCCGATGAGGGAAAGCGCGGTCTTCAAAGTGTTCTTCACCATGAAGGCGAGGAATAGCCTCGCGTTGGTCGCGCCCGCGTCCTCGCTCACGATGCGGTGCCCGATGTAGAAGCGGTTGAACTTCTCGGCAAGCTCCACGGCGTAGCGCGTCACATAGCAGGGCTCGCGGGAAGAAGCCGCCGCTCTCACCGCGTCCTCGAAGGAGAGCAGACACTTGACCACGTCGATGCCTTCATCGGAAGAGATCGCGCTCATGTCCGCAGCAGCAAGGTCGAAGTCCCCGCCCTTGCGCAGCGCGCTGGCGCAGCGGGCGTGGGTGTACTGCACGTAAGGCGCCGTCTCACCGTCGAAATTGAGCACTTTGTCGAAGGAGAAGACGATGTCCTTTATGCGGTTGTTCCACAGCGCGGAAAACACCACCGCCCCGACGCCCACGCTCTCGGCGACGGCGTCCTTGTCCTCTTGGGCGGGGTTCTTTTCCTCGATGATCTGCCTCGCCTTTTCCACGGCTTTGTCCAGCACTTCGGCAAGCCAAACCACCCTGCCGCTTCGCGTGCTCATGGAGCCGTCTTCCAACGACACCATGCCGAACGCGATATGTTCCATATCCGCGGCTTTCTCAAAACCCATAAGTTCAAGCACCTTAAACAACTGCTTAAAGTGCAGATTCTGCTGATAAGCCACCACATAGAGGCACTTATAGAAATCGTAGGTCTTCGCCCTGTAATACGCCGCGGCAATATCTCGTGTGGCGTAGAGAGTCGCTCCGTCCGCCTTGACAAGAAGGCAGGGAGGCATGTCCCATTCGTCCAGCCGCACCACCTTGGCGCCGTCGGACTCGGTGAGCAATCCCTTCTTTTCCAGAAGGTCGAGGCAGGGCTGCATCTTGTCGTTGTAGAAGCTCTCGCCCGCGTAGCTGTCGAACTTCACTCCCAGACGGTCGTATATCTTGCCCACGGCGCGCATGGTGACCGCCTTGAAGACGTCGAAGTACGCCGTAGCCTCCGGGTCGCCGTCCTCGATGCGCTTGAACCACGCCCTAGCCTCGTCGTCGAGGGAGGGGTCGGACTCCGCTTCCTTGTGATAGCGCACATAGAGGGAATTGAGGAAATATTCGTCCTTCTCGCGCACCTCGTCGATGTCCGACCACTTCTTCACCGCCACGATGAGTTTGCCGAACTGCGTCCCCCAATCACCGAGGTGGTTGATGCCCACGGGCGTGTAGCCGAGATAGGCGAAAATGCGGTAAAGAGCCGCGCCTATCACGGTGGTGGAGAGGTGCCCGATGTGGAAGGGTTTTGCGATGTTGACGGAGCTGAAATCTATGCACACCGTCCTGCCCTCGCCCTCTTTCTCCCCCGCCGTCACCGACCAGTCTCTGCCCGCCAGCGCCGCAAGAGCGCGGCAGAGCGCCGCCTCCGAGAAGAAGAAGTTGAGATAGCCTCCCGCCACCTCGACGCGTCCCACGACGTCGGGAGGGACGAGCGCCTTCGCAAGCTCTCCCGCGATCGCGGGGGGAGCCTTCCTCATCGTGCGTGCGAATTTGAAGCAAGGCAGGGCAAGATCCCCCATCTTGGCATCTTTGGGGACCTCGAGCGCCGCCTCCACCTCACCTGCGTCCAGCGCACCCGCGCTTGCCGCCGCTATGCTTTTTGCGATCTCTTTTTCAAACATATCAAACATTGAAGCGGAAGAGCACCACGTCGTTCTCCTGCATGACGTAGTCCTTGCCTTCGCTCCTCACCTTTCCTTTTTCTTTTGCCGCGGCAAATGAGCCGCATTCCAGCAGCGTTTCGTAGTCCACGATCTCGGCGCGGATGAACCCTTTCTCGAAATCGCTGTGTATCTTGCCCGCCGCCTGCGGAGCCTTGGTGCCTTTGACGATGGTCCACGCCCTCGTCTCCTTCTCGCCCGCCGTCAGATAGCTGATGAGCCCGAGCAGTTTATAGGACGCCTTCACCAGCTTGTCGAGCCCGCTCTCTTCAAGCCCGTACTCCTGCATGAACATCTCGCGTTCCTCGTCGTCGAGGGCTCCGAGATCCTCTTCGAGCTTGGCGCACAGCACCACGCACTCCGCGCCTTCCGCCGCGGCGGCTTCCTTCACCTTTTCGGTGTACGCGTTGCCGCCGAGGCCGCTCTCGTCCACGTTCGCGACATAGATGACGGGCTTGACCGTGAGCAGGAACTGCTCGTCCATGAACGCCTTGAAGTCCTCGTCCACCGCCATGGAACGCAGCGGCTTTCCGCTCTCGAGCCACGCCTTCATCTTTTCCAGCCTGTCGACGTCCTCGGCGTATTTCTTGTCCGCTTTCAGCATGGTCTGCGCCTTGCCTATGCGCCTCTCCAGCGTCTCGAGGTCGGCAAAGACCAGCTCGAGGTTTATCGTCTCCATATCGCGCACGGGATCGACACTGCCGTCCACATGGATGATGTTTTCGTCATCGAAACACCTCACGACGTGTACGACCGCGTCCACTTCGCGGATGTGCGAGAGGAACTTGTTGCCCAAGCCCTCCCCTTTGCTCGCGCCTCTGACCAACCCCGCGATGTCCACGAATTCCAGCGTGGTGGGGGTGATCTTCTTGCTGTCGTAAAGCGCGGCGAGCTTATCTAGGCGCTCGTCGGGCACGGCGACCACGCCCACGTTGGGCTCGATGGTGCAGAAAGCGTAATTCGCCGCAGCGGCGCCCGCTTTGGTGATGGCGTTGAACAGCGTGCTCTTGCCGACATTGGGAAGTCCGACAACTCCGAGTTTCATATCCCTCCCGTCCCGCGGGACTCTCCGCCCGCAGGGGTTCTAAACGAACTCTCAATAAAGTATAGTAGAACAATTATAAATCAACACCGCCGCCGAGTAAAGCAATCGCGGGCATTTTCCGCGGCGGGAAGGAGGGAGCGTGAACATAGCCGAAGCCGTCGTGCTGGGTCTCGTGCAGGGGGCGGGAGAGTTCCTGCCCGTGTCGTCGTCGGGGCATCTGCTCCTTCTTGAAAAACTCGGAGTGGGCGAGGAAGACCTCTTCTTCAACATCTGCCTGCACCTCGGCACCCTCCTCTCCGTCCTCGTGTGTATGCGCCGCGAATTCCTCTCCCTCTTCGGACGGGAAGGACGGAAAAACCTGCTCCTCCTCGCCCTCGCCTGCCTCCCTACCGTCGCCCTCGCCCTCGCTTTCAAATACCTCGCGCCCGCCCTTCTCAACGGCGCCTATCTGCCCTTGGGATTTGCCGTGACGGCATTCCTCATCGTCCTCTCCGAAAAACTGTCAAACGACAAAAACGCGTGTTTATCTGTCAAAAACAGTCTGCTCACGGGCGTGTTTCAGGGCATCGCCGTCCTCCCCGGCATTTCCCGCAGCGGCGCCACCGTCGCCGCGTTGCGTCTCTCGGGCGTGCCGCGCTCACGTGCCGCGGAGCTCTCCTTTTTGCTTTCCGTCCCCGTCATCGCGGGCTCCGCACTCTACGAGGGCACCGAGCTCGCCGTGACGGGCGGGCTTGGAGATGTGTCCGTCCTTCCACTTCTCTGCGGCATGGCGGCAGCGTTCGTCGCGGGGTGTGTCGCCATACGCTTCTTCCTCTCCCTCGTCCGCACCCGCTCTTCCCTCCCCTTCGCCCTCTACACCGCCGCCCTCGCCGTCGTTTCGTTTTTTATCTTGTAGTAGGGGTCCCTCCCCTGCACCCCGGCGGGGATGTGCAATGGGCTCCGCTCCTTGACCCGAGCAGGGACTCTGCCCCTGCACCCCGGCGGGGATATCATCCCCGCACCCCTAATTTTAATATAATAATGCGCCGAAGGCTGCGGGTGAAACCGCAGCCTTCGGCGCATTTTTTATTATAAAGTAAGGGAGCGCGAGGGATCAAATCCCTCGTAAAGAGGTGTGGGGGGTGCTTGCGCACGGCTGACTGTAGCTTTATATCACGTACAACACCCGTTTATTTTTGTCCCACAATTGTATGGGGGTGTGGGGGAATAATTCCCCCACGAATTATTTCGAGCGGTTGTCGCAGAGGTTGTCCAGCGCTATGACGAGTGCGGTCATGAAAGGCATATCCTCGGGGGACGCTTCGAGGGAGAAGGCGTCCGCTACCACGGTGAACTGCCTCTCCAATAGCGCCACCTGCACACCGTCGCGCAATATGGAGGAATTGCGCCCGAAGAATTTGCCTTGAACGGTGTACTGTCCGTGTTCGGTGTCGGCATAAAGCCGGGTGAGGTCGAACGCCTTGCTGTACACGGTGGCGATCCTGTTGCCATCCGCGTCCTTGATGTAGGTCTTGTGGCGGATGGGGTTCAGCCAACGGTTGCGGATGACGAAAAGCGTGTTGCCGTCCAAGTCGCACATTATCTTTCGCCTGCCCATGCTGAACACCCTGCCTTTGACCTTGTAAACGGGGTTGCCGCTTATATCCGTGACGTCCGAGCCGCCGCCCCACGAAATGAGCTTGTTTTTGATGAAAACTTTCATATTGCACTTCCTCTTTTTCGCAAACAAAGCGGAACGCCCGCTGCAAGCCCGAGCGAACTTCCCATCCTTGCTTCACTAAACCCTATTATTATCATACAACAAAACAGATAAAAAATCAAGATGTTCATACATTTACGCAAGATTGTATCGTATTTTCGCCTCTTTGTGGGGGAATTATTCCCCCACACCCCTGTACAATTGCGGGACAAAAATAAACGGGTGTTGTGCGTGATATAAAGCTACAGTCAGCCGTGCGCAAGCACCCCCCACACCCCTTTACGAGGGATTTGATCCCTCGCGCTCCCTTACTTTATAATAAAAGTGCGCCGAGTGCTGCGGCATTGTCCGCAACACTCGGCGCCTTATTATATAAAATTAGGGGTGCGGGGAGGATATCCCCGCCGGGGTCAAGGGGCGGCGCCCCTTGGGCACTCCCGCGCTTTCAGCGACATGTGCGGTGAAAGCGCGCCCGCTATGACGCAGCGCGGTGAGCACGCTTGCGTGCGGAGCGCAAGGAATGCTAGGGATCCCCGCCGAAAGTATTTTCGGTGGGGTAAATAAGTCGCCGCTTCATCGCAGGCGTAGCCGAGATGAACGTTTGGCGGCGAAAGGCAGGGGTGAAACCCCTGCTACTTCAGCTTGACCACGACGACGCCGTCGGCGGGGATGCGGGCGACGATCTTACCCTTCTCGAGGGCGGCGTCGCCGACTATGATGCTCATCGCATCGCCTATGACGCCTATCGACGTTGCGGAACCTTCCGCGCTCGCAGGCGAAACGTAGTCGTCCCTATACAGTTTTCTGACATCTAACCGCCTCTTTTGCGCGAGTTTGGTCTTGTTGAAGAAGCACACGGCGATCCCCCCGTCGGCGAGAGGTCTTGCCAGCACGTCCACGAGCCCGCGGCGGATCCGTTTTGCCTGTTTGCCGAGGGGATCCTGATCTATGGCGATGAGGTCGCGGTTGGTGACGATATCGAGGACGGGCTTCGTGATCTTGCGCAGGTCGTTGCCGAGCACGAGAGGCGCGGACATCATGCACCACAGCGCAAAGTGGGACATGTTCTGGTTGTAGGTGAGTTTGCCGTTGCCCACCTCGAGCATATCGGGGTCGTTGAAGTGCCCGGGGGACGCGTATTTCCACAGTTTGACGTTGCGGGAATAGATGATCTTGATCCAATACCACCACGGACGGATATCGGGGGTGGTGCGCCACATATTGCCTGCCGACGCGCCCCACAGCCACGGCTTGCGGAAGCCCCACTCGCAGATGGAGAAGAGGATGGGCTTGGGCTCGGTGCCGCGCTCCGCCGCCACTTCGCGCACGGCGTCTTTGAGGAAACGGGACATACGGCGGTACTGTATCGCCGCGCTGTCGATGGCATTCGCCACAGGGTTGCCCAGTTCAATGACGTTCCTGCCCGCCTTGAGGTGCACGACGGTCTGGAAGCGCGCGGTGAGGTTGAAATGTTTCTGCGGCGGGAACATGATGCCCTCGCACTCCTCGCCGTTGACGGTGACGCCGAGATACTTCTCGTATCTGCCGTACTTCTTGATGCAGACGGTGAGGACGTACTCGCCCTCCGCATCCGCGACTACGTTCTCGAAACGGATGCTGCCCTTGCCCGCGTCCAGCCCGGAGACATACTGTCCGCCGGGAAGAGGCGCGCACTTCATCCTGCGCGCGAGCCCTTTGAGCACGGCGTTGGACACCTGATACTCCGCCGCCTTACCGCTGCCGAGAGGCGAGACCTCGATGGCATACACCAAGGGCGCATAACTCGGCACGGGGATGTTGTGGCAGAAGTCGTACTTGAAATATTCCGCTCCCCACTTCGCGAGAGTGCGCGCGTCGTCGCGCTCTCTGCCGAGGCTCGCGGGCAGATCCTCGCAGGTCAGCGTGCCGTTGGAGGAATAGAGCCCCGCCTTCAGCCCCAGCGAGTTGATCTCGGCGATGAGCGCGGGGATGCCGTCCGGGAAGCGCACAAGCTCTCCCTGCCACTCTCCGTTTTCGTCGCGCATGTTGGAGTGCCAGTTGTCGTCGAGGTTGACGTAGCAATAACCCGCGTCATACAGCCCGCTCTCCTTCATCGCGCGAGCGGTGTCCATGATGAGATCGTGATCGATGTTGTTGCGGAAAGTGTTCCAGCTGGACCACCCCATAAGCGGAGTGGTGCGCACGCCGTTCTCGTAAACGGCGGGCTTCTCCGCGCGCTCGATCTTGGGCGCGAAAAGCTGCCTTATATAACAGAACGGACACATTTTGTTGCGTTTTTGCATAGTTTATCCTTTTGTTTTGCTCCGTCGGCACGGCGCGAACGCCGCGTGGACGGGGTTATTGTTTCTTTGCGGTGTACCACACGTGGGCTTCGTAGGGTTTCAGTTCGTCCGCCATAAAGCCCTTGTAGTTGGAAATGAGGTGCTTCGCGCCATCGGGGACGCACTTCTTTGCCGCGGCTGCGGAAACGGGCTTGTCCGTCATGTTGATGACGACGGTGAGCACGCTGCCGTCATCCGCCACTTTGTCGTAGGCGAATATCTTCTTGCTGCCCGCGAGCTTCTCGACATATCTGCCATAGATCGCCGTATCCTTATACTGCTTGCGCAGCGCGATGACCGCACGGTAATAGTGCAGGATGGAGTCGGGATCCTTCTCTGCCGCCTCCACGTTGATCTCCTTGTAGTTGGGGTTGACGTGGAACCACGGCTTGCCCGTGGTGAAGCCGGCGTTAGCGTCCGCACTCCACTGCATGCAGGTGCGGGCGTTGTCGCGGGCAGCGTAGGCGCAGTTCTCGAACACCTTCTTCGCCGAGAAGAGGTGCGTCTTTTCCATGATGTCCTTGGCGCAGAAGGTGGCGACGTCCACGAAGTCGTCCCAGCTCTTGAAGGGATAGTCCAGCATACCGATCTCCTGCCCTTGATAGACGAAGTGCGTGCCCGACATGAAGGTGTAAAGCGTGGCGAGAGCCTTGCCGCTCTCCACGCGGAATTTCTCGCTGCCGTAGCGTGAGATGACGCGGGGTTGGTCGTGGTTCTCGAGATAGTTGGTGTTCCACGCCACGCCGTAGAGCTTATGCTGCCAATTGCGGTAGACCTTCTTCAGCTTGCGCAGGTTGAACTTGGTGCGCAGATAGCTGGTCATGAAGCAGTCCGCCTCCATGTGCTGGAACTGGAACATCATATCCAGCTGCTGATCCTTGCCCTCGGTGATATATTTGAGGGCGTTTTCGGGCGTCATCATGGGCGCCTCGCCCAGCTGGAAGGCGTCGTAGTCCTTCACCACCTGCCTGTATTCCATGAGATATTTGTGAATGTTGGGGCCGGGAGAATAGTGCTCCATCCCGCGCATGACGGGGATGGGGAACCCGTTGGGCAAGCCTTCGCGCTTGCTGATGTAGGTGATGACGTCCTCCCTGAATCCGTCCACCCCCATATCCAGCCAGAAACGCATCACTTTCTTGACTTCCTCGCGGACGGCGGGGTTGTCGTGATTGAGGTCGGGCTGCTCGACGGCGAAGAGGTGGAGATAATACTCCCCTCTCTCTTCGTTCCACTCCCACGCGTTGCCGGGGAAGGTGGACATCCAGTTGTTGGGGAACTTCTTACCGTCCTTGCCTCTGCCCGGACGCCAGATGTAGTAGTCCTTATACTTGGGGTCTTTCGCAGCGCTCTTCTTGAACCACTCGTGCTCGTTGGAGGTGTGGTTCACGACAAGGTCCATGATGATCTTCATGCCTCTCGCGTGCGCGCCGTCGAGGATGGCTTTGAAGTCCTCCATGGTGCCGTACTCGGGATTGATGTTGTAGTAGTCCGCAATGTCATAGCCGTAGTCGTTCTGCGGAGAAACGTAGACGGGCGAGAACCAAATGGCATCCACGCCGAGGCTCTTTATGTAGTCCAGCTTGCCGAGGACGCCCTTGAGATCGCCCACGCCGTCGCCGTTGCCGTCACAGAAGCTGCGCGGCCAGATCTGATAAACAGAAAGCTCTTTGAACCATTTTCTTTCCATAATTCCCTCCCTAGTGCAAGGATAGCTTATATATTATAATAACAACTATTTGATTTACTTTCAATACTATTTTCAACATTCTCCGCCCTCCTCCGCCGTGGATACGGTCGCGAAGCGCCCGATGCGCCCTCCCGTGCCGCGCAGGAAGTCGACTCTTCCCTCCCGCGCAAGGCGGCGTCCCTCCCCCGAAAAAAAATTTACGCAGGATCCGTTTTAACTCTTGACAAACCCCGCAAGAGGATATATGATAATGATAACGATTATCATTAAGGAGGAAGACATGCAAGCCGAGTCCGCCGCGACGCGCAACACCCGTCAGAAAGCAGCCATCGAGTCTGCCGTGCTTTCCTCCTGCGATCATCCCACCGCGCTCACCGTCTGCGAGAGGGTGAAAAAGACGGTGCCGGGCATAAGCCTCGGGACGGTCTACCGCGTGCTCGGGATGCTGGTGAAAGAGGGGAAAGTGCGGGAGATCTTCGTCCCCGACGCCCCTTCGAGGTTCGACAAAACGACGCGTACCCATGCGCACTTCCTCTGCGCCTCCTGCGGCGCGCTCACGGACATCAACGTGGACGGCGAGAGCTTTCTCCGCCACGCGAAAGAGTGCTGCGGCGATGCGGAGATCGACGAGGCAGACATCATATTCAAGGGTTTATGCGCCGATTGTAAGGGGGTAAAGTTATGAATCTGCTCTTTAAGATCACCTACGGGCTCTATCTGCTCTCTTCCGAAGCGGACGGAAAACACGGCGGGTGCGTCATCAACACGCTCTCGCAGCAGACCTCGGAACCGGAGAGATTCTCGGTGACGGTCAACAAGATGAACTTCACTCACGACCTCATCTTGAAAAGCGGGAGATTTGCCGTCGCCGTGCTCTCGGACTCCGTAACGTTCGACCTCATCAAGGGCTTCGGTATGCGCAGCGGCAGGGACTGTGACAAGTTTGAAGGCGTCCCCTACGCCGTGGCAAAGAACGGGTGCCGAGTGCCCCGAGAAGGCATCATCGGATGGTTCGAGATGAAGGTGGAAAAGACGGTGGACTTCGGCTCTCACACCATGTTCGTCGCGTCCGTTACGGGCTCCGAAGTGACGGACGAGAAGGGTCGCGAGCTCACCTATGCCTACTATCACAGAAACGTCAAGCCCAAGCCCGCTCCCGCCCCCGCTGCGGACGGCGGCGAAGTGTGGGTGTGCAGGATATGCGGCTATGTACACCGCGGCCCCCTGCCCCGCGACTTCGTGTGCCCCGTCTGCAAGCACGGCGCGCAGGACTTCGAGAGATCGGAAAGCAAAACCGTCGGCTCTTCCGCCGATGAAATAAAAGAAAACAACACCGTTTGGAAAGGAGAAAAAATTATGGCAAAATTCAGATGCACCGTTTGCGGTTATGTCCACGAAGGCCCCGAAGCCCCCGAGAAATGCCCCCTCTGCAAGGCTCCCAAAGAGAAGTTCGTCAAGATCGAAGAAGGCGTGAGATCTTGGGCGGCAGAGCACGTCATCGGCGTCGCGCAGGGCGTCCCCGCCGATATCATGGAAGGACTGAAAGCCAACTTCGAAGGCGAGTGCACCGAGGTCGGCATGTACCTCGCAATGGCGAGAGCCGCTCACCGCGAAGGCTATCCCGAGATCGGGCTCTATTGGGAGAAAGCCGCCTACGAAGAGGCGGAGCACGCCGCAAAGTTCGCCGAGCTGATCGGTGAAGTCGTCTCCCCCTCCACCAAGGAGAACCTCATGAAGAGAGTCGAGGCGGAGAACGGCGCCACGCAGGGCAAGTTCGAGCTCGCAAAGCGCGCCAAAGAGGAAGGACTCGACGCCATCCACGACACCGTCCACGAGATGGCTCGCGACGAGGCTCGCCACGGCAAAGCCTTCGAAGGACTGCTCAACCGCTACTTCAAGTAAGCACAAGCTACTCCGCAGGGAAACCCCCTCGGCACACAAACACAACCAAAAGAGCACCCCGCGGGGTGCTCTTTTGGTTGTTATCTCTGCCGATCGCAAAATGTGCGTCGTGGTCAAACGTAAAATAGGGTTTCCGTCTCGCGGGGAGTGTTGTTCCCCCTCCAACCCGGGGACCCCACAAGTTACCCCACCGAAAATACTTTCGGCGGGGACCCCAATGAAGCCCCATCACAAAATCAAAGATTTTGCGACGGGGTCCCCGTTGTACATTTCGGGGTCCCCGGGCAAAAATTTATAATTTTTGACTGGGGTAAATTCAGGGAGCCCCATTCGGGCTTTCCTCCCCCATGTTTGAGATGGGCTACCGTCCTCTGACATTGGAGTATTGTTGAGCCCCCTCCTGCGGGTTTCGTCGTACTCAAACGTGAAATAGTGAGCACGTCCCTGACATGGGAGTGTTGTTGAGCCCCCTCCTGCGGGTTCCCCCAAAAACCATTCCCCCCTGCGGGGCCCCACGGTTTTAGGGGGCACCTTCGGCACGACGCGATTGGCGCGACGCGCAGCAATCGCTGGACCTTCGGTTCGGGCATTAGGGCGTCCGAGGACGGCGCCTCCACGGCGCCGCCATGTTATGCCGCTTGCAATGCGCCCGCTTCGCGAAGAGAATGGCGCATTGCCGGCGCACGTTTCGTCAGCCCTCGGCACTCACCCGGTCGCCGCAGCGCTCAAGAGGCGGCTACGCCGCCTGTGAGCGCTTGGTGAGCGGCTCCACTCCGAAAGAGATAACATCGTGTCAAGCGACGTCACGTTCGGAGGTTTTCGTTAAGCCGTCTTGGAAAAAGAAACATCGTGCTCAATGACGCTCAACCAAAGGGCAAAAAGGGCAATATTTAGATGAGATGCGCGAAAAAGCCCCTTCCGCAAAAGGGAGCGTACTTAACCGTACGTGACCGCATTGCGGAATGGGGCTTTGACAAAGCAGCTCGCTAAATAGTGCCCTTTTTGACTTTGGTTTCGCAGTACTCGCACCGATAAATCCCATGCGCCGCGTCGCGCAGGGAGAACATTTGTTTGAGGTCGGTCTCCACGGCGGTGACGCACTTGGGGTTGCCGCAACGGTAGGTGCCGAGGTCGGTGAGGGGACGACGGTGCGGCTCGGGGAAATCGCCGGATTCGGCGTCGGCGAGCAGTTTCAGAATGAGAGCCATGCGCATGAACTTGCCGTATTCCACCTGACGGAAATAGCAGGCGCGGGGATCGTCGTCCACATCGACGTTGATCTCCTTGACTCTGGGGAGGGGGTGCAGCACGCTCATATCCTCTTTTGCCGACTTCATCTTCTCGGCGTTCAGGACATAGCTGTCTTTCAGCCGCTCGTACTCGTTGAGGTCGGCGAAGCGCTCGCGCTGGATGCGGGTCATATAGAGGACGTCGAGCTCCGCGATGCAATCCTCTATGGTGCGGCACTCCGTCCACTCCGCCCCGCGCGGCTCGAGTATCTCGTAGCGCACGTAGTTGGGGATGGTGAGCTCCGGAGGCGAGATCATGACGAAGCGGTTGCCGGGATAGCGCGAGAGGGCGTTGATGAGCGAGTGCACGGTGCGCCCGTATTTGAGGTCGCCGCAGATGCCGACGACGAGGTGATCGAGCCTGCCGTGACGGTTCTTGATGGTGAGAAGATCCGCAAGCGTCTGCGTGGGATGACAATGCCCGCCGTCCCCCGCATTGATGACGGGGACGATGCTCCTTTGCGATGCGGCGAGCGCCGCGCCCTCGAGGGGATGACGCATAGCGATGATGTCGGCATAGGCGCCCACCGTGCGGATGGTGTCCATGACGCTCTCCCCTTTGGTGGTGGAACTTGCGGAAGCCGAGGCGAACCCCAGCGTGCTGCCGCCGAGCTCCAGCATCGCCGCCTCGAAACTCAACCTCGTCCTAGTGGAGGGCTCGAAAAAGAGGGTGGCGATCTTCTTGCCGTCGCAGGCGTGGGCGTACTTTTCGCGGTGCGCCATGATGTCTTCGGCGACGGCTATGATGCCGTCTATCTCCTCGGTGGTGAGGTCGGAGATGTCGAACAAATGCCTGATTTTTTTCATAACTCGGTGTTTATCTCTCGTTTTCGGCGCATAACGGCGCCGTTTTGTCTATTTCTTGATCCAGCTTTCGTCGGAAGGATCGTCGCGGAAGGCGAGGATGGCGGGCTTTGACTCGGGCTTGATGTAGCCCTCGTCCACAGCGACGTCAAGGAGGCTGTCAAGGTCGCACAGGCTCACGGCTTCCACGCCCGCGGCGGCGAGCTTTTCCTTTGCCGCGCGCATTCCGTAGGTGAAGATGCTCACCATGCCTATGACGTCCGCGCCCTCTTCGCGCAGTGCATCCACGACCTCGAGAGAGCTCTTCGCCGTGGAGATAAGGTCCTCGACCACCACGACTTTCTGTCCCTTTTCCAGCCTGCCTTCGATGCGGTTCGCCCTGCCGTGATCCTTCGCGCCCGAGCGGACGTAGCCCATGGGCAGCCCGCTGATGTGCGCCATTATCGCGGCGTGTGCGATGCCCGCCGTCGCGGTGCCCATCAGCACCTCGCACTGCGGAAAGCGCTCTTTCACGAGCGCGACGAGCCCTTCTTCCACCGCGGTGCGCACCTCGGGTGCGGTGAGGGTGAGACGGTTGTCGCAATAGATGGGGCTCTTGATCCCGCTCGCCCACGTGAAGGGCTGTTCGGGACGGAGGAACACCGCTCCTATCTTCAAAAGGCCTTCTGCCACTGTTTTTTTGATGTTATTCATAGGTGTCTCCTTTTTTCGGGGAGTATGATTTGTCTGTATTTTGCAAGCTCGGGGCGCAGGTATTATTGCGCGCAGAAATCCGCCACGCAGCGTCTGTACGCCGCGACGGGATCGTCCGCCGCCGTGACGGGACGGCCGACCACGATGTAGTCCGACCCCAGCTCGCGCGCCTTCGCGGGGGTGGTGACCCTGACCTGATCCCCTTTGCTTGCGTCATCGAAGCGTATGCCCGGCGTGACGGTGAGGAAGCCCTCTCCGCACACCCCGTGCACCCTGCCCGCCTCGAGCGGGGAGCACACCACGCCGTCCAATCCCGAGGAAGCGGCGTTTTGGGCATAGTGCATGACGGTCTCGTCCATGGGATGGTCTATCCACAATTCCTCGCGCATGACTTCCTCGCTTGTGGACGTGAGCTGTGTGACCGCGATGAGCAACGGTCTGCTGCCGTCCGCGCGGGTCAATCCTTCGAGCGCCGCACTCATCATTGCCTTGCCGCCGCCCGCGTGGAGATTGCACATGTCCACATCGAGGGAGGACAGCACTGCCATGCTGCGCTTCACGGTGTTGGGGATGTCGTGGAGTTTAAGGTCGAGGAATATCTTGTGCCCGCGGCGCTTGATCTCTCTCACGATGTCCGCGCCCGCGGAATAGAATAGTTCCATGCCCACCTTTACAAAGGGCTTGCGCTCCTCTCCCCCGAAGCGGTCGAGGAAGGCGAGGGTCTCCTCGGCGAAGGGGAAATCCAATGCGATGATGACGTCTTTTGCCATGGCGTTTTCAGGCGTTCGCGACGCCTATTATCTCCTTCAAAGAATTTATGCCGAGCTCCTCCATCACGGCGGGGAGCTCCTCTACGATGTGTTTGCACGCATACGGGTCGACGAGATTCGCCGCACCCACCTGCACCGCGCCCGCACCCGCCATCATCATCTCGATGACGTCGCGGGCGGAGGACACGCCGCCTATGCCCATGACGGGCACGTCTACGGCACGCGCCACCTCGCTGACCATCCTGACCGCCACGGGGAAGACGGCGGGGCCGCTGAACCCTCCCGTGCGCACGGAGATGACGGGACGGCGAGTCTTGATGTCTATGCGCATCCCCACCAGCGTATTGATGAGCGACACCGCGTCCGCGCCTCCGTCCACTGCCGCCTTCGCCATGTCCGCAATGGACGTGACGTTGGGGCTCAATTTGACGATAAGCGGCTTTGTGACACTCTTTTTAACTTCATAAACTAGGTTTTTTGCAATTTTGGCATCGGTGCCGAATGCCATTCCGCCGCCCTTGACGTTGGGACAGCTGATGTTGAGCTCCACCGCGAACACCTTGTCGCAGTCGTTGAATGCGGACGCGGTCGTGACGTATTCCTCCACGCTGTGCCCGCCGACGTTTGCGATGACCTTGCCGTGATAGACCTTGTCGAGGCGGGGGATCTCCTCGCCGATGACGGCAGCCACACCCGGGTTTTGCAGCCCTATCGCGTTTATGAGCCCTGCCGTGCATTCCGCGATGCGCGGGAGCGGATTGCCGTATCTCGCCTCCGCCGTCGTGCCTTTGAGGCTCATGGAGCCCAGAATGTCGATGTCGTAATATTCGGCAAATTCCCAGCCGAACCCGAAGGTGCCGCTTGCGGGCACGACGGGGTTTTTCATCTCATAGCCGAGGAAAGAAACTGTCGTATCTCTCACCACACCACCTCCGCCGCCTCAAAGACGGGACCTTCCTTGCACACGCGCGCATATCCCTTTGTCGTGACGATGCTGCACCCCATGCAGGCACCGAAGCCGCAGCCCATCCTCGCCTCGAGGCTGACCTGCCCGCGTCCGAGCGACCCTGCCGCTGCCCGCAGCATTACCTGCGGCCCGCAGGCGTAAAAACGGTCGTGCGGGATGCCTGCGGACGCCGTCACCGCGTTTCCCTTTACTCCCGCGCTGCCGTCGTCGGTGGCGACGGTGACGTCGCAATATCTTTCAAACTCTTTGACGTAGTACATCTCCTCGGCGTTTCTGAACCCGAGCACCGCGTGCGGTCTTACGCCCGCCGCCGCAAACTCTTTTGCCAGCTTATAGAGCGGCGCGCAGCCTATCCCTCCGCCCACGAGCAGCGGGGAGGAGGCGTCGAGGTCGAAGCCGTTGCCGAGCCCGGTGAGCGCGTCGAGGGTGTCGCCGGGAGCGAGAGCGCGAAGTTTCTTCGTGCCCTCCCCCACCGTCTTTATAAGCAGGGTGAGGGTGCCGTCCGCCTCGCTGTCCGCGACGCTTATCGGGCGGCGCAGGAAAAACCCGGGGACGGAAAGCTCCACGAACTGCCCCGCGCGCATTGCGCTCGCGCCCGCGAGTTTGAGTTCGAACACCGTCCCGTTGAGCGGACGGCAGGATATGACGGAAAGGAGCTCTCTTTTCATCAGCAGATGGTGCTGACCCTGAAGGTCATGTCTTCCAGCACGTCGAGCAATGCTTCGACGGTGTCCTGCGAGGTGAACAGCGTGACGTTGTTCTCCACCGCGGCGCGGCGGATCTCATAGCCGTCGCGTTTGGTGCTCTCCTCGTTGAGATCGCGGGTGTTGATGACGTAGGTGACGTGACCCTTCCTGATGCTGTCGAGGATCTCGTCGCTGCCCTCGCTTATCTTCGCTTTGGAGCGGGCGCGGATGCCGTGCTTATGCAAGAATTCCGCAGTGCCCTTGGTCGCCTCGATGTTGAAGCCGAGATCGTAGAACCTCTTCGCGATGGGCAGGAACGCCTCCTTGTCGCAGTCCGCGACGGTGAGGAAGACGGTGCCGTAGTTCTGCATACTCATGCCGGAGGCTTTGAGCGCCTTGTAGAGCGCACGCTTCATGGAGGTGTCGTAGCCTATCGCCTCGCCCGTGGACTTCATCTCGGGGGAGAGATAGACCTCCATGCCCTTGATCTTGGAGAAGGAGAAGGCGGGCGCCTTGACGTACCACCTGTCGGGCTCCTTCTCGGGATAGACGGTGGTGAACCCCTGTTCCTTGAGGGAGATGCCCAGCATCACCTTGGTGCCGATGTCGGCGAGGGAGTATCCCGACGCCTTGGAGATGAAGGGCACAGTGCGCGAAGAGCGGGGGTTGACCTCGATGACATAGACGTCCTCTTTGGCATCCACGATGAACTGGATGTTGTAAAGCCCGACGATGCCTATGCCGAGACCGAGTTTGACGGTGTAGTCCAAGATCTTCTTCTTTGCCGCGTCGCTGACACTGAAAGTGGGATAGACCGAGATGCTGTCGCCGGAGTGCACGCCCGTGCGCTCGATGTGCTGCATGATGGCGGGACAGAACACGTCCTTGCCGTCGCACACCGCATCCACCTCAAGCTCCTTGCCGAGGATGTATTTGTCCACGAGGATGGCGTGACCCGTCTCGAGAGCCGCCGCCGAACGCAGGTATTTCCCGAGGGCTTCCGGAGTGGACGCGATCTGCATCTGCCTGCCGCCGAGAACATAGCTGGGACGCACAAGCACGGGATAACCGATCTTTTTCGCCACTTTAAGTCCCTCTTCCACCGTAAACACCGCTTCGCCCTTGGGCTGGGGGATGTGCAGGTCGTTCAGGATCTTCTCGAAGCAGTCGCGGTCTTCCGCGTTGCGGATGGCGCCGACGTCCGTGCCGATGATCCTGACGCCCAGCGCGTCCAGCTTGTCTGCGAGGTTGATGGCGGTCTGACCGCCCAGCGACACCACCACGCCGTCCGGCTTCTCCAGCTCGATGACGTTCATCACGTCTTCGACGGTGAGGGGCTCGAAGTAGAGCTTGTCGGAGGTGGTGTAGTCCGTGGACACCGTCTCGGGGTTGTTGTTGATGATGATCGCCTCATACCCCGCCTCGCGTATGGTCCAGATGGCGTGGACGGTGGAATAATCGAACTCGATGCCCTGCCCTATCCTGATGGGACCGGAGCCGAGCACGATGATCTTCTTGCGGTCGCTGACCGCGCTCTCCTGCTCCTCCTCGTAGGTGGAGTAGAAATAAGGCACATAGCTCTCGAACTCGCCCGCGCATGTGTCGATCATCTTATACACGGGCATGATGCCGAGCTCGCGGCGCTTCAGGAATATCTCTTCCTCGGTGGACTTCCACACTTTTGCGAGATACTTGTCCGAGAAGCCGCGGCGCTTCGCTTCCTTGAAGACCGCGGTGTCGAAGGGATTTGTCTTGACGACGGTCTCGAATTCCACGATCTCGCGGATCTTCTCGAGGAAGAACATGTCTATCTTGGTGCTGGACGCGATGAGACCGATGTCGCCGCCGCGCTCGAACAGCTCCGCTATCGCGAACAGCCTGTCGTCGGTGCAGTCCTTGATGTAGTCGTAAAGCTCCTGCCTCGTCCATGTGTCGAACTTGGGGATCCAGATGTGTATCGCGCCGATCTCCAGCGAGCGGAGGGCTTTGAGCAGACTTTCCTCAAACGTCCTGCCTATGCTCATGACCTCGCCCGTCGCTTTCATCTGCGTACCCAGCTTATTGGACGCGGTGTCGAATTTGTCGAAGGGGAAGCGCGCCACCTTGGTGACGATGTAGTCGAGCGCGGGCTCGAACGAGGCGGGGGTGTTGGCGAGCATGATCTCGTCGAGGTGCATCCCGAGAGCCACCTTCGCCGTGACGCGTGCGATGGGATAGCCGCTCGCTTTGGATGCGAGGGCGGACGAGCGCGACACGCGGGGGTTGACCTCGATGAGGTAATATCTGAAAGAGTGAGGATCGAGCGCGAACTGCACGTTGCACCCACCCTCTATCTTGAGCTCGCGGATGATCTTGAGCGCGCTGTTGCGCAGCATCTGCACTTCCTTGTTGGTGAGGGTCTGCGCGGGAGCCACGACGATGCTGTCGCCCGTGTGGACGCCGACGGGATCGAGGTTCTCCATGCTGCATATCGCGACCGCGGTATCGTTGGCGTCGCGCATGACCTCGAACTCTATCTCCTTGAAGCCCTTGACGCTCTTCTCCACCAGCACCTGACCCACGGGAGAGAGTTGCAAGGCGTTCTTCATTATCTCGCAAAGCTCCTCCTCGTTTTCTGCAAAACCGCCGCCCGTGCCGCCCAGCGTGAACGCGGGACGCAGCACCACGGGATAGCCGATGTTGTGCGCCGCTTCCTTCGCCTCCTCTATGCTGTAAGTGATCTGCGAAGGAATGACGGGCTCGCCGATGCGCATGCACATCTCTTTGAACTTTTCGCGGTCTTCCGCCATTTCGATGCTTTCAAGCGACGTTCCGAGCAGTTTAACGTTGCATTCGTCCAAAACACCGCTGTGCGCGAGTTTCATCGCGAGGTTGAGTCCCGTCTGTCCGCCGAGGGCGGGGACGATGGCGTCGGGACGCTCGTAGCGGATGATCCTCGCCACATATTCGAGGGTGAGAGGCTCCATGTATATCTTGTCCGCCATCATCTTATCCGTCATGATCGTGGCGGGGTTGGAGTTGGCAAGCACCACCTCGTAGCCTTCTTCTTTGAGCGCGATGCACGCCTGCGTGCCCGCGTAGTCGAACTCCGCCGCCTGTCCGATGACGATGGGACCGGAGCCTATGACCAACACTTTCTTTATATCCGTTCTTTTAGGCATTTTTCTTCCACTCCTCGATGTTCAGGATGAATTTGTCGAACAGCCTTATGCTGTCGCAGGGGCCGGGAGCGCTCTCGGGATGGAACTGCACCGAGAACACCTTGTTGCGCTTGTCCTCCACGCCCTCCACCGTCTTGTCCAGCAGGTTGATGTGCGTGACCTCGAGCCCGGTGCCCTCGAGGGACTTCTCGTCCACGGCATAGCTGTGGTTCTGCGCCGTGATCTCGATGAATCCCGTCGTGGTATCGAGGATGGGATGATTGCCTCCGCGGTGACCGAACTTCAGCTTGTAGGTCTTCGCGCCGTAGGCGAGCGCGATGAGCTGATGACCCATACACACGCCCATCATGGGCACCTTGCCTTTGAGCGCTTTGACCAGCTCCACCACCTCGGGGACGTTGACGGGATCCCCGGGACCGTTGCTCAAAAAGACGCCGTCGGGCTTCAGCGCGAGGACGTCCTCCGCGCTTATGGTGTGCGGCACGACGATGACGTTGCACCCTTTGTTGTTGAGGTTGCGCACCATCTGATTCTTGATGCCGCAGTCCACTGCCACGACGTTGTAGCGGTGATTGGGGGTCCTGCTGTACCATCTCTTCTTGCAACCCGCGCGGGAGACCTGATCGGTGGGATAGCTGTATTCCGCAAGCCTCTTCATCACCTCTTCGTCGGGCACGCTCTCATCGGTGAGGCACGCCTTCATCGAGCCTTTATCGCGTATGGTGCGCACCAGCTTGCGGGTGTCTATGCCCTGAATGCCGGGCACGCCGCTCTCTTCCAGCAGCTCCGAGAGCGTCTTGGTGTAGCGGAAGTTGGAGGGCGCGTCGTTGTAGTCGCGCACCACCATCGCTTTGAGCAGCAGATTCTTGCTCTCGTAGTCCTCGTCCGTGATGCCGTAGTTGCCGATGATGGGATAGGACATCACGATGATCTGATCGGTGTAGCTCGGGTCGGAGATGATCTCCTGATAGCCCGCCATGGAGGTGTTGAACACGATCTCCCCTATGGCATCGGAGCTTGCGCCGAACCCGTAGCCGACGTAGACGTCGCCGTTTTCAAGCACGAGTTTCCTTTTCACTCTTTCCATATGATTTCTCCGTTTAATATGGTCATAATGTTTTTTCCTTTGACTCTTCTGCCCTCGAAGGGTGTAAAGTTGCCCATCGAGGCGCTCTCTCTCCCCCGCACCGTCCACTCGCGTCCGAGGTCGATGACGGCAAGATCGGCGGGCGCGCCGTCTCTTATATCCCCGCCGCGCAGCCCGAACCTCTTTGCGGGAGCGGTGGACATCGCCTCCGCCAGCCTGTGCAAGGTGATCCTGCCCGTCAGAACGAGCTCGGTGTAAAGCACCGGGAAGGCGAATTCCAGCCCGATGACGCCCATGAGACTGTCCCGGAGCCCTCTCCCCTTCTCTTCGTCGGTGTGGGGCGCGTGGTCGGTGGCGATCATATCCACCGTGCCGTCGCGGAGCCCCTCTATGAGAGCTTCTCTGTCCTCCGCCGTACGCAGGGGCGGATTCATCTTGAACCTGCCGTCCTCTTTAAGGTCGTCCTCTGTGAGCACGAGGTAATGGGGTGCAGTCTCGCACGTGACGTCCACGCCGCGCGCCTTTGCCCGCCTGACGATGTCCACGCTCTCCTTTGCGGACACGTGGCAGACGTGATAGGCGGCTCCCGTTTCCTCCGCGAGACGCACGTCGCGCTCCACCATCCTCCACTCGCTCTCGGAGCATATCCCTTTATGTCCGTGTGCGCGCGCGTAAGCGCCGTCGTGGATGTAGCCTCCGCGCAGCAGCTCCTCCGCCTCGCAATGGGCGGCGATCACCTTCCCGCACGCTTTCACGCGGCGCATCGCCTCCCGCATGAGAGCCTCGTTCTGCACCCCTTTGCCGTCGTCGGAAAACCCGATGACGCGGGGAGCGAGTCCCTCGATGTCGGAGAGTTCCTTCCCCTTCTCACCCACCGTGAGCGCGGCGTAAGGGAAGACTCCCGTCACCGCCGTCAGCGCAATGGCGTCAAGTTCCGCGCCGAGGTGCTCGACGCTGTCGGGGACGGGATCGAGATTGGGCATGGCGAGCAGCGCCGTATAGCCCGCTCTCGCGCCGCTCTCGCTTCCCGTCGCAATGCTCTCCTTATAAGAAAAACCCGGCTCCCGCAGATGAACGTGTACATCGGCAAGACCGGGAAGAATGACTTTATCGTTGGCGTCGGGTCCGATGACGCCGACGGAGGGAGAGAGGGACACCCTGCCGTCCGAAACGGTGATCGTTCCTTTGCGAAACCCTTCGGTCGTGTAGTAAACGGCGTCCTTGAATTCGAGCATCTCTTTCTCCTAAATTTTTTCCATTATATCACACGCGCGCGTGATTGCAAGTGCTGGCTCCAAAATTTTTCGCGATTTTTCACGCCTGCGGCCGCACCCGCGCGGGATGGCGCGGCGTGCCGCAGCGGACGCCGCGCAAAACGTGCGCCAATGAAAAAGGGACTTGCAATGCAAGTCCCTTCATCATGTTCGGGTGGTCACTTCGTGTCCCATGTGGGAGAGGTGTCCTCTCCTTGTACATCGAAGAGATCTTCCGTGGCGGAGGCACCTTCCTCGGGAGCGGAAGCGTCTGCGGAGAAGGAATCGTCGCCGTCCTCCGCGCCGTCCGTCACGTCGGCGCCCTCGCCGCCCGCGGCCTCTGCCTCGAGCTTGTTTTCGTAGTCGTCCCTGATGCGCTTCTTGATCTCACGGCACATGCCTGCGGCAAACGCGAGCAGCACGGACACGGCGCCGAAGATGTACAGCCATTCACGCAAAGACATGACACTCATCACCGCGAAGAGCAGGTTGTTGGACTCCATCCACGTCATATACTGATAGCCGAACATGCCGACTTCCACGTTGGTGGGCGCGATGGATATCTCGAGGTTGCCGTCGTCGTTGAATCCGAGGTTGAGATAGAGCCCCGCACCGCCGGTGGCTTCCATGATGACGTCGGTCACCGCTTGCAGCAACTTATCGACCAGCGGAGAGATTTCACCCAGATTTACCAACGCCAGAATGCCGTTGAGCTGCTGGAAGAGGCTGTCCAAGGTCTGCGGCGGCAGTGCGCCTTCAATTATGGGACCAGCAGCGCCAAGATCAATTCCGCCCAACAGGCTGCCGAGGTTGACCACCACGTCGCCGAGAGCCGCAACGTCCATGTTCTTGCCGTCCATGTCGAGGATGCTCCACTGTCTGGGTCCGCGCATATAGCCGCCGCCCGAGGGAGTGCCGTCCTCACCCAGCACGGGGATGACGACTGCGCCTACGCCGTAAGCCACGCCGTCAACGGTCTTCTTGAGCACTGCCTTGGTCTTTGCGTTGTTCCACTCGAGCACGGTGGGATCGGCTTCCGCCGCCGCAAGGATGGCGTCCACGTCATCGGGTCTGTACAGCTCGAGGAAGAAGGATCCTTCGGGCTCGACCACTTCGCCGTTCTCGATGTAAGCCTGCTTGCCGTCGGTGTAGGTGTAACCCTGATCGAGCAGGAGACGGATGACGACGGGGACGGTCATCCTGCCGGACGTCGCATAAAGGATCATGCTGTCGTCGTAGGTGAGATAGCCGTCGTTCTTGAGGCTGGCGTAGTTGTTCTCATAGAGTTCCGCTATCCTCGGATTGCTCATACCCTCTTTGACGAGCTCCTTGAACGTGGGATAGATGACCTCTGCGATGGCGTGGCACATGGCGTGCCTCTTGGTGTAGCCTATGCCGTCGATGCGCTTGGTGGTTGGCCACATGCCTGTCTCGCTCGCCGTGATGACCATCAGCGCGAACTCGGAGTCCGTCATCAGATATTCGTCATAGATGAAGTAGAACAGTTCGTCGTAATAAGGTTTGCTCTCGACGTTGATGAAGTTTGCAAGATATCTCTCGGAACGCACGTCGACATCCGCATAGCCGCGATAGGCGTCGATGGACTCTGCGATGCTGTAAGCATTGGTGCGCACGTCGGGATCGTCCACGAGGTTGTCATAGGCAAATTCCGGAGAATAATTGCCGTTGAGCAGATTGAGCAAGATGAACTTGCGGTCGAGCTGGGCGTTGAACTCCGCCTGCTCGGACGCGAGCGTCTCATTGGTCAGATCCTCATAGAAGAGGGTGTTGGACGTCATCTGTGCGAGGATGTCGGGCAGCACGACGTCGAGCATGACCGCGATGAAGGAGGTCAACATGAGCGCCGCCACCATGATGGACACCGTCTGCATGAGGATGGAGCGCTTGCTCTTCTTCCTCAAAGAGATGCACATGACGACGATGATGAAGACGAGGCAGAGCACGCCTGCGAGGATGACGCCGACGAAGGGCCAGAAGGAATAGTACGGCACCAGCTGGTACGTCTTGACGCAGAACACTGCCGTCAGGATGACGATGAGGGGCAGGCTCAACACATAGAAGAGCGCTTCGAGGACTGTGAGACCGGTGATCTTGCCGGCGACTTTCTTATCTGCTATTTTCGCGTTTTTCATTTCACAGCACCTCCTTGTCGTTTTCTGCTGCGGCAAGTGGCTCGGTGCCCTCCTCAAGGACAACATCCTCCGTCACTGCCGCGTCTGCGGCGCCGTCATCTGCGGCATCCGCATCCTTGTCTTTCTTGTTCTTTTTGGATTTCGCGCTCTCGATGCCCGTGGCATACAGCATCTCCTTCTCGGCTGCGGCACCGGAGAGGAGGATGAACAGCATCACGAAGGGCATGAAGCACACGAGGCACTCTCTCACTCCGAGGAGAGGATAGAGCCATCTCTTGTAAGAGAGCTCCGTCCTGAAGAGCATCACTTCTTCGTAGCTTGCGGGCACCGTCGCGGAATAGCTTCCGTTGCCGAGGGTGTCGCCCGCGATGAGGGAGCTGCCGGGGATGAGCACGGAGCCGATCATATAGCCGTGCATACCGCCTTCGTACACCGCCCTGTCATAGCTCGCCAGCTGCTCGGCATATTCCTTCGCAGCCTGCGCCAAGGCGTCCTCTTCGTCGGTCACGTCGAGGCCGAGGCTTGCAAGACCTTCCACATAGAAGTCATAGGCGGGCTTGATCTCGCTGTCGGAATACCAATAGAGCGCGGAGAGCAGGTTGGTGATGAGACCGTAGAGCATATCCTCGGTGGTGGTGGTCACGTTGCCGTTGCCGTCCGTCTCAATGGTGATGAGGTCGGTGATGTCGCCGATAATGCTGATGAGGCCGCTGACGATGCCGAAGACGGTGCCGACGGTGCCGATGGTGCCGGAGCCGCCGCCGTTGAGAACGTCATAGACGAGCTGCGCGACGGCTTTGTCGCCGAGGTCTTTATATTTTGCAAGTTCCGCGCTCGTCGAGCCGGTGATGAGACCATTCAGCAGATCGCTGAGTCCGCCGATCAGACGGGAGTCGAGCCCGAGCTCGTACTTCTCGGTGGAGCCGCCGATGCCGGAGATGGCGATGGTCAGCACATTCTCGCCGTCGGAGAATTCCGTGGGTCCGACGCTGATGCTGATGGTCACATTCCCCGCCGCGATCTCATAGACACCATCCTCGTTCGGTTTGCCGACAAACCCCAAGACCGTATTCAGAACGCCTTCCAGCGCACCGGTGAGTCCGACACCCAGCGCATTGAGCACCTGCTTGAGCTCGTCCTGCGTGAGGGAGAAGTTCGCGCCGATGTCCACGCTTCTGCCGTACAGCCACTTCTCGTAGTCGCTCGCCTTGCCGCCCGTGCCGTAATAGGCTTCGAGGGCTTCCTGCGCCGCCTGTCTGATCTGGTCGTCGGAGGGCAGAGTCGCATTATCACCGTACTCACCGAGCAGCGCCGCGTTGGAGAGCTCGGTCATTTTCTTCTGGGAGTAGTAGTAGTCTTCGAGGATCTCGAGTGCCACGTCTATGCCGTAGACATAGCCGTCGGAGAGCAGACCGTTGGAGTTGTAGGAGGCATAGCCGTAGACGCCGTCCTTCATCTCCGCTGCCGCCGAGGTGCGATACCACACGCCGTTGGTGGAGCCGAGGTAATAGCCCGGGAAGGTCTTGCCGTTGACGACGAGCTCGCCGTTTGCATTGGAAGAGATCTTCGCCGTTGCAGTCACGCCCGTCTCGGGATCGGTGGCGGTGATGGTGGAATCCGCCTCAACGACCTTGTTCGCGAAGGGCTCGTTCTCGAACACGGCGCCCTCGCCGTCGATGTACAGCTCGCCCAGCCGCACGGGATCGTTGGACGTATTGTTCGCCGTCCCGCTCTTGGTGCCGCCGCCGAGACCGATGTTGTAGGTCTTGAGGAAGTTCTCCACATCCGTTATGAAGTAGTAGTTGTTGCTCTCATACTTGCCGCTCGGCGTCCAGCTGGCGCTCGTCCTCGTATAGAAGTGGCCCTTCTCGTCCGCATAGCTTGCGATGGTCACTCCTTCGGGCAGATCCGCCGCGATGGCGTCGAGGCGGATGGGGATCACCAGATCCATGATCACCACGGGGACGATCATGACAACGAGCGTCACAATGCCCACAAGCAGAGTGCGCGCCCGTCTGTTCTTGACCGTCTTGGTCATGATGATGTGCAGGATGGCGATGAGAAGCCATATGCCCGCCGCGATCCAGACGCCGTAAAGCGCCGTGCCGTTGAACAGCACCTTCATGCTCGCGAACTGCTCCGTCGCGGCAAGACCGTTGTAGGCGAATTCGCCGACATACTCGGTGGCCGCGGTGATGATGACCGCGAACGTGAAGAGAGGCAGACCCAGAGCATAAAAGACAACTTTCAACGTACGGAAAAGTTTGACTTTGTTCTTGCTGCGCTTGTCCATATCATGTCTCCTTTTTTACCTCAGCGGAGGACACGGCTCCTGCCTGTCCTCCCCGTTGATACCGGTTCTGCGGAAAAACCCGCATTCCCCTTTCTTCGCGCCCTGCCCTTTTCGGCGCTATTCCTCCGCTTATGCCTCGGAGTCGTCGCCGGGGAAAGTTTCCCCCGCTTCGCTCTCCGCGGCAGCCGCGGCTGCTTTCTTTTTCTTGTTCTTCTTGACGAGCACCACCGTCACGGTCACGATGATCGCAATGCCCGCGATGACGCCGATCGAGATGCCGACGATCGGACCGACATCCTTTGTGCCTGCGGGAGGCAGAGGCGCCGTCGCGCCGGGCTCAAGCCCCAGCGTCCCGTCCTGCGGAGGACGGAAGGAATAGATCATCGTCGCGTCCGGAAGATCTCCCGCTCCGATGAGACCGAATCCGCCGACTCCGCGCACTTGCACCGTATACACCCCGTTCTCGTCGGGAAGGATGACCGCCTCGACATTTTTGTCGAGCGTGCTGTAGAAATCATCCGGATCCACCAATGCGGCACTTGACGGGTCATAGGTATCGTATACATCCGTGCCGACATCGCCCGTTTCTTCGACGTAAGCGTCATAATCAAACAGCAGGATGTGCAGAGGATCGATACCGGGCACGCCGTTTTTGCCGCCCTCTTCGCCCTCGAACCAGTAGAGACCGTAGCACCACATTTTGTTTTTGCTCATATTCCCGGCGCCGCCGCCCACAACGACATTCCAATGCGTCTCGTCGAGGAAAGTCAGCGTCCCGGTGCTCGTCTCTTGTGTTATCGTCATTGCACCGATGCTCTGAAGCCACTCTGTGTTCGCAAACCAAGCTTCTTCGACATCCGCCGTTTCGGTGTTCTTCGGCGACTCTTCGTCACATGCGACAAAAGCGAAAAGAGAAACCGCAATCAAAGCAATTGCAAAAATTCCTACAAAAAGTTTTCTCATTCCTATCCCCCGGTTGTGTCCTTTCGGACGAACGCTGCCGAGAAAACTGCTCGGCTGTTTTATATTATCACACGCGGGCGCATATGACAAGCCGTATTTTCCTCATTTAATGATAATTTAATCTTTTTAAGCCGCGCGCGTCAAAATTAACCGCATACGCGCGCGGAAAACCCGACACCGCACCCCCTTTCCGCCCTTTCACAATCATTTCATCCCCGCCGCGAAACTCCCCCGCACCCCTCCCGAAAACCGCCCGCACTCACCCCGCGCCCCGTTTTTGCAAAACCGCGCAATGCGTGGTTTATTGTGCGATTTTGCACAATAAACAAGCGTTTGCGCGATAATCGAAACCGACGAATAGCTCGACCCGACATCCTTGAACACGACGCACACTCTTTCGAAGACGGTTTCACGCGCCGCTCAGCCAAACTTGCACAGCGGGCATTTGCGCCCGCTCTTGCAAGTCGCGGCGCGCCCCGCGACCTCGCAAGCTAGACGGATAATTAAGCAGACACGGGCGCTGTGCGCGTCGAGTCGCCCTCCTCGCCCCACGAGCGACGTTCAGTTTATACTGTTCGCCGCTTGAATAAGTGAGTGCGAGACTCAAACTTTTTTCAAGAGGTGTTTTCATAAAGGCGCGGTTGCGCCTTTATGAAAAAGTTAGTCCCGCATTTTAGGAGGAGCGAACTATATTTCGAGTGGGGGAGGAGTCCCGAAGGGGAGGAGGGGGAGCAACATTCCACGCGAGACGCGCACTCAATTCCACGTTTGAGCACCCCCGCCTTCCGAGGCGGCGTCGCTGCCATCTGCGGGCGGGGTTTTGTCGCTTTTTGATGCGGTTTGTTTTATCCCTTAAAATGACAAAAACGCACGGTTTAACGTGCGTTTTTGTGTGATAAACTCGTTGTTTTGGCGTTTGCGCGGGTCCGCGCAGGCTGCCGCGCGGAGCCGCTTATTCCTCGGGAGAGGGCTCTGCGGGAGCAGCCTCCTCGCCTGCGGGGACGCCTTCTGCTGCGGTGTCCGCATCGGGTGCGGAGGTGTCTTCTTGAGCTTCTGCCGCGGTGTCTTCCGCACTCTCGGGTTCCTCGTCCTCATGGGGTGTGAGAGCGATGCCGACCACCTTGGTCTCTTCGCCTTTGAGTTTCATGATGCGCACGCCCTGCGTCGCTCTGCCTATCTTGGAGATCTCGTCCGCCTGCACGCGGATGATGATGCCGCCGTCGGTGATCATCATGACGTCCATGTCGGCTGGGATGACTTTGAGCCCCGCGAGGTCGCCCGTCTTGTCGTTGAAGACGCCCGCCTTGACGCCCTTGCCCGCTCTGCCCTGCAGGGGGTAGTCATCCACGCTGCTGCGCTTGCCGTAGCCGTGGGTGGTGATGGTGAGGATCTCGCAGCCCTCGGTGACGACGGCGAGGTCCACCATATACGCGCCCTCGGGGATGCGCATACTCTTGACGCCCATTGCCGTCCTGCCCGTGGGGCGGACGTCCGTCTCATTGAAGCGGATGCAATAGCCCTCGCTGGACGCCATGATGAGCTGGTCGGAGCCCGAGGTCAGCACCGCTTCGATGAGCTCGTCCTCTTCCATGAACTTGATGGCGATCTTGCCGTTGCGCTTGATGGAAGCGAATTCTTCAAGCGGGGTCTTCTTGATGAGCCCGCGTTTGGTGGCGAGCATCAGGAACTTGCCCTCTCTGTCCTCGGGGAGGGGGAGCACCGTCTGCACCTTCTCGCCGGGCGAGAGCTGCAAAAGGTTGACGAGAGCGCGTCCGCGGGAGGTCTTGCTCGCCTCGGGGATCTCGTAGCCCATCATGGTGTACACCTTGCCGAGGTTGGTGAAGAAGAGCATGTCCTGGTGCGTGTTGCTGACAAAGATATGCTCGACGAAGTCGTCGTCCTTCGCCTTATGCGCGGTGACGCCCATGCCGCCTCTGCGCTGGGAACGATATTCGGACACGGGGATACGCTTGATGTAGCCGCCGTGGGTCATGGAAACGGCGATGTCTTCCTTGTCGATGAGGTCGGCGATGTTGATCTCGGAGTAGTCGTAGCTGAGCTCCGAACGTCTCGGGGTGGCGTAGCGCTCCTTGATCTCGGTGATCTCCTTGATGATGAGCTCCTTGACCGCCTCTTCGGAGCCGAGGATACGCTTGTATTCCTCGATCTCGGCGCGCTTTTCGGCGAGCTCCTCGTTGAGCTTCTCCACCTCGAGCCCCGTGAGGCGCTGCAAGCGCATCTCGAGGATGGCGACGGCCTGTTTCTCGCTGAGCAGGAAACGCTCCGTCAATTTGTCTATGGCGTCCTGACGATCGGCGCTCTTTTTCAGGAGCTCGACCACCTCGTCGATGTTGGCGAGGGCGATGACGAGACCGTTCAGGATATGCTCTCTTTCCTCCGCTTTCTCGAGGTCGAACTTGGTGCGGCGGACGATGACGTCCTCCTGATGCGCGATGTAATACTCAAGGATCTGCTTGAGGTTGAGGATGCGGGGCACGCCGTCCACGAGGGCGAGCAGGATGATGGAATTGTTCACCTGCATGCTCGTCTGCTTGAACAGCGTGTTGAGCACCACTTGGGGATTGTGATCCTTCTTGACGTCGATGACGATGCGCATACCGGTGCGGTCGGTCTCTTCGCTGATGTCCGAGATGCCCTCTATGCGCTTGTCCTTGACCTGATCGGCAATGTTCTCGATGAGCTTCGCCTTGTTGACCTGATAGGGAAGCTCGGTGACGATGATGCGGCTCTTGCCGCCGGGGAGCTCCTCTATCTCGGTGCGGGAACGGATGACCGCCGCTCCCCTGCCCGTGCGGTACGCCTGACGGATCGCCGCCCTACCGAGCACGAGACCCGCAGTCGGATAGTCGGGCGCGGGGATGAACTCCATAAGGTCGTCCACCGTGAGCTCGGGATCGCGCATGAGTGCGACCACCGCGTCGATGACTTCGCCGAGGTTGTGCGGAGGTATGGACGTCGCCATGCCCACCGCGATGCCGTCCGAGCCGTTGACCAAAAGGTTCGGGAAACGGGAAGGCAGCACCACGGGCTGTTCGCGCGTGTCGTCGAAGTTGGGATAAAAGTCCACCGTGCGCTTGTCGATGTCGCGGATCATTTCGAGCGCGATCTTGGAAAGACGCGCCTCGGTGTAACGGTACGCGGCGGGCGGATCGCCGTCCACCGAGCCGAAGTTGCCGTGACCGTCCACGAGGGGACAGCGGATGGAGAAGTCCTGCGCGAGACGCACCATCGCGTCGTACACGGAGCTGTCGCCGTGGGGATGGTATTTGCCCAGCACCTCGCCGACCACCATCGCGCTCTTGCGGTAGGGCTTGTCGGGAGTGAGGTTAAGCTCGCTCATCGCGTAAAGGATGCGCCTGTGCACGGGTTTCAAGCCGTCTCTGACGTCGGGGATGGCGCGGGAGACGTTGACCGCCATGGCGTAGGAGATGAAGGACTTTTTGAGCTCGTTCTCCACCTCGACGTTGACGATCTTGCTGTCGGCAAGATGTTCGAGATATTCCTTGTCTTTAAGATTGTCCTTGCTCATAGATCCTCCTCATCAGACGTCGAGCTCTTCGACGAGTTTGGCGTTCTCTTCGATGAAGGCGCGCCTGAGTTCGGGCTGCTCGCCCATGAGGACGGAGAACATCTCGTCCGCCGAGATGGCGTCCTCCATGGTCACGCGAAGGAGAGTGCGGCTCTTGGGGTCCATCGTGGTCTCCCAAAGCTGCTCGGGGTTCATCTCGCCGAGACCTTTGTAGCGTTGCAGATCGTAACCCTTCCTGCCGTTTTCCTCATAGAAGGCGTTCAGCGCTTCGTCGTCGTAGAAATACCACTCCTGCTTGCCTCTGGCGAGCTTATAGAGCGGGGGCTGCGCGATGTAGACGTGCCCGTTTTCGATGAGAGGACGCATGAAGCGGAAGAAGAAGGTGAGCATCAATATGCGGATGTGCGAGCCGTCAACGTCCGCGTCCGTCATGCAGATGATGCGGTCGTAGCGCAGCTTGCTCTCGTCGTAATCGGCGTTGATGCCGCATCCGAACGCGGTGATCATCGCCTTTATCTCTTCGTTTTCCAGCACCTTGTGCAGCCTCGCCTTTTCCACGTTCAGGATCTTGCCGCGGAGGGGAAGTATGGCTTGGAACCTGCGGTCTCTGCCCTGCTTGGCGCTGCCGCCTGCGGAATCGCCCTCGACGAGGTATATCTCGCACACGCGGGGATCCTTATCCGTGCAGTCCGCAAGTTTGCCGGGAAGCGTAGTGCTTTCGAGCGCGGACTTGCGCCTTGCGGTCTCTCTCGCCGCCCTTGCCGCTTCGCGGGCGCGCTGGGCGGTGATGGTCTTGAGCACCAGCTCCTTCGCCTCACGGGGATGTTCCTCAAGATAAGTGCCCAGACCCTCGCTCACGCTCTTCGCGACGGCGGCTCTCATGCTGCTGTTGCCGAGCTTGGTCTTGGTCTGACCCTCGAACTGGGGCTCCGCGAGTTTGACCGAGATGACGGCGGTGAGCCCTTCGCGGACGTCCTCGCCGGAGAGCTTGTCCGCCTCTTTCAGGATGCCCGCCTTCTTGCCGTAGTCGTTGATGACCTTGGTGATGGCTGCCTTGAAGCCGTCGAGGTGCGTGCCGCCCTCTTCGGTGTTGATGTTGTTGGCAAAGGCGAGGATGGTGTCGGTGTAGGAATCGTTGTACTGCATCGCCACCTCGATCTCGCTGTCAACGTACTGCGCGTCGAAGTAGACCACGTTTTCGAAGATGGTCTCCTTGTTGCGGTTGAGGCTCTCCACAAAGGAGACTATGCCGCCTTCATAGCAGAACGTCTCGTGACGGGCGGGCTCGACGCGCTCGTCCGCGATCTCGATGGTGAGACCTTTGTTGAGATAGGCGAGCTCGCGAAGGCGGGACTTCATGGTGTCGTAGTTGAAATCCAGCGTCTCGAAGATGTCGCTGTCGGGATAGAAGGTGATGGTCGTGCCCGTATCCTGCGCCTCGCCCACGACGGAAAGCGGCCTCTCCGCAACGCCGCGGTTGAAACGGATGCGGTAAAGCTTGCCGCCCTGACGGACCTCTGCCACCAGCCACTCGGAGAGCGCGTTGACGCAGGACACGCCCACGCCGTGCAGACCGCCCGAGATCTTGTAGCCGCCGCTGCCGAACTTGCCGCCCGCGTGCAGCTTGGTGAGCACGACTTCGACAGCCGACTTGCCCTCTTTTTCTATCACTCCGACGGGAATGCCTCGCCCGTTGTCCGTGACGCGCACCGCGCCGTCGGACAGGATTTCGACCGAGATGTGCGTGCAATAACCCGCCAGCGCCTCGTCGATGGAGTTGTCAACGACCTCGGTCACGAGATGATGAAGACCTCTCGTGTCCGTCGAACCGATATACATGCCCGGGCGCTTCCTTACGGGATCGAGCCCCTCGAGCACTTGGATGTCGGTCGCGTTGTAGCTGTGTTTGACTTCTTCCATGCTTCCTCCTTACGGTGAATATTGTTAGTGTCAATAAACATATTAAATGAATATTTTAAAATATTATATCACACGCACGCGCGCAAAGCAAGCGTTTTTTACCCACATGCGCGTGTGCGTCCGTGTGACGCCCGAAACGCGCGGGAGATCATCCCCCGCACCCCTCCGCGATGACACTCAAAAAACCGCTCTCCGCCCTCTACGGCGGGCGGCGGGAAGGGCGCACTTTCGTTAGCATTGACTTTTGTCGGATTTTGTCTTATTTTGTAGACGTGAAAACGTCCCGACCGCAAACACTCATCCCCTGCGCGCTGCTCGCCCTAATCCTCCTGCTTTCGGCAGCTCTTCTGCCCGCCGGAGGACACGCCTTCGCGCAAAGTTTCTCCGTGCACGCGGAGGACGACGCCGTCGTGTGGCAGGCATATCCCGGAGCCACCTCCTACATCGTTGAGGTGACGCACCCCTCGGGCACGGCGACGGACGCGGAGTTCCCGGGGAGCGCGACGTTTGCGCCCTTCACCGCGCTCTTCGATGTGGGCGGCGAGTACACCGTAACCGTTTACGCCGTCGTGAACGGAGAGCGGGTCGCATCCGCATCCCTTACCTACGCTCACCGCGTCACCCTGCCCGCACCGACGGGCTTTTCCTTTGACGGCGACATCCTCACTTGGCAGCAAACGAGCGGCGCGTCTTCCTACTCCGTCACGGTGAACGGCATCGACTTCGGCGCCGTCTCCGACCCCGCGTTTCCCCTCGGCACCATCCTCGCGCTGACGGGAGAATACACCGTGACCGTCACCGCTCTCGGCGATGAGTTCAACGCGGACAGCAGCCCCTCTTCTTTCGTCTTCTTCTTTACGGCTCCTCCCCTGCCGCCCTATGACGTCATAGTCTCCGAAACGGGCGGGAAGATCTTCGCAAGTTGGACGCCGTCTGCGGGAGAAACTCCCGAATGCTATGTTTATAAGCTCATATCGGGCGATAAAGTGCTGGTATCCGAAGAAACGGCGAGCAATTTCGTCGAGCTGACCGACGCCGTAACGGGCGACGAAGAGTATATCTTGGAAGTATACGCCCTCTCGCAGGGAGGGGAAAGCGGCGTGTGCCGCAAGAGTTTTTCGGTGCGGGAAGGAGGGCTTGCCTCATGAAAAGACTGCCCCTCTTTCTTCTTGTCGCGATCCTTCTTTTCTCTGCGTGCTGTCTTGCCGCGTGCGGCGAAGATATGCCCGCGCCGCCCGAGAGCGGCTACTCCGTCTCGGGCATCGTTACTGCGGACGGCGAGCCTCTCGCGGGTGTGACCGTGCTCATCGACGCGGAACCTGCGGGCAGCACGGACGAAAACGGCGTGTTCTCCGTCCTCTGCCCCGACTACGGCAGCATCGTGGCGTTTGAAAAGGAAGGCTTCGCCTTTTCGCCCGACTCCCACACCGTGCGCGGCGATGTGAACGATCTGCACATCCTCGCTTCTCCCGCGGACGAGAGCGACCCCGACGATCCCGACATCCCCGATGAGCCGGACGTACCCGATGTTCCCGATGTTCCCGACGTCCCCGATGTTCCCGACGTCCCCGATGAGCCCGACGAAGAGGAACCGGAGCCTCCCGAACCTCTTTCCGCCGCAGGCTCCTTCTTCTCCTACTACGCGCCCGACGGCTCTGCGCGCATCGCCTTTGCGGCGGATCCTCTTTCGGAGCGCATCACCCTGACCCTGTCCGACGGCGAAAGGACGCTCTCGTTGTCCGCCGACGCCCGTGGCGAAGTCTTTGCTTCGGAAGAGCTGTGTCTTCCCTTTGACGCCGAGCTTTCGGACACCTCTCTTTCCGTCATCTTGGACGCGGACGGAGCCGTCGCTCTCTTCGGCGGCGATTTCACCCTCACCGTCACCTGCGAGGCGGAAGGCAGACAGTCTTCCGTCTCGGATGCGCACGCGTTCTCCTTCGCCTTCCCCGCGCCCTCCGTATTCGATCTGTCCGCAGAAGGCGGCGTGCTCTCGTGGAAGACGGAAGGGCTCCCGGAAGGCTGCACGTTTGCCGTCATCGCAAACGGTCTTATCGTGGCGGAGACCTCGGAGACGTCCTTGTCCCTAGGCGACATCGGCACTACCCTTCCCGAGGGCACCCTGATCGCGCTCGCTGCGGTGAAAGACGGCTCGTTTGTCGCCGTATCCGACACTATCGCGATCTGACCGCGTCGATATGCTCCTATAAACCCCTTGTTTTTACCAATCGGCGCGTTTCCGAGCTCTTCCTTCCTATTCGCGCTCCTTCAAACAACCGCACAAAAAAAACGGACAGTGCAAACGCACTGTCCGTCTTCGTAAGGGGGATAAAAGGGAGGATCCCTTTTGGGGATGAGGTCTTATTCGATGGCGATGTTCTTCTTGGGCTCGGGCTTCTTCTCTTCCTTCTTGGGCAGAGTGACGGTCAGCACGCCCTTGTCGTACTTCGCCTTGATGGCGTCCTCTTCGGTGTCGCCGATATAGTAGCTGCGCTGGCAGGAAACGCTGCGCTCCTTTCTCACATAGCGGTGCTCCTTGCCGTCCTCGCTCTCTTTCTCGCTCTTTTCGGCGCGGATGGTGAGATAGCCGTTCTCCACATCGAGGGAGATCTCGCTCTTCTCGAAGCCGGGCATCTCGACGTCGAGGATGTAGGAATCCTTTGTCTCTCTGATATCCGTCTTCATGGCGTCCAGCTTCTCGTCATAAAACAGCGGGCGGAAGAGGTTGTCGAATGCGCTGTCGATATAGTCGAATACGTTGTTGCTTCTGTTATAGTTGATAGGATAGTTCTTCATGATCGTACGCTCCTTTCGGTTATTATCGGGCGGGACTTTTGCTACGCAAGGGGTTTTGGCACTCGCCTCGCTCGTTTGTTAGCACTCTATCGCTCCGACTGCTAACATTGTAGCACTTCCCTCCCCGTTGTCAATAGGTTTTGCAAAAAATTTCAAAAAATTTTCTTCCCGCGCATTTAGCCTCGCTTTGCTTTCACGCGAGCACACACGCGCACGGGAAGCGTTCGCCTCCCTTCGCTTTTCCGCACAAGGAAGAGGCTCTCGGAATATACTGCCGTATGCTCGATTTCGGAAAGGACGGCAAATTTTTCGGCACGGACGGCATACGCGGCATCTATGGAGAGGAACTCACCGACGGGCTCGCCATGCTGCTCGGAAACGCGCTGGGCTCCGCAGCAAAGGGCGGGCACATCGTCATCGGACGGGACACGCGCCCGAGCGGCGAAAATCTTGCCCGTGCGGTCGCGGAAGGCGCGATGGCGGCGGGTGCGGACGTTGCGGACCTAGGCATCGTCACCACCCCGTGCGTGGCTTTTGCCACCCGCGCATCGGGCGCGGCGGGCGGCGTCATGGTGTCCGCCTCCCACAATCCCGCCCGCTACAACGGCTTGAAAGTCTTTCTCCCGACGGCGGAAAAGCTCCCCCGCGACGGGGAGGAAAGAGTGGAACGCCACCTCGCAAGAGGACGGCTCGACTACGCCGAACGGAGGGGGTCTCCCCTCCCCGCTACCTCCCTGAAAGAGGACTATATCTCTGCGGTATGCGTCCGCGCAGGAAGACTTTCCGGGCTGCGCATCGTGCTGGACTGCGCCTGCGGCGCCGCTTCTGCGATCGCGCCCGAAGTGTTCGAGAGGGCGGGCGCGGAAGTGCATGCCACATCCGCCTCCCTCGACGGCGCGCACATCAACGACGGCTGCGGTGCGCTGCACCCCCAAGTCCTCGCCGAAGCGGTCAGGGCAAAGGACGCCGATCTCGGGCTCTCCTTCGACGGCGACGCCGACCGCGTCATCGCCTGCGATGAGCAGGGGAACGTCGTGGACGGCGACGGCATACTCTACGTCCTCGCCCGCGATATGCTGAAAAGAGGCTCTCTCCCCTTCTCCGCAGCGGTTGGCACCCTTCACACCAACATGGGCGCGGAAGCCGCCCTCAAAGAGAGCGGGATAACCCTCGTCCGCACGGATATAGGTGACCACAACGTCACGCGGTGTATGCTGGAAAACGGCTACGCCATAGGCGCGGAACAATCGGGACACGTCATCCTCGGCGACTTTCTGCCCACGGGCGACGGCGTGCTTGCGGGCGCGGCGCTTGCCGCAGTCGTGCGCGGGAGCGGGCGCGAACTCTCTTCTCTCGCCGCCTTCCGTCGCTTCCCGCAATGCAATGCGGAGGTGGTCACGGAACACAAATTCGCCATCGCGGCGGACGCCGAACTCGCCCGCTTCGCGGATGCCGTGCGGGGTATGCTGGGCGAAGACGGCCGCATTATGCTGCGAGGCAGCGGCACCGAACCGAAGCTGCGCATCATGGCGGAAAGCAAAGACGCCTTCCTTGCCTCGTTTGCGGCACGCGCGGTGGAGCTGTTCGTGCGCACGCACTATTCACTTTGATGTGACTTCTCAAAACATCGCTTTTATATGACAAAAACAGCCGTTAAACGGCTGTTTTTTGTTCGTTGCGTTGTGTTTTTCTTATTTTCGGAGGCTTTTCAGATAGCTCTCGAGGTAGCTCTCGAACCTCTCTCCGAACCGACGAGCGCCTATCTCTACATTGGCTTGCAAAAAGCCGAATTTGTCCCCGAGGTCGTATCTCGTCCCCTCGAACTCATATGCGTCCACGCCTTCCGTCCCGGCGAGGATGGCGATGGCGTGCGTGAGATATTTCTCCCCTCTGAACTCCGGCGCTCGGGCGATGGCGTCGTAGATCGCGGGAGTTAGCACGTATCTCCCCAGACTGCTCAACGTGGACGGCATATTATCGGGCGAGGGCTTTTCCACAAGGTCGAGCACCTCGGTGAGCCGTCCTTCCGTCCTGCCCTTTTTCACGACGGCGTACTTCGCCGCCTCTTCGGGGGCGCGCTCCTGCACTCCGATGACGCTCCTGCCCGTGCGGGCATAGGCGTCCGCAAGCTGTTTGAGGCAGGGGTCGCCGCCGTCGTTCAAGATGACGTCGTCGCCGTACATCACGGCAAACGGCTCGTCCCCCGTGAACTCCCGCGCGAGCAGCACCGCGTTCGCCGTGCCCGTCGCCTCGTCCTGATAGGCAAAAGAGAATTTCACGCGCGCGATCAGTTGCGCCAGCTCCCTCTCGGCGGGACACGTCGCGGCGTCGGGCTCGAAGTAGCGGCGGATGACGTCCTTTTCCCTGTTTATGATGATGAGGATCTCTTCCACCCCGCTGTCCGCCGCCTCTTTTGCCACATATTGGATGGCGGGCGCGTCGATGACGGCGAGCATCTCCTTGGGCATGGCTTTGGTCACGGGCAGGAACCTCGTGCCGTGTCCCGCCGCGGGAATGACCGCCTTTTTCACCTTGTTCATCGGCATCTCCCCCCTGAAGGTGTTCTCCTTATATAATATACGCTCCGTCCGTTTTTTGCAATGCCCGACGCAAATTCCGCACCGCGGCCGCTCTTTCTCGGAGGAAATCCATCCGATCCGCCCCTTCCGCGCACGATAACGAAGCTATTGCGCATAATAATAAGCGTCCGCCCCTCTCGGGCGCGACCCGTGCAAAAAGGTTGAGTTTCTCGCCTGTTTGCCTTATATTGAACACGACGCCATGAAAAATTGTCTTATCGTCATCAACCGAATGAGCGGACGCGCGGCAAAGATAGACAAGGAAAAGCTCCTTGCCAAGTTCGGCGCGGCTTATTCCGTCACCGTACGCGAGCTGCTCTCCCCCGCAGACGAGTGGTCCGCCGAAGGCTACTCCCTCGTCGTGGCGTGCGGCGGAGACGGCACGTTCAACCGCGCGCTCAACCGCTGCGCCGCCTCGGGCACCGACCTTATCTACTACGGCTTCGGCACCTTCAACGAGTGCGCCAAGGCAAAGGGCGCCCCGAAAGGCAGCCGCGAATTCATCCGCCTCTACGAATACGCCGAGCTCAACGGCAGATTCTTCGGCTATGTCGCGGCGACGGGCTCTTTCACCCCGCTGGGCTACACGGTAGACGCCGCAAAAAAACAGAAGATCGGCGTGCTGGCTTACCTTCTGCGCGTGCTGGGAGAGTATCGTGTCTGGAACGTGCCCGCCCGCATCACAGCGGATGGCGAGAGCGAACAAGGCGTCTACACCCTCATCATGGCGATAGACTCGGTCCGGTGCTTCGGCTTCCGCTTCAACCGCCTTTACGCCGCCGACGACGGCAAGGTGCATCTGCTTACGGTGAAGAGCCCCGGGAAGGACAACCTTATAAACCGCGCCAAGATATTCTTCCCCCTCTTCCGCGCCTTTTTCATGGGATTCGGGCGGGAGTTTCGCGGCAAACACATGACCTTCCGTGCGGTGAAAGAGCTGGACATCTCCCTCTCCTCCCCCGTCGTTTTCGACGTGGACGGCGACGCCGCGGATTGCGCGGGCACATTGCACATCCGCGTCATAAAACCCAAAAACAAGGTTTATATCGGCGATTTCGACGCGTTAACACTGTAATTTGCGATTTCGTTGCTTGCCAATCGCGCACTCGGCTAACGACTGACAAAGTTATGACGACAAAAAAAGACCGCGGGTCGATGCCCGCGGTCGCGTTTTATTGTCGGTCATTTTTCGGCGTCTTCCGCCTCTTCATCTTTGATCTCCGCTTCCGCTGCGTCCGCAGCCTCTTCGGCGGCTCTCCTTTCCGCCTCGCGCTCCCACTCCCCGAAGGTGAGCAGCGCCGCCGCTTCCTTGTCGAGGATGACGGTCACGTCGGGGTGTCTGCGCAATGCCGTCGCGGGACAGGACGTGTCGTCGCGGCCCATGATCATGTCATACACCGCCTGCGCCTTCTTCTCGCCCGTGGCGAGCATCAGGATGCGCTTCGCGGTCAGGATCTCGTTTATGCCCATCGTCAGCGCGTATTGCGGCACGAGAGAAGGATCCTTGAACGCGCCCGCATTCGCGGCGCGGGTGCTCTCGGTCAGCAGCGCGATGTGAGTGGGCTCCTCGGGCTTTGTATAAGGCTCGTTGAACGCGATGTGCCCGTTCTCGCCTATGCCGAGGATCTGGATGTCAGCAGGATGCTTCTTCACCGCCGCGGCATACCTCTCGCACTCCGCCGAAAGATCGTCCGCCATGCCGTTCGGGATGTCGGTGTTCGCGGGATCGATGTCTATCTTGGAGAAGAGATTGTCGCGCATAAACCGCGCAAAGCTCGCCTTGTCGTTCGGATCCACGCCGACGTACTCGTCGAGGTTGAACGCGCGCACGCGCTTATAGCTCGTGCCGTTCTTCTTGTGATCGTCCGCCATCTTCTCGTAAAGAGGGATGGGCGTATTCCCGGTCGCGAACCCGATCACCGCGTCGCGCTTTGCGGCAAGCACCTTTTTGATCTCCAAAAACGCGCGCTCGCCCAGCTCTTTCCCGTTTCTGACAATTGCGATTCTCATGCTCATAATCCACCTCCCGATAATTTTACCACATTATATGCCCGCGCGCAATAACAATTTCACGCGTCCGCCACCACCGGAAGCAAAATATATCCATTATTATCTATTTATTGTGCGCGTTCATAGCAAGTTAGGCCGGATCCGAGCGCGCTCTCTCGGCGCTATTCGCGCGCAAAACTGCTTCTTTCCGACAATGACGGAGCTGTGGCACCCCTCGCACAAATAAAGACCGCGTCATGCCGCCGACTTAACCCGCCCTTGTGTTTCTTCTCGGATCGCAGGGTGTCACGGCGGCCGATGTCACCCCGCCACTTTATCTCGCCCATATATTACAGCGCGCAGTGTTGCCTCTGCCCGTTTCCTTCGGTCTACACAAAAATTCCGGTTCTTTGTGCAAGACAATAATAATGCGGGCTCGCACCGGTATAGCACAGCAAATTCGGCGCGGAAACGGTGAAAACACAAGAAAATCGTCGCCGATTTTTTGGTAGGAAGGGTTTTTTTGTGTAGAACGACCTCAAACGAACGGCTCGGGACAGCGTTTGAACAAAAAAACGCGCCCCACTCTTCTTGCCTATGAACGCCCCAACACCGATTGTTTGTCTGTTCGCGCCGTTGTTTTACCGACTTAATATCAAATCCAGCCAACGCAAAAGCACAAAACATCGGCACCAGACACCCACAAACACCCGCAAACGACAGGAAAAAGACCGTCTTATCTACATCTGCGCCAAATAATCCCCATGTCAAACCACAATACCACGCCGTGCGCACTCGGATTTACAGGCAAACAACGATAATATAGCACAAAACCGACTTGGTCGCGGCAAAACATCACGCAAAATCCAGCACACACAGCGCTACTGCAGTGCATTTGGCAAAAAACCCGACCACGTCGGAGCCCAAGATCCACACGCCGGGCACTCGATCGCTCTCCCAAAACAGCAGTATTTTCTATAAAAACTCGCCGAGACAGCGGCGATTTTCCTGCGCGATCCCCACAAAACAGCCGCAAAAACGTCAAAGCTATAGGTTTTACAGCAAATATGTGAAACGACAGCAAAAATTACAGCATTTTTGTGTAACATTTACCCCTCGAAAATTTGGTAGAAAGACACAAAATTTTTCTGTAAAATTTTTTGGTAGAAAGGCGCAAAATTCGGTTTCGGCTGCCAAATTCGCAGTTTTCGAGGGGCAAATAACCCTCAAAAAACCCACTAAACAGTGGGTTTTTCGAGGATTTTGGGTTCTTCCTCGTTTCACGTGAAACCGCGCGGCGATTTCGATTGTTTCACGTGAAACTTATAATCTTTTGTTAATTATAGCCTATCTTATCCACTTTTCCACACGGCGATATGCGGGCGCATCACCGCCCCACATTTCGTGCAAAAAGCTACAGATTTTCGCCGATTTTTCAACGTGGGCGTACACAACCTCTTTTGCGGCGATCGATCTCGGCTTCGCGCACAGAAAAACCGACGGTCTTTACAACATTTCAAAACAACGCGCCCTTTTCGTCCGCTTTTGCGCACTTGGATCATGCCGCCATATCCCGCTGCGGTATGTAATTTCTGCCATTCCGGCTCTTTTTTCCGTCTTTTTTGCACGCGATCACAGCGGCAACTCGCCATAGAGACGGTAACTCGCGCGATCGCACTTTGATCGCGACGCACCCTGTTTGTTTCGACCGCTTAACACCAAAGGCAGCCACGACAAGCCATGTTATCGGTTCTGCAATTCGGGCAAAAAGCAGTTGTTTCACGTGAAACATCGTTTTTTACAGTGTTTTTCGCTGGAATTTTACCTTTTGTTTGCGCTCTCCTGTTGCCGCATTGTCTGATGTTCCATCTATTTCGCTATTGGTTTAACATGCGCGCGGCCGTGTGCTTTGTTGATAGATGATTGCGGCTCTTGCGCGTTTTTGTGCACGATCTTTTTGATTCTTGCTTTGCCTGTTTTGTTCCCGATCGTTCACTGTTTGCTCGGGGGTTCCGAACCGACTGTTTTTGACGGTTCTTTCAATTTCGCTCATGCGCGTCATGCTACTAGATTTCATATAAGCGCGCGAGGTTGTCTTGATGCGGATCGTCTGTGATCAAATCGGTCGTGACGCCTTGCAAATCAGTTGTTCGCTTGGAAAACGCGCGATACGTTTGTTTTTGTAAAGCGGATCGTTTGCGGGATTTGTGTAAGGCAAGAACAAAGCGGCGATACTCTCCCAAAACAGTCCGTCTTTCCACATGGTGCGTGCCTGCGGACAAAATTTGTTGACGTTGCTCCGACAAAACACCCGGCCGCTCGATCCTGCGTCGGCAAGGAATGGCTAAATATGCGCGTATATGGCGTTGTCCGCGTCCGCATTATTCTCAAAGATATCTTTTTGCTGTTCATGCGGTATGCGATCGCGCAAAAGTGCGTTCTTGCGCGGTATTTTGCTTATTGGCATTATTTATGATCCTTGTTTCAACACGACCAACAACACGGCGCACACGGAGACACGTCATGTCGGCTGCCGTAGCACAAATCGAGACTGCGATTTTTATGCGTGCAAGATCTATCTTTGTTGAGCGCGATATTTGTTTCATCCGGTCGGAGGATGGTGCCTTTTGCGGAGATATGCCGCGAAACCGCAAAAGCGATCGGATGCGGAAACACACGGTTCCATTTTTATAGACGGCGCGGTCTGCGTCTGACAGAATATTATTCGCCTGCGATAGGCCATCGCGCGGCAAAGCAGCGGGGTGCAGTCGAGTGCGGCACGGAAACCTGATGGGTGCGCCTTGGTCAAAAGGTAGGCTTGCGTAGAAACTTGGCTGTGATGGATCGGTCTGCGGCACCGATGGGCGACCGCACTCCTTCGGAATACTGCCGTTTCGCTACGGGATCTCCGTCAACCCTCGGAGTTCTCGAGAGCGGGCGGCGATGAGCTGCCAAACATCACACACCGAACACCGACGTTCGGAGCGATGCCGATGCCGTGGTGCTGCCGCGACCGCAACGCGACGACGCTCCGAAGGGTGCGCCGTCGATTTTCTGTTTCCGTCTAGCGGTCGAGGACGACCGGATGGTCGGGTTTCGCCGAAAACGCGGCTCAGCGCGTTTTACGGGCTCTTTTCCCTCGTTTTGCTGTAATTTCCGCGTTTTCCCCGCGCCGTCCGCGACAAAGAGGCGCCGAGCTCCGCCTTCCGCCGCTTTCTCTGCTACATGCGCAGCCGCGCGGCGAGAAAACATCGCCATCCGCCATAGCGGAAGGGAGGGATCCTTGCAAACGCGACGCACTTTTTTTACATCTTGCTCATGTCATTGTTAATTGAGCCTTTTCTCGGCAAATATCCTCATCATCCGCGCATTTTTTGCCCATGTAAGCATTATATCGCCCCGTTTTCGCTTGCTTTCCCATTTGTTTTGCGTTTTGCCTGATTATGCTTCCTTTGTGCGGAGCGGAACGGCTATTTCCCGCAGACGCGCAAGGAGCAAAGACCGCCAGACGGAGCGGTAAGCACAAGTTTTCAACATGTTACACGTGAAACGCCAATGATTTCCCAGGCAAACTCCGTTTTTCCGCTTCCATTACGACTGTTATGCTGCTTATACAGGTATTGACGCCGTTTTCCACTCAACGCTAGCATTTGCGCGCGTATTTTCTGCTTGTTTGTCGGCGAAATGCCTTTCAGGGGAATGTGGATAGGGATAGGGATAGGGATAGGGATAGGGATAGGGATAGGGATAGGGATAGGGATAGGGATAGGGATAGGGTGGTATCAAAGTCTGTTCGTTTGATATAATAGAGCTAAATTTTCGGGCGAAGGCGGGCAAAGGCAAATGAGGCGGCAAATTCGCAAGTGCTTTGCTCGTTTCGGCAATTATTTGCCAGCAAAGTCGCATATGCAAAGTAAATCGCTCGGTTGTGCAGGGTAATAACACTGAAAAAGTTATCACAAACAAGAGCAAATGTCGGATAGCGCTGCGCCGAAACGCCGCGCTTTCGCCTGTTCGACCGCATTATTTATGGGGAGATCGGGATCATACAGGCAAAATGTCGATTTTGCACCCTAATCGGACCACACCCCACCATATCGACATTATTTTATATATCTATACATTGTCATGTTTCTATTTTGTCGGGGCTCTTTTCACGAGGGGTAGGCTTCGGTGTATCGGTTTGCTATATTGCGTTTTGGCGGGTGCACTTGAATGGGGACGTTTTTTATTGATAGGTTTGAATGGTGTGAGGTTTGCATATGCACCCTCTGCGCTGTGAAATACGAGGGCGGCGTGAGTAACGGAATGTGGGATGCGAAATCGGATGTGGTGCGTAAAAGCAAGAACGCGGTAAAGCAACGGCGATGCGGACGACCAATGCGACAGGCGAAACGGGGATGTGCCGGGGTGGGATATAGTGCAGCCATGAATCTGGCGGAACAATGGACGCCAAATGGTTCAAACAACCAACGCGGCGGGCTGTATCGCGTTAAAAGGCGCCTTCACGAAAGATCGTCTCCGGGTGCTGCCGAACGCGGAGAGGGAAACGGACGAAAAACAGAGCTTGTTTTCGCGCAACCGGACGGAAAACGCGAGGGCGCGCGTTGGCGCGAGATACGTTAAAGCGTCAGGCAAACAATTTTATCAGAAGAGTGACGGTCGCGAGAAGGAATATCGCGGCGATCGCCACACGTGACACGATGTATGCGGCAGTATTTTCTCTGCTCGCGCGGCGTTTATAAGCGGGTTTTGAGAGCAGGGCACAGCATATGAATCCGCCTGCGCTTACGATCAGCGGCAACGCGCACCATTTGCTGATGTATGCGGTGAGAAAGGCGAGCACAAACGCCGCCGCAAGGCAGCATATTGCGGGAACGCGGAAGCGCCGCGCCTCTTTGTCCTCCGCGAGCCTCGCGTTTTTTACGGCGTCGTCCGAGACCAGCTCATCAAGCGTCACACCAAACAGCTCCGCAATGCGTTTCAGCGTGTCAATTGAGGGCAGTCCTTTGTCGTTCTCCCATTTGGACACCGCCGTACGCGTCACGTAGAGCCTCTCTGCGAGCTCATCCTGAGTGATCCCGTTCTGTTCGCGCAGACTCTTTATCTTTTCACCGAAAGTCATTTTCCGCCTCCTTGGAGCATTCTCACGGGCGTGATGCGGGTCGGGTCAGTCTTTTGCTTTGCCCGTGCATTTCGCCCTTCTTGCTTGTATGATACGCCCGAGCAGCCATTTTGTCACGACACTTTCTCTCACGTCGCGGTTTTGAGCCGTTTTCGCGGTTTTTACGCCTTATTTCCCGCCCTGCTGCGGGGTTTGGCGGGGAACATTCAAGCAAAACCCCCACCTCACCCGCGGCATCGAACACAAAAACACATTCGGGCACCACAAAACAATAACATCCCCCTCGCTTCATCTTGCCGCCGTCTCGCCGTGGTGGTAGACTTTTTGACAAGAGTGAAGTATCATGTGGTCGAAAGAACTGTGTTGCTCTCGGCGCAAGCCGTGGCGGAGGAATCATGAAAAAGAAAGGCAACTTCCCATCCGAAAAGGAAAACATGATCGCGGGCAGGTTTTATAACCCCGTAGACAAAGAACTCACTCGCGCTCGCATACGCGCAAGATATCTTGTCGATATCTTCAACCGCTCCCGCGCGTGGAACATCCCGTTCAGATCCTTCCTCATCAAAAAGATCTTCCCGAACGGCGCGGACGGCGCGTTTTTCGAGCCGAACATCCGGGTTGAGTACGGCTTCAACGTCACGTTCGGCAAGAACTTCTATATGAATTTCGACTGCCAACTTCTTGACGTCGCGCCGATAAAGATAGGCGACAACGTCATGTTCGGCCCGCGTGTCACGGTGGCGACTCCGATGCACCCGCTGGTGGGGGAGGAGAGAGCCATCAACGAATACGAGGACGGCGTGCACGATTGGGAATACTCCCGCCCCGTCGTCATTGGCGACAACGTGTGGGTGGCGTCGTCGGCGACGATATGCGGAGGCGTGACCATCGGCTCCGACACCGTCATCGCGGCGGGCAGTGTGGTCACGAGAGACATCCCGGCGGGCGTCCTTGCGGGCGGCGTTCCCTGCAAACCGATACGCCCCATCACGGACGAGGACAGGATGTTCGCGCGACACGGCATCAAACCTCCCGTCAAAAAAGCATAAACACTGTTTTATTGTGCTCTTTTGAAAGATAAAATGCGAAAACGCGCAAATCCGCGCTTTTTTGCGCGGTTTTGTCTTTTGTTTGCGCTTTGCTCTTCACTCTTCCGTCTCGGCCGCTTTTCGACCAATTTTGTTTTGTCTTGCTTATATTTTCGCAGGCGGCTTTGCTCGCTTTCCTTCCTCTGCCAGCGCATCGAGGACTACAGGAAGCACGTGCTCGTATTTTGACAAACCTTTCTCCAGCACCTCTCCGAAACTCACCGTTGCTTCCTCATCCGCACCGTCGGACACCACTTTCATGGAAAACACGGGCAGCCCGTTGCGCTCCGCGGCAAGGCATATGCCCGCTATCTCCATCTCGCAGATGTCGCCGAAGAAGGTGTCGCGGAGGTTCGACTTGGTCGCGCTGTCCGCAACGAACCTGTCACCGCTTGCCGCCGTCACCGTGCGCAGCGGGCGGGGGAGCGCCTCCTGCACGCGTGTGAGCAGCTCCTTGTCCGTGTAAAAATAAGGCTCGTCTTTGTCGTCGTAGCACCCGGGGGGCAGGTTGTCCACCGCGCTGATGTCGAATTGATAGTGCACGGCTCTTTCCACGATCACAAGCTCGCCGACGGGCAGGTTTTTATTGAGGGAACCCACAAAGCCGAAGTTGAGCACCGCTTCGATGTCGAAAAGATCGACGAGCAGCTGCACGGCGAGCGCCGCTCTTATCTCGCCTATCCCCGATGTTGCCAGATATACGGTGTGTTTGCCCGTCTCGATCTGTCTTATCTTCACCCCCGACACCTCGTCCTCGGCGACGACACCGCCGAGTTTTGCAAGGATGGGCACTGTTTCTTCCGCCATTGCGGTTATTATACCTATTCTCATAGTGACCTCCGCATACATTATACACCCCTTTTCTCCGCCGTTCAATAAGGCGCCGCGCCGATTTTGATTTTTTTCTCATATGTCGCAAAAACCAATGTTTATGTTGTTTGTTTTGGTGTTTTATCTCGAGATTTTGCTGTTATATGTCTTTTTTGCTTCTTTGCGTCGTCGTTTTATTGCTTTTGCGTCCGTTTGATGTTATCATCAAATCATGAAGTTCAACCTGAAAAGGACCATGCTCTGCTCGTTGGCTTTCGGGTGGATATCTCTCTTTTGGGGCTCCTACGACGCCATTATGCAGTCTATAAACTACGACGTGTTCGGGCTGGACTCCGTCCTGCACGGCGTGATCATCGCCGCAGACAACATTTTGGGGCTCTTTTTGCTGCCTCTTTTCGGGCGGCTTTCAGATAAGACCAACACCCCGTTCGGCAGCCGCAAACCGTTTATCGTGGCGGGCACCGTGATCTCCGCCGCAGGATTTATGGGCGTCTGCGTATTCGCGTCGCTGGGAAAGGACTATTTCGTCCCGTTCATCATCTGTCTTCTCATCACCCTGTCCGCCATGGCGGCATACCGCAGCCCCGCGCTCGCGCTCGTTCCCGATGTCAATCCCGACCGCTTCAGGAGCATGGCGAACGCAGTCTCCAACGTGGTCTCCGTGGTGCTGACCGTGGTGGCGATGCTCTATTTCTACGTCTTCATGATGTTTGACGGCTACTACGCCATCGGCGCGGCGTTCTCTGCGACCACCATCGTGATGATGATCGTCTTCTGCGCCACCGTACACGAGAACAAGTTCAAATCGGATATGTTGGCGGAAGAGGAGATCGCGGCAGAACAAGACAGGCTGGACGCAGAGGTCAAACGCATGAACAGCGAGATGCAGGACACCTCGTTCGCCGACGCGGAAGAGCAGATCCTCTCATCCAAAAACCATGCTCTCGACATTCAGGCGTTCACGGAAGACTCCCTTCTGCACCTGCCCGGCATAGACGCTGCGTTGGGCTACCGCTATGTGCCGAGGAAAGAGGCGGAGCGCGACGCTACGGAGGAAAGACCTCATCGCTCCAAAAAGAAGTCCCTGCGTGACAGACCGGTGTTCACGCGCGTCTGCATCCTCGCCGTGGTCTTCTGTTTCTATATGACCTACAACGCCCTGACGTCCAACTTCGTCAAATATGCGGAATTCATCCTCGGCTTCAAACAAAACGAGGCTATCATCCCCCTCATTCTCGCCCAAGCCGCCGCCATGATCGCATTCCCCGTAGCGAGCTTCCTCTCCGGAAAGATAGGCAGGCGGAACACGATGCTGATTGGCTTTGCCATAATGATCGCGGCGTTCTCCGGCAGCATCGCCTTCTCGACGCCGCATCCCGTCCTCTACATCCTCTTTATGCTGCTGGGCGTGAGTTTCGGTCTGGTAATGGTCAACATCTATCCTTTCTTCCTCGAGACCTCCAAAAACACGAAACTCGGCGAGGACACGGGCATTTTCTCGACGGCGATGACCGTCGCTATGGTCATCACACCCATACTTTCCGGCGCACTCATCTCGGCAACGGGCGGATGGTTCGGCGGCGGAGAAAACGCGGGCTTCCGCATCCTCTTCCCGTACAGCATCTTTTTCCTCGTCCTTGCGTTCGTGCTGACCTTCGTCATCAAGACGCCGCGGGCGAAAAAAACCTCCGTCTTAAACAAGGAGGTGTTGGATTTTGATAAATAAAACGCTTCTTTTCGCGGGCGCAAGCGCTGCAGGCGTCTCGGTCTCGGAGGAGCAGGCGGAGCTCATCGACAAGTTTTCCGACATGGTCGCGGAGGCAAACTCCCGCTTTAATCTCACATCCATCCTATCCCCCGACGACTTCACGGAAAAGCATGTGCTGGACAGTCTGTCCGCCCTGCCTCTCATCCCCGAAAACGCGACACTGTGCGACATCGGTGCGGGCGCGGGTTTCCCCTCCGTCCCCATCGCGATAATGCGCCCCAACGTCACGGTCACGGCGCTCGATTCCACCGCGAAAAAAACGGCTTTCATCGCCTCGGTCGCAACATCGCTCTCCCTTCAAAACATCAACACATTGACGGGCAGAGCAGAGGAGCGCACCCACGAAAGAGAAAGTTTTTCCGTAGTCACGGCAAGAGCGGTCGCGCCTCTGCCCGTGCTTGCCGAGCTCGCCCTTCCTCTCGTGAAACCGGGCGGGGTGTTTATTGCCTACAAGACTCCGGGTGAAAAAGATCTGTCCCAAAAGACTCTTTCTCTTCTCGGTGCTACGCCGCCTTCCCGCGTGCCTTACACCCTTCCCTCCGGCGACAAAAGAGAACTTCTTGTTTTCAAAAAGACGACCAACACCGACGCGGACTTCCCGCGTCCTTTCGGGAAAATCAAAAAATCTCCTCTTGTCTGACATTACGATAAGATATAACAAAAAAAACTCCCGATCGGGAGTTCTTTGTTATGTTTTTGTTTGTTAATCCTTTTGTTTTGTCTTTTCAGAGTTTTTCGTTCAGTTTCAGGATCTGGACGAGCGCATGGATGCGGTCGATATCGTCCTCGTTGAAGTAGTCGATGATGATCCTTCCTTTTTTGTCGTTGCCGAGGATCTTGACTTTGGTCGCAAAGATGCGCTTCATATCGTTGACCATCTCTTTGAGCTCCACCGACATCTCTCTCGGTTTCCTCGGTCCGTCGGGGATGGCTTTTCTTGTGAAGTAGAGGCGCACCCTGTTTTCTATCTCACGGACGGTGAGTTTGTTGTCGCAAGCCTGTTTTGCGAGGTTCACGAGATAGTCTTTGTCGTCGATGGAGATGAGCGCTCTCGCGTGACCGGGGGAGAGCTCTCCTTTTCTCACCATCTCGGTGACCTCTTTGGGCAGCTGCAACAGTCGGAGCGTGTTGGTGACATAGGGACGGGATTTCCCTATCCTTGCCGCCACATCCTCCTGCGTCAGACCGTGGTTCTCCATAAGCTCGCGCATACCCTCTGCCGCTTCTATCGCATTCAGGTCTTCGCGGTGCAGGTTCTCGATGAGGGATATCTCCTGTATCTGCTGATCGGTGAATTCCCTGATGATGGCGGGCACTTTTTTGAGCCCTGCGATGGTCGCCGCGCGGAATCTTCTTTCGCCCGCTACGATGAGGTATCTACCGTTGGGCTCTTTGACGAGCAGCAGCGGTTGCAGAACGCCGTACGCCGCGATCGACGACGCCATTTCTTTCAGGCTCTCGTCCGTGAACGTCTTACGTGGCTGATTGGGATTGCGGTCGATCTCCGCGATGGCGATCTCCACCGTGGGCATATCCTTGACTTCGACCTTCACATTCTCTTCGTTGTCGGTGAAAAGCGCGGTCAACCCTTTTCCGCCGAGTCCTCCTTTTGCTGCCATAAGCACCTCACTTGTTTATTCTTCGGAGAAATTCTTCCGCGAGTTTCTCATATGCCTGCGCCCCCGCGCACTTCGGGTCGTAGTCGGAGACGGGTTTTCCGTAGCTGGGAGCTTCCGCAAGCCTGACGTTTCGGGGTATTTTTGTCAGATACACCTTGTCGCCGAACACTTTTTCTATCTCGCCGACGACCCCCTTCGAAAGTTTTGCCCTACCGTCATAGAGGGTGATGACGACGCCCTCCACTTCGATCGCGGGACGAAGGAATTTTTTGACGAGTTTTATCGTGTTCATCATCTGCGACAACCCTTCGAGCGCGAAATATTCGCACTGTATCGGCACAACAACGCCGTCCGCCGCCGCAAGCGAATTGACGGTAAGCAGTCCAAGGGAGGGAGGGCAGTCGATAAACACGAAATCATAACCTTCCTTCACGGCTTCGATTTTCTCGTCGAGGACACGCTCTCTTCCTATCATCACCTGCGCGAGCTCGAGTTCCGCCCCCGCAAGATCCCCCGACGAAGTGATGATATCGAGCCCTTCGGTCTCCGTCTTTTTCACGGCTCCCGCTGCTTCTATATCGCCTACAAGCACCTCATAGACGGATTTTTTATCCTTTCTTTCAAAAAAACCGAGCGCGCTGGATGCGTTCCCCTGCGGGTCCATGTCCACAACAAGCACCCTTTTTCCCGCCCGAGCGGTGTACGCCGCAAGGTTGACGCACGTCGTCGTCTTGCCGACGCCGCCTTTCTGATTGGAAAACGCGATCACTTTTGCCATAACTCGATTATATAATACCCGTCCTTAAAACACAAGGTGTTTCACAAAAAGTTTCACGATTCGCCCATGTTCACAACTTTCTCCCTTTGTGTTTTATTTGTTGTTTTCTTCAAGAAGTTGTGAACATTAAAAAGAGGAGATTTTCACTATATATTGTCTTTTTTGAGCTACGCGGTCGGCAGAAGTTGTGGTCGCGGGATTTTTTCCACTTGTCAACACTCCTTATTTATGCTATCATTATTAAAAATAAAAACAATACTGTTTTTAAGGGATCGGATTATGAAAGTCAAATGCCAAGGCGCAGAGCTCTCGGATGCTCTTGCAAAGGTCACAAAAGCGCTTCCGATAAAGCGCAGCAATCCAATTCTGGACGGAGTCAAGATCACCGCCCAAGGTGACATCCTCACTCTTTTTGCCACGGATCTTGAACTTGCCATCGAGAAAAAGATAAACGCGGAAGTCCTCATCGAGGGCGAGTGCGTCATCCCCGGCAAACTCTTCGCCGATTACGCGAAAAAGATAGAGGACGAAGAGCTGGAGCTCGATCTCGAACAGGATCATTCCCTTCTCATCAGATATCTCGACAGCGAGGTCAAGATAAAGGGCTACGATCCGGAAGACTATCCCATCTTCAAGGAAGTGTCCAAGGAGCGTTCCTTCAACGTGATGAAGAAGGAATTCAAGCAGCTCATCAACAAGATCATCTTCAACGTCGCGACCGACGAGGCGAGGCCCGCCCTTCGCGGCTGCTGCCTCAACATCAAAGAGGATCATGTGGAAGGCGTCGCGTCCGACGGATACAGGCTCGGGCTCGTCAAGGTGCCCATTGTCAACAACGGCATCATCGAGACCATCGTCATCCCCGCAAAGAGCATGATGGAACTCAGCCGTCTCATCGACGATGAGGACGAGAGTATGACCGTCTATGTCGACCGCAACTACGTCATGGTGGACGACGAGCTCAAGACCAAAGTGGTGACAAGGCTCATTGCGGAGAGCTACATCAGCTATTCCAAGATCATCCAGACCGCCTTCGACTCCGTCGTGACGGTGGACAAGAAGAGCATAGAGAACGCCATCGACCGCGTCTCCCTCATCAACCGCAACTCCAAGCGCTACTGCGTTAAGTTCGACATCAAAGAGAACGTGATGACACTCTCTGCCGAGTCCGAGGACGGCAACGTCAACGAGAAAGTCCCCGTGACCCTTAACGGCAAGGATCTTACGGCGGGATTCAACAGCAAATACGTTATGGATTGCCTGAAAGCCATCGACGACGAGTATATCACCCTCAATTTCACTTCGTCCACGGCTCCCGCCATCATCAAAGGGCCGGGCGAGAATTGGCTCTACCTCATCCTCCCCCTTCGCGTTATCGTGTAAAGGGCAGGGCAGAAAGAAAACAAAAAAAAGCGTCCGCAGAAGCGGACGTTTTTTATAACTTTCGGGTTTATCTGTTCAGCAGCATATTTTTCAGGTCTGCCACGATGATCTTTATGCGAGGATTTGTCTTTATCTCTTCGCTTATCTTGTCGCGCGCGTGTATGACCGTGGTGTGGTCTCTGCCGCCGAAGAGCTGACCTATCGAGATGAGCGGCATCGAGAGCAGTTCCGTGATGAGATAGATCGCGATCATCCTGGGTTCCACGATGTTTTTTGTCTTCTTTTTGGAAAATATGTCCGTGGTGGAAATGCCGAAATACCTGCACACGGTGGAAACGATGTCCTCGGCGTCCAAAGTCTCCTTTTTCTCGTCGATGAAGTCGTGCAGTGCGTCGTAGGCGAGCTCCTTGGTGTCGATGACGCGGTTTGCGAGAGAGCTGAAAAAGACGATTTTGTTGAGCAGCCCTTCCATGTCACGGATGTTGGTGGTCGCGTTTTCGGCGATGAATTCTGCAACTTCGTCTGATAACTTGAAATTCTCGTGCGACGCTTTCATTTTAAGGATGGCGACACGGGTCTCCATGTTGGGAGGCTGGATGTCGACGGAAAGTCCCCACGAGAAACGGGTGCGCAGCCTCTCTTCCAAAGTGGGGAGGTCCTTCGGCGCGCGGTCGGAGGTTATGATGATCTGCTTGTTCGCTTGATAGAGGTCGTTGAAGATGTGGAAGAACGCCTCCTGTGTCGCGTCCTTGCCGCTCAAAAACTGGATGTCGTCGATCATCAGGACATCGCAGGCGCGGTACTTTTCGCGGAAGCGGTTGCTTTCCTCGTTGTTCCCCCCGCGAATTACGTTGATGAGCTCGTTGATCATGGTCTCGGAGTTTGCGTACACCACCTTCGTCTTCGGGGATCTCTTGAAGAGATAATTGCCTATCGCGTGCAAAAGGTGAGTCTTCCCGAGACCGACGCCGCTGTAGATGAAGAGGGGATTATACTTCCCGCCCGGGTTTTCCGCCACCGTCTTTGCGGCGGCGAGGGCGTACTCGTTGGACTTGCCTTGCACAAAAGTGTCAAAGGTGTATTTCTCGAGGAAAGGATTGTTTTTTTCGGGTTTCTTTTGGTGTTTTTCGTCAACGATGAGCCCTCTGTCCGGGAGAGAAATACTCTGTTTTTTGAGATATTCCCCCTCCTGTTCCTTTACGATTATCTCCACATCCGTCACAAAGGAATCCAGCGAATTGACGACGTCTTTTATCTGGTCGAGATAGCTCCGCTCGATGGTCTTTTTAGAGATCGCCGTCTTTGCCGCAAGCACAAAAGTGCCCTCGACGAAACACACCGGCTCGAGGGGTTCGATCCACATATCGAAGCTGATCGTCTGCATGGTTTTGGACAGCTCGTTCTTTACATCGTCCCAGAATTCTTCTTTTCCGATCATAGGTGATATTATAATTAAAAGGCTTGCTTTTTTCAAGCGGAAAAGGCAAAATAAAAAACGACCCCAACATATAGTGCGGGGCGAAAAAAGAAGGCTTAAATCAAATGAGGATAAGGTCACTCGAGCTCGAAAATTTCCGCAATTACGAAAGGACGGATCTCGCATTTTCAGGCGGGATCAACATCATATGCGGCAAAAACGGGGCGGGGAAGACCAACATCCTCGAGAGCGTCTATCTCGCCTCCCTGTTCGGCTCTCCCAGGACATCCAAAGACAAAGAGATGATCCGGTTCGGCGCGGAAAAGGCGCAGGTGAAACTCGTCATAGAGAAGCGTTTTCGCCGCCACACCATCGCGATACAGATCGACTCCGCCGGAAAAAAAAGAGTGCTCGCCGACGGCATCCCCGTAAAACGCGCGGCTGAACTCATCGGCATTTTAGGCGTCGTCTTCTTCTCTCCCGACGAGATGAAACTCATCAAAGAGACCCCCGCAGAGCGCAGGAAGTTTCTTGATATAGGATTGTCACAACAGCAAAAAACGTATTTTATCGCACTATCTCGCTATAATAAAGTGCTCAAACAGAAAAACAACCTTCTCAAAGAGGCGTTCGGGCAGACCGATCCCGATGCTATGCTTTCGGTGTGGGATGCACAGCTTGCGGAGTACGGCGCGACTATTGTCGAAAAGAGGATGAGGTATATAGGCGAGCTCGACGAGCTTGCTCGCGAGGCGCACGCGAAGATAAGCGGCGGCAAAGAAGAATTGCGGCTGTCGTACGAAACTCCTCTTAAATCAAATGACACGGATGCGCTGCGTGCCGAGCTTTACGAAAAACTCGAAGAGGCGAGAGAGAAGGATAAGCGGTTGGGGTATTGCTCGGTAGGACCGCACCGCGACGACATCTACGTCGAGATCAACGGGCAGGATGCGAGAAAGTTCGCCTCGCAAGGGCAGCAGCGTACCGTCGCGCTCGCGATGAAACTCGGCGAGGTCGGGCTCTACAAAAAAGAGAGCGGAGAGCCACCCGTGCTCCTTCTCGACGACGTGTTCAGCGAGCTTGACGAGGAGAGGCGGAAGATACTTCTCGATGTGACCCGCGACGTGCAGTCGCTCATCACTTGCACCGAGTTCGACCCCGGCACAACCGATTGCCGCGTCATCCGCGTTATCGATGGCAGGGCAGAGGCGGTGAAGTGATGGGAGAGGTTTTTCTCGATGCGCTCAAAGACAGTCTCATCGTCCTCGCGTTTTTGGTGCCCGTCAACATCATCATCGCGCTCATAGAGCCGCGCCTTGCGGGAAAGATAAAACTCAAAGGCAAAGCGGCGCCGCTCGTCGGTGTCGCCGTCGGGCTCTTTCCGCAATGCGGGTTCAGCGTCGTCGCCACCGATCTTTATCAAAAGAGGCACATCACCGTAGGCACCCTGCTCGGCGTCTATCTTGCCACTTCCGATGAGGCGCTCCCCATCTTTCTTTCGGCGGGAGAGAAGGCGCTCGACATCCTGCCCATCCTTGCCTTCAAGTTCGCGATAGGGCTCATCGTGGGCTAAGCGGCGGATCTCATCTGCTCGGGCAGTCGTAAGCGCGTGGAACATCACGCAGCGGAGTGTGAACACGAGCCCGAGATCCACATCGGGTGCTGCGGGCATAATATCGAGGAAGAAAAGGAAGAGTGCGAGCACGATCACTCCGAGTGTGAAGAGCCCTGCGGAGAGGAAAAAGAAGTCGCCGCAAAAAACAGACGGCAAAATCTGAAACAATATCTTCTCCATCCTCTCGAACACAGCGCGAAGACGTTTCTTTATATCCTCGTCATCAACATTATCTTCGGCATCATAATTTTTTACGTCGGCGAGCAGCGCCTCATGGACTTCCTTGCGGCCAACAAATACGTCGCGCCCCTCTTTGCCGTCATCGTGGGAGCGATACCCAACTGCGCCTCATCCGTCGTCATCAGCGATCTTTACCTCATGGGCGGGCTCGGTTTCGGAGCCACCCTCGGCGGATTGCTGATGAATGCGGGCATCGGCTTCGCCGTCCTCTTCCGCGACCGCAAAGCATGGCGCGAGAACCTCGCCGTGTTCGGCACGATGTTTTTTGTCTCCGTCGCCTTCGGCTATATCATCTCCGCCTGCTTCAAATTCGACGTTTTGTATCTCGTGTGATGTCCAAGGGGCTCTGCCCCTGCACCCCGCGAGGGGCATTATGCCCCTCGACCCCAAACTTTTATATAATATTGCGCCGAGCATTGCGGCTGCGCCCGCAACACCCGGCGCACTTTTATTATAAAAAGCGTGAGTGGGCGTCCATGAGTCCGACGTGCACTTGTTCAGGGCGTATTTGACCACGACATTAACATGTTCAGAGACGGAAGTACGCGCCGCTCACCCAAACTTGCACGGCGGGCGTTTGCGCCCGCTCTTGCAAGTCGCGGCGCGCTTCGCGACCTCGCAAGCCAGATGGATAATTAATTAGACACGGGCTTCGTGCGCGTCGAGTCGCCTTCCTCTCCCCGCGAGCGATGTTCAGTTTATTCTGTTCGCCGCTTGATTATCTCTATGCGAGATTCAAACTTTATCAAAAAGGACAAAAAGAATATCCCGCATTTTAGGAGGATTGCACTCTTCCCGAGTGGGGGAGGAAGACCCGAAGGGAAGGAGGGGGAACAATACTCCCATGTCAGGGACGTGCACCCTATCCCACCTCCGAGCACGACGAACCCTCCGAGCGAGCGTAAATTAAGCGCGCGGGGTTCGAGGGATAAAAAGAAAATGAGAAGAAAAAAGAAACCGCGGCGACGATGGCGCCTGAAACAACCCCCACCGAAAATACTTTCGGCGGGGACCCCGAGAGGGACTCGAACCCCCGCAAGGAACGAAGTGACGGAATAGCGATCGCGGCACAGCGTGCCGATCGCGTCCAATGCGGTGTCCGCAGTGTCGTTTCGGCGTTGCCGAATGCGCGCGAAGCGCGCGGGGTTCTTGTCCTCAAACAGGGCAAGAAAAAAGCACCTTTCACAAGGTGCTTTTCTGGCGCCTGTTGAGGGACTCGAACCCCCGACACTGCGGTTAACAGCCGCATGCTCTACCGGCTGAGCTAAACAGGCAAATTCAGTGCGCTTGATTATAATAATATTCCGTGTGAAAATTGTCAACGGTTTTGGGCAATCTCTTAAAATCGGAGAGAGAATAAGGCGTCATGGCTCGCAAAACGGGAAATTCGTAGACACGCGACGGGCAAAAAGACTATATTGACACGACCTATATTGTTCTATATAATCGGGACAAGGAGGTTTTTATGGGAAACATTTTATCGTTTGTATCCGACGGAGCGGCGGTGAGCGCCGAAACACTCAAAGCGGTCATCGAAAACAACATCGCCGCGACAGTCGCCACAATAGGGCTGGTCATCTACTTCTTGTGCACGGCGGTCGTGTTTATCACGAACCCGATCAAATTCGGCAAAAATTATTCCGTCCAGCCCGTTGACAACGCGGGCAAGACGGAGATCAGGGTGTATTATGGCGGCATATCATTTGCGCTCGGGCTCTTCCTCGCCGTGCTCGCTTTTGTGTTCGGACACCCGTTCTATTCGCTCGTCGGCGGGCTTATCTTCGCCAATACGGTGTTCTTCACCCGCCTCACCTTCACATTCGTGGACAAGGGCTGGAGTTGTCCCTACACCAAACTCGCCATCCCGGCGGAAGGCGCATTTATCGTCGTGCTTTGGATCTGCTTCGCAATCGCCGTAGCCGTCGAAGGCGCCATCTGACGCCGCAAACGAACAAAACAAAATCCACAAAACCGCCGTTTACGTGGCGGTTTTGTGTTGTTTATCTCTTTTTTGCGAGGGTGTTACACCCTCGCGCTCCCGCGTCGCATTCCGTGCGACCTCGTCACCGTGCGCCGCTTCTCGGCGGTCGGCTCGCCTGTCGCACGGCCGCTCCTTTTCACGTCGTGAAAAAGCGAAGACGTTCGCTTCGCTCCTCGTTCCTTCGGAACTATCGCGAAGCTCTCTCATTTTCACTCCGTGTGGTGGGGGAATTATTCCCCCACACCCCCTTGCGAGGGTGTTACACCCTCGCGCTCCCATACTTTATTATAAAAGTGCGCCGAGCATTGCGGC
>CALWAF010000006.1 GCA_944372795.1 uncultured Clostridia bacterium | reverse complement strand
AGGTGTCCCCCGAAATGGTGGGTCCCCTTTTAAGGGGGAACGATTTCGGGGGAAACCCGCAGGAAGGGGGTAATCAATACTTCAATGTCAGAGGACGTACTCCCGTTCTCATCTTTGATCACGCCGTACCCTCCGAGCGGGCGTTGCCTGCAAGAGCGCTCACACCCACTCCCCGTTACACTGACGCTCTCATTTGGATGCAGAACAAGGAAAAGACACCCTTGCAAGGGGTTAGCGTACTTAAACGTACGTGCCCCGCCGAGTTGCCCCACGAGAAAATCTGCGATTTTCCCGCGGGGGCCCCGAGTGGGTGCCTTTGACGCAGTTATGCGCCAAATGAGAGCGTCAGTCGAGTTTGATGCCGAGCAGATCGCTCAAAAACCGCCTATCATCCAAAAATTTCGCGCCGCCGATGGCTACGCTGGACGGACCGTCGTAAAGGAGGGTGAGAGGGAGCTCGAAGGCTTGCTCGAGATACTCTTTGAGCCCGGGGATGCGGGCGGAACCGCCGGTGAGGAAGATGCCTTTGCGGAGGATCTCGGCGGCGAGCTCGGGCGGGGTCTGGTCGAGGACGTTCATCACCACTTCGATGATGTCGTCAACCAGCGGCAGGACGGCGTCGCGCATATCCGCAGCGGTGATGACGACGCTCTTGGGCGCGCCGTCCCTGCCTCCGCCGGACACGGCGTAGCTGCCCTCGTCGTTGAGATAGAAGGACAGCGCGGAAGTCTTGATCTTCTCCACGGTGTAGTCGCCGAGCTTGACGCCGTAGTTCATATAGACGGAGTCGATGACGGCGGCGTTGAATGCGTCGCCGGCGATATTGACCGTGACACCGCAGGCGATGCCGCGGTTGGTGACGGCAGCCACTTCCGTCTTGCCGCCGCCGATGTCGAGGAAAAGTCCGCCGATGCTGCCCGTGTAGGCAAGCAGCGAGAGGGGGGATTCCACCAGCGTCACCTCTTTGACGCCCGCCTTGACGAAGCACTTCTCCACCGCTCTGCGGTCGCCCCCCGTCATGGAACAGGTGACGTTGACTATGGCGCTGACGCGGGGAGCGAAAGCCCCGGAAGGCAGGATCTTTTTCAGGAAGTGTTTGAGCAGCATGACGAACATATCGTCGTCGGCGATGAGCCCCTCGCGGACGGGCGAGATGACGCTTGCCCCGCCGAGCGATGTGGACATGATGCTTTCGGCGCGGTAGCCCGCCTCACGGATGACGTATTTGTCGCCGTTCTTTTCCGCAAGCGCGATGGCGGGCTCGCGGAGCACCAGCCCTATGCCCTTCTGATAAATGGTGATGAACTTGCTGCCGAGATCAATCGACAATTCTATCTGTGCCATTCTGCACCTCTTTGAGTACTTTGATGAGTTTCTCCATGGGGAGCCCGACGATGTTGGTGAGGCTGCCCCTGTAAGCCCTTACCACCACCCCTTCCTGCACGGCGTAACCGCCCGCCTTGTCGTAGGGATGATGTGTGTCCGCATAGTGCGCGATCTCATCCTCGCTCATATCGCGGAAGGTGACTACCGACCGCGCCGAGAAGGTGACCGTCTTTGACGGAAAGACCACGGTCACACCCGTAAATACGAAATGAGTGCGTCCGTTCAGTTCGCCGAGCATACGCAGCGCATCCGCGCGATCGCGGGGTTTACCGTACAATTTGTCAAGATAAACCACCGTATCCGCGCCGATCACCACTCTGCCGCGATTTTCCTCCCGTGCCGCCACCGCCAGCGCTTTGCGGCGGGAAAGCTCGCGAACGAGGGCGCGGGGAGAGGTGGCGGTGACTGCGCTCTCGTCGATGTCCGCAGGCTCAATGTCGATGTCGTCGCAGATGCGCGAGAGCAGCTCGAGCCGCCTCGGCGAGGCGGACGCGAGCACTATCCCGTCACAGAATTTCCAAGTTTTTGCCATACGCGGCTTTGAACTCGGGCGCTGCGGACAGCGCGTCCTTGACCTCCAGCGAGCAATCCCCTTCTGTCTCCGTCTTGATGATGACGCTGTCGCCGAGGACGTCGCAGGTGATGCCCGTGATGACCCCGCTCTGACTGCGGTCGAAGCTCTCCGCGATGCGGAGGATCACCGAGAGTTTGCGCATGGCGTCCACATCCTCCACCGTCAGCATATCCTTATAGCGCATGAGGTCTTCCTTGACGATCTCGTTCTTCCTGTGTCCCGCCGCCACGAACGCCGCGAGCACGAGGTCCTTGTGCGGCACGCCGTAGAGATTGCTGTTGAGGATGATATAGCAGGAGTGCTGTTCGTGGTGATAATATTTGATGCGCATACCCGTGTCGTGCATGAGCGCCGCGATCTTGAGCACTCTGACGTACATCCTCGGCATCTTGTGCAGCACTTTGAGTTGTTTGAAGAGCTGGATGCAGAGGTTATATACGTGCTCCGCGTGCGGGATGTTGACGTCGTAGTATTTCATCTGCGTGTGCAGGGAGTGACCGAGCACGTCCGTGAGGGGACGCTCGCCGACGCCGGGCACCGCATAGCGGAACATCGCGCCCTCGCGCAGTCCGCATCCGCTGATGGTGATCTTCGGGAAGTCGAAGCGGGAGAGCACCGCCTTGATGACCGCAAGCGAGCTGGGGAAGATGTCCGCCCTGCCGCTGGAGAGCCCTTTTATCTTCATGGTGGAATCGAGGTCGAGCTTCTTGATGGTGGCGTAGAGGTTGTCGAACTCGTTCATCGGGATCTCATATCCGTGGGTCATGTTGAAGGGATATTTCCTCACCATGCGGCTTATCCTGCCGAGGTTCCTGAACGCGCCGCCGACGCCCACGAAAGCGGTGTCGGACTCGATGCTGTCCAGCCAGCCTATCTTGTCCAGCTGCTCGCCGATGAAGGACTCGATCTTCTCGGCGCGCGTCTCGGGCTCGTTGCTGTAACTCTTGAAGAGGTCGGTGAGCGTCACGGTGCCGAAAGGCAGCGTTTCGTAATGTATGAGATTGCGGCGGTTGTAGTAGATGAGATTGGTGGACCCGCCGCCCATCTCCATGATGAGTCCCTTGGGGATGTCCATTGAGTTGATGACGCCCTGATAGATGAGCAGCGCCTGTTCCTCGACGGTGAGCACCTTGATCTTGATGCCGCAGGTCATCGCCACCTCGTCGAGGAAGCTCTTCTGATTTTTCGCTCTGCGGACGGCAGCCGTCGCATAGGCGAATATCTTGTCCACATGGTTGGCGTCGCAGAGGCGTCTGAACATGCTCAACGTCTTTATGGTCTGCGCGACGCGCTGGGGCTTGATGATGCCGTCCCAGTCCATGTCCTGCCCGAGCCTTACCGTCTCTTTGAGCTCGTCGAACACGACGAAATAGCCACCCTCGAGGATGTTGACGAGCACGAGTCTTGCGGAGTTTGATCCGAGGTCGATGACAGCGATTTTTTCCATACTTTCTCCTTTGGCGCGGTGCGCCCTATGCCTTCCGCGAGTGCGGAAACAATGATCTGTTATTCACACGATTTTATACACTTCGCCGGGCACCCCGACGCGCACAGTCCGCAGCCGACGCATTTGTCGTAGTCGATGACGGGAAGATTGTCCTTGAGCTCTATGGCGTGCTCCGGACACACCTTGGCGCACAGCCCGCAGCCGAGGCACCCCGACGCGCACATTGCGTGCACTTCCTTGCCGCCGCGCAGGCAGTTGGAACAGGCAATGTACACCTTCGCGCTCGCGGGCACGCGCTTGACGAGTTTCTTCGGACACGCCGCCACGCATTTGCCGCAGGTGATGCACTTGGACCTGTCCACCTCGGCATAGCCGCCGTCCCGGACGTCGATGGCGTGGACGGGACAGGCGTCCGTGCACGACCCCATGCCTAGGCACCCCCACGGGCACACCTTACGCCCGCCGCCCAGCAGTTCCATGCTGCGGCAGTCGCCGTAGCCCATATACTCGTATTTGTCGCGCGCGTTGTTGCCGCCGTTGCAGGCGACGACGATCTTGGTGTCCTCGGCATCCACCGCGACGCCCATGATCTCGCCTATTATCTTCTTCTCGGAGGCGGCGGTCGCAGAGCACGAGCTCACGTCCGCCTTGCCCTCGGCAAGCGCCTTCGCGAAAGCGTCACAGCCCGCATAGCCGCACGCGCCGCAGTTCGCACCCGAGAGATGACGGCGGATCTCCTCCTCCTTCTCGTCCTTCTTGACGGCGAACTTCTTGCCCAGCACCGCGAGCAGCACCCCGAACACGGCAGCCAGCGCCAAGAGCACCAGCGCCGACCAAAGCACGGTCATGGGATCGGGCGCACACATGATAAACACACTCATCTCACACCACCTCCTACGAGATCATCCCCGAAAACGCCGTGAACGCAAGGCTCATGATGGACGCCGCGACGAGCGTTATGGGGAAACCTCTGAACGGCTTCGGCACGGAATTTATCTCCATACGCTCGCGTATGCCTGCGAGCAGCAATATCGCGATGGTGAAGCCCGCTCCGCTGAACACGCCGTTGAGGAAGGACATCAGCAGGCTCTCCGCCGCCGCTATCCCGTAAGACTGTATGTTGAGTATCGCAACGCCGAGCACGGCGCAGTTGGTGGTGATGAGGGGCAGATACACCCCGAGGGCGCTGTACAGCGCGGGCATGAACTTCTTCAGCACCAGCTCCACCAGCTGCACCAGCGCCGCGATGACGAGGATGAATGCGATGGTCTGCAAATACTCTATCCCCGCCGCCACCAGCAGTTTCTGCACCAGCCACGTGAACACGGATGCGATGCCCATGACGAAGATGACCGCGAGCCCCATGCCGAGGGCGGTGTCCGTCTTCTTGGACACGCCGAGGAAGGGACAGCATCCGAGGAACTGACACAGCACGAAGTTGTTGACGAACATGGCGCCTATGATGAGCAGGAAGTAGGTCATTTTTCCGCCTCCTCCGCAGCGCCTTCCGCCACTACACTGTCATTTTCCGCACTTGACCGTGCGTTTTTGACATCATCTTCCGTCTTTTCCGCCGAAACAACGCTCCCCACCGCATTCTCTGCGGGAGTGGCTGCAGCCTCTGCGAGCTCCCTTTCCACGTGCTCGCGCACCGCTTCGTCGATGAGGGCGCCCGCCTCTTCGTGCACCGCCTCGCGCTTCTTCTCCGCCCTGTCCGAAATGGCGTTGATGGCTGCCATCACCAGCCCGAGCGTCAGGAAGCCGCCCGCAGGCATCACGAACACGGACATCGCGTAGTCGGGCATATCTCCCAGCGTCACGCCGAACTCCGCGTCGCCGAAGGAGCCCACGAAGAAGGTGCCGGATCCGAGGAACTCGCGGATGACGCCGAGAAGGAGCAGCGCCAGCGTGAACCCGAGCCCCATGCCCAGCCCGTCGAGGACGGAGTCGCCCACCTTATTAGTGCTCGCGAACGCCTCCGCGCGCGCGAGGATTATGCAGTTGACGACGATGAGCGGCAGATAGATGCCGAGGGCGTCGTAGAGCGCGGGGACGAACTTTCGGAGCAGCATCTCGACCAACGTCACGAACGTCGCTATTATGAGCACGTACGCGGGTATGCGCACCTTGTCGGGTATGACCCTGCGCAGGAGCGAGACCAGCGCGTTGGAACACACCAGCACCACGGTGGCGGCGACGCCCATCCCCAGCCCGTTGAAGGCGCTGGTGGAGATGGCGAGCGTCGGGCACATCCCGAGCACGAGCCTGAACACGGGGTTGGACGCGAAGATGCCGTTCACGACGATCTTGCTCTTCCCGCGCATATTCATCCTTATCTCCTGCGGCATGGCGGACTTTTTCATACGTTCACCTCCGCGGGAGCATTGGCGAGGAAGGACGCCACCGCCGCGTTGACGGCGTTGTTGAGTCCCCTCGAAGTGAACGTTGCCTGCGACACCGCATCGACGTCACCCGCGTCTGCAACGGAGCTCTCCCCCTTGACAAGGTCGAACTCGCCCGTTTCAAAGACGTTTTTGCCCACATATTTGTTCTTGTTCGCAGAGATCACTCTGTCCATATATCCCGCAGTCTCGGACTGCGCATAAACTTCGATGTCGGTGATGACACCGTCCTCGCCGATGTGCACCAAGAGCTCCAAAGTGCCTCCCTTCGCTCCGCTGCCCACGGAGTGATAGACGGTGACCGCCCCCTCCGCCGTGTTCACGACGTACGCGGCGGCGACATAACTGCTGCCCTCCGTCACCGCATCGGGAAGAGCGACGACTTCGTCGGCGCCGACGCCGTAATAGCCCGCGAGCTGTTCGCGTATGGCTTGGTCGGGATCGACGTAGGTGAGCCAGTTGACCAGCCCGAGCAGCACGCCCGCCACAAGCGCGATCGCCGCAAGCACGACGATACACATCCAGACGTCCTTTCCGAAGAAAGCGTTCCTTTTGAGAGCCGCGCCGCCCTGCGCGCCGCCTTCCGAGGTGATGATGTCACGTTCCTTATCGGCCAACGCTCTCACCTCCTTCTTCCGCTGCGACGTGCTTGCGCGGGAATTTTGCCTTGACGGCGTCCGTTATATCCTTCACGCTCTTTCTCGGCGTGCCGAAAGGCTTGCGCCTTATCTTTTCGAGCAGCGGCGTGACGATGTTCATGAGCAGTATCGCGAAGGACACGCCCTCGTTCATCGTGCCGAACTTTCTGATGATCACGGTGAGGAAGCCCAGCCCCAGCCCGTAGATGACCACCGCGACGGGGGTCTTGGGCGAGGTGGCATAATCCGTCGCCATGAAGAATGCGCCGAACATGAGCCCGCCGCCGAGGAGGTAGGTCCACACATACTCGCCCACGTAGCCGCTGTCCGCAAAGAAGATGGCGGTGAAGAGGGCGGTGGAGCCGATGTACAGCACGGGGATCTTGACGTCTATGACGCGGCGGACGGCGAGATAAATGCCGCCGATGAGCACCGCAAGGGTGCTGACCTCGCCCGCGCTGCCGCCTATCCTGCCGAGGAACATATCCAGGGCGTTCAACCCCTCTGCGGGATTTCCGCCCGAGGATATGGCTTCCTTGACGGTCTGCAAAGGCGTCGCCGTGGTGATGGCGTCGGGGAGGTTTATCTCCACGCCCTGCTTGAAGTAGACAAAGAGGTTCGCGCCGTCCGAGAGGTCTACGGGCAGGACGAACTTGGTCATGACGCCCGTCCACGCCAGCATAAGGAATATGCGCGCGGTGATGGCGGGGTTGGCGAAGTTTCTGCCTATGCCGCCGAAGAGCATCTTGACGATGATGATGGCGAACGCCGCGCCCACTATGGGCACATAGAAAGGCACCACGGGCGGCAGGTTGAGGGCGAGGATGACGCCCGTCACCACCGCCGAAAGATCCCTCACGGACTGTGTACGCTTGGTGATCACGTTGAACACCCACTCGCAGAAAACCGCCGTAGCGACACTTAACACCGTCAAAAACAGCGGATAAAACCCGTAAAGCAGCACCATAGCTATGACGGCGGGACTCAATGCGATGAGCACGTCCAGCATGATGCGCTGCGTGTTCGCGGGGGATGTCAGATGGGGGGATGAGGATACACGCAGATTTTTCATGTCATCTCCTCCCCTCTTTCAGGCTCTTTTTCGCGAGGCGGATCGCCTGCACCAGCGGACGCTTCGCGGGACAGACGTAGGAACACACGCCGCATTCCATGCAGCTTGAAACATAAAGCTCTTCCGTCCGCGCGAAATCCTTCGCCAGCACCGCGCGTTCGATGTCGCGGGGCGCGAGTTTCATGGGACACTGACGGATGCATCTGCCGCAGTTGATGCACTGCGTGGGCTCCTCCGCCGCCTCCTTCTCGCCGAAGAAGAGCAGCGAAGACGTGGTCTTCGCGACGCAGGGCGTAAGATCCGCCTGCGCCACCCCCATCATGGGGCCGCCCGAGATCACCTTGACCAGATCGTCGTCGGAGCGCTCTCCCCTCGTCTTTTCGCGGATGTAATCGAACGGCGTACCTATGCGCACGAAGAAGTTGCCCTTCTCCCCCGTCTCGCCGCCGCTCACGGTAAGGGCGCGCTCGAAGAGAGGCTCCCCTTTGTCCACCGCACGCGCAACGGCATAGGCGGTGTGCACGTTGTCCACAACGCATCCCACGTCGGCGGGGAGGGCTCCCGGGGGGACCCTTCTGCCCGTCAGCGCGAAGACCAGTTGTTTCTCGGCGCCCTGCGGATATTTTGTGCGGAGCATGACCGCCTCCACGGCGGCGGAGCTATCCGCACAAGCGCGCGTGAGAGCGTCGAACGCCTCTCGCTTGTTGGATTCCACACCTATCACCGCTTTCTCCGCGCCCACCGCTTTTGCGAGCAACTCGGCGCCGCGCACCACTTCGCCCGCCCTTTCCGTCATCAGACGGCAGTCGCAGGTGATGTACGGCTCGCATTCCGCGCCGTTCAGGAGGAAGAGGTCGGTCTTCCCCTTGGGCGCGAGCTTGACGTGGGTGGGGAACCCCGCGCCGCCCATCCCGACGATGCCGCACTCGCGCACTCTCTCCCTTATCTCTTCGGGAGAGGGGTCGGAAAGAGGCGGGAGGAGATCCTCGGTGTAGTTGAAGTCGTTGTCGATCTCGATGTGCAGCGAAGTGCCGCCCGAAGGGGTGCGGCGCTTGACTATGCCCGCCACTCTGCCCGACACGGGCGAGTGCACGCGCGCGGAAACGAAACCCGCGGCATCCGCGATGAGGGTGCCGACCCGGACCTCGTCCCCCTGCTGCACGACGGGCACGGCGGGGGCTCCGATGTGCTGCGAAAGAGGCACGGACAAACGTTCCGGCGCGTCCATGACGACGAGCGGAAGTTCGGCCGTGATCTTGCTGGCAGGCGGATGGGCTCCCCTGCCGAATGTCTTGAACACAAATTGCAAAGACGTATTCTCCCGATTAAAATTGCCCCCGGATCATGCGTGTAAGTTTTACACTTGCGTTAATTATAAAACAAATATCGCGCGATGTAAATACCGAAAATTTCTTTGAAAGGTCAACAAAGCCGAAAGACCGCTGCGGAATGCGGAAAAGACGCCCTTCCGCCGCCTCATTTTTTGCGCGGGAAAGCGCCCTGTGCCAGCCCGAAAAGGGCGACGGCGACGAGAAACGCCCCGTACGCCTTGCCCAACACTTCCCCGCCCTTCCCCGCAAACACGGATGCCGCCGCAGTCATAACAAGCGCGGGCGGGAGCACGAATACGAGGGGCGCAGAATCCACAAGCCCGTTTTTGAGGTGCATACCCAGCGCCGCCGCACCCGTGGGCAGGAACGCCACCAGATTGATGAACTGCGCCGCGAGCTGCCCCACCGAGAGCGCAAGCACCAGCAGAGGTATGGTGAGCGTTCCCCCGCCCATACCCATGCCGGCGAGCACCCCGCCGCACGCTCCCGCAAGCGCCAGCCACAACGCCTTCATCGTCCTTCCTCCACGGCGCGATATTGCGCCAATGCACGGTTTATCATAATATTTTTACACTTTATCGTCGTATTTTGCGATTTCATCTCATCATCATCTTTATGCCCGCGAAGAGCATCAGCCCGTAAAAAAGGAAGTTGAGCGCGGGCACGGAAAGTTTCTTCAGTGCCACGGCGCCGAGCACCCCTCCCGCCAGCACTCCCGCCGCCGTGGGCAAAAGCGTCCCCGCGTCGATGTCTGCGTTGAGCGCATAGACCACGGTGCTGACCAAGCACAACGGAAGGATGAGGGCTATCGCGGTGGCGTGCGCCTTTTTGCCGTTCAGTCCCGCCGCGAACGTAAGCACGGGCACGGCGAGCATCCCGCCTCCCGCGCCGAAGAGCCCGTTGACTATGCCGACGGCGGCGCCCGAGAGCGCGAGCACGATGCGTCTCACTTTTCTCCGCCCGGGATCGTCCACCGCGAACTTCGCCACGCTGCCGCTCTCGAAAAGCAGTTTTTCCGTCATTTTTTCCTCCCGCAATCTCCTTCGCATTTAAGTTTCCGCTTTTTCGGTGAAAATATGAAATGCGCCGCCAAAACGTTTGCAAAATGATAGCTTTTGTTTTAGAATACAAAAGCCTATTGTTTAGGAGCGCGCATGACGCGCGTGCGAAAACGAGTCAACACAACTGTTATAAAGGACGCTATGAAAAGAAAAAGATTTTCCATCCTGATTTTGTTCATGATCCTCGCGATCGCCTTCTCCGCTGCCGCGCTTTCGGCGTGCAACGACAACACCTCCGGCGAAGACGACGTGACGATCGAAGCCACGGAAGGGCTGCTCATCAGCAACTCCGACTTCAAAGTCATCGGCACGACGGGCGACTATCCCCACACCGTGACGGATTGGACGGGCGCGAAGCTCTACTCCTCTTCCACGGTGCCGGGCGACGTGACCTCGGGTGCCGTCAGCCTCGAAGAGGCGCTCTACTCCGCAAGCCGCGAGCTGTGGGGTGACGACGGCGCCGCGGACAGCGCGGGCAAGACCCTCTACGACCGTCTTATCGCTGACGGCGGACAGGGCGGACACCTCTCCGACGCCGAAGACGCGGTGAACAACGTCCTCATGATCTATATGCCCACCGAGGACGCTGCCGAAGACGACGAGGACGATTTCGGTCCCACCGCCTACGGCTACACCTCCAAGTCCTTCTCCATCGAAGCGGGCTCCTACTACAAGCTCTCCGTGGACGTGCTCACCTACAACATCGCGGGCACCGAAGACGTGGACAACGTCCCCGGCGCGAGGATATACGTTTCCTCCGCAGGCTATGCCGAGATAAGCGGCATCGACACCCAAGGCGAATGGAAGACCTACACCCTGTACATCGAAGGCGCGGCGACCTCCGCGACCTCTCTCACCCTCAATTTGGGTCTCGGCAAATACAGCTCCTACTACCGTGACGGTCTGACCACGGGCTACGCCTTCTTCGACAACGTCGTGCTCGAGAAGATCGACGGCGACGACGTCACCGCGGAAGCGGCGAAGGCGGAGTTCGACGAGGCTTGCGCCGAAGAGCTCACCGCATACGGCGAGATCCGCACCGCATGGCAGAACGATATGAACAATGCGGAAGAGGACGACAAGGACGAAGTCCTCTCCCTCGCCGCGCGCTACTCTGCGATGAGCACGCGCACGATGACCCTGCGCACCTCCAACGGCAGGTTCGACTTCGGCTCCACCACCGTGGGCACCGGCGCGCCTTCGGGCTGGTCGCTGGTGACGGGCGACGGCGCCCCCACCTCCTACCGCTTCAACGGCATAGTGTCCGCCTCCCGCTTCGAGGAGAACGTGTCCACCTATGCCGGCACCTACTACATCGACCGCACGGCGTTCACTCCTTCCTCCGTGTGGCTCCCCGACATCTATGACGACATGACCGCCCACATCGGGAGCAGCATCGGCGACAGCCTCTATATGCTCTCCCAGCAGATGATGACGGCACAGGGCATCCGCACCTCCCGTCAGATCGTCATCGAGAAGAACGGGCTTTATAAGCTGCAGATCTCCGTACTCACGCACAACGTGTACGGCGGCGGTGTCTCCCTCATCCTCTCCGGCGACGGCGAAGACATCGTCATCGAGGGCATTTCCGAGAACAAATACGACGGCAAGGTCCTCTTCGGCAACAGACCCGTGGACGCTTCCGTCCCCGCGGAGAACGGCTGGGAGACCTACACCTTCTACATCCGCGGCAACGAGTATAAGGATATGTCCTACAACCTGACCCTGTGGCTGGGCACGGGCAGCGCCGAGGAAAACACCGAGTCGGATTACACCTACTACTCTTCCTCCTCTACGTCCTCTTCCGGCAGCACCCGCACCACGTATCTTGCGAACGGCACCTTTGCCTCGGGCTGGGCTTTCTTTGACGACCTGTCCCTCACGCAGTACGCGGCGGACGACGCGGACGAGTTCGAGACCGCAGTCTCTGGCATGAGCTCTTCCTACGAGCTCAACGCCGCAGAAGGCGACGCGAAGACCCTTTACACCGACCTCTCCCTCGCCTCCGAGAACCTCTTCGAAGACGAGAGCGCGCCCGCAGGCGGCATCCACCGCGACTTCCGTGCGGAAGCGTCCTCCGACTTCGAGTTCGCGGGTGACACCCTCGGCAGACCCGCCGGCTGGGACTTCAAAGCTCCCGAAGCCGACGAGGCGGCATCCGCTCCCGTCGTGACGGGCAGAGTGACCGCGGGCACCGTGGATCTCACCGACGAGGAATATTACACCGCCCTCGGGCTCTCCGTCCCCGGGCTCCCCTATGAGGGTGCGACCATGCCCGAGACGGGCATGACCATCCGCGCCACCGAGAACGTCGCCTTCGCGATGAAGTCCGGCGAGTTCACCGTGCGCGCCAACAGCGCCTACACCGTCTCCGTCTGGGTCAAGACCGACGGCATCGAGACGGGCAAAGGCGCCTACCTCTACCTCAAAGGCTACGACGATGAGGGCGAAGAGACCACTCTCGCCTCCTTCACCGCCGTCAACACCGCCACCGACGATGGCAGCGAATGGACGGAATACACCTTCTACGTGAAGGGCTCCGACGAGGGCGCCGAGCAGCTCTGGCTCGAATTCGCGCTCGGCACCGGCACGAGATGGAGCGCATCCACTCTCACCGACGGCGCCGTCTATTTCGCCAACATCAGCATGCTCAACATCACCTACTCCGACTTCTCTTCTGCCTCTGCGGGCACCTATGTGAAGAAGACGGATCTTTCCTCCGGCTCCGTCGAAGGCTCCTTCCCCAACGGCAGCTTCGGCAACATCGACTACGATGAGCTCGAGGACGACCTCACCGAGGCAGTGTCCGCGGCAGAGACCGCGGCGGACGGCGCGGAAGGCACTCTGCAGGAAAGCAGTGTCGCCGGCGTCCCCGAGGATTGGACGTTGAGCGATGCCACCCTCTCCGACAACGATAAGTTCGTGGGCGGCGTCCTCAAACTCGCAGAATCCGCAAACGGAGCGTGGGGCGCGAGCAACCAGATCAAGCACCTCTTCCCCGACGACGTCGATTTCTTCGACAGCATCTACACCGATGCTCCCGACACCGCGAAGGGCGCGCCCTATCTGCTCGCTCTTGCGGGGCTCGGGGAGAGCTTCTCCGTGGGCTATCTCTCCGACAGCTTCACCCTCGAGGCTTCCACCAACTACTCCATCAGCGTCTGGGCGAGAGCGAAGAGCGGCACCTCCGCCATGATCTACCTGCAAGGCGAAGCCTCCGGCAAACTCGTCGGCGAGGATGCGGACACCGCGCGCTACTTCACCGTCACCCCCGACGGCGCGTGGCACAAGTACACCTTCAACATCGAAGTCGGCCTCACCGACATCTCCCTGCAGCTCGGTCTGTGGCTGGGTGACAACACCGACATCTCCGGCAACGAGTACGACACCGAAGACGGCGGCGCCTCTTCCGGCATCGTCCTCTTCGACTCCGTCACCATGCACGACGGCCTCGAGGAAGACGACATCAACGACTATGCGGCAAGCGCTCCCGAATATGAGGAAGTGAGGCACATCACCTTCTTCACCGACTCCTTCGACACCCTCGAGAGCGACAGCGCCACCGTTGACGAGGAAGGCAACAACATCCTCACCTCTCCCAACGGCTGGACGGGCACCGTCGGCACCGATCAGGACAAGGAAAACACCACCTCCGGCGTGTTCGATGCCTCCGACCCCACCTCGAACCTCATGGGTCCCGAACCCGAAGAAGGTGAGGAAGATCAGCGCATCGCCTACATCACCGGCATAGGGCCCGAGCTCGACCCCGACGACTTCTCCGCCTCCGACGAGGAGATCCGCCTTTGGCTTGCAGACAACGGCGGCAGCGCCGACAACGACGAGGACGTCGACCGCGCACGCGAAGCCATCAAGCTCGACAAATACTACAAAGCCATCGCCGCACGTATGCTGCCCGAAGACATCGCATCCAAAGTGTATGAGGGCGCGGACGGCGACAAGGTGCTGCTCATCAACAACACCGTTGACAGCGCCTACCGCTACGGCTCTTCCGGCTACACCCTCGCCGCCGAGACCGCGTACATGATCACCGTCCGTGTCTTCACCTACGGCATCGGCCACGTGGACGAGAACGGCGTTTGGACGGCTGCGGACGACCGCGGCGCCTACATCGAGCTCTACCTCGGCTCTGCGGACGACGACGACAACCCCCTGCACTTCTACGACATCGACACCGAAAACGGCTGGAAGACCTACACCTTCGTGGTGCTCGCTCCCGCCGATGACGTGACCTCCGTCTCCCTGCGCCTCGGCCTCGGCCGTTACGACGCGGATGACGAAAGCCTGCTCGTCAGCGGCTACGCCTTCTTCGACGCCGTCACCATCGAGGAGATCGGCGGCGAGAACGAATACGACGCGGCAAAGGAAGCCTTCCCCGCAGAGGGCGAAGAGGGCTACGGCACTTATGCAAGCTACATCATCCCCGAGGACGCCGAGAAGGGCGCCACGGATGACGACGACGACACCACCGATGTCCCCGGCAGCTCCTTCAACCTCGACAGCCTGTGGTGGATGATCCCCACCATCGTCATCGGTCTCGCGATCATCGCGGTGGTCATCGTCTACTTCGTGAGGAAGTACAAGAAGAAATTCACCAAGAAGTCCGAGGAACCCACGGACAGCATCTCTTCCACGAATGTGAGGAAGAAGAAGGATGATTATGATTCCTTCAACGAATAACCTCTGACGCTCTCATTTGGCGCATAACTGCGTCAAAGGCACCCTTGCGGCGGGGCACGTACGTTTAAGTACGCTAACCCCTTGCAAGGGTGCCTTTTCCTTGTTCTGCATCCAAATGAGAGCGTCAGACCAACAAACGCTCGATAGAGTGTACCCGAGCACGACGAAACCCGCATACCAACTCTGCGTGTGCTGCCACCTGTGTCCACTCCTTGCCTCGGGGCGGCTCGCGAATTATTTCCGCGCGCGGCGCATATCGTAGCTTCGAGGCGGAAAATTGAACGGTACGGTGAAATCTTTCTCTATTGTTACGGTATTCTCGGTGGCGACAAGGCTGCTCTCCTTCCTTTTCAAGATATGGATGTCCCGCACTCTGGGCGCCGAAGCGGTGGGCATTTATCAGATCGCTTTCAGCGTGCTCATACTCCTGTTTTCCGTCACCGCGGGCGCTCCGACGGTGCTCTCGCGCAAGATCGCGGAATGCGCGGCAAACGGCGACACGAAGAGGCAGAACGCGCTCACCACGGCGTCCCTCGTCATAGGGCTGGGCTCGTCAGCTGCGCTCGTCATCGTCTTTCTCGCCCTATCGCGGCACTTGGGAGGGCTGTTTGCGGACGAGAGATGCGTGCCCGTCTTCCTCGTCATGCTGCCCGCCCTCGTCACTTCCTCCCTCTACGCGCCTCTGCGCAGCTGGTTCTGGGGGAGAAAGAAGTTCCTGACCTTCTCCTCGCTGGAGCTCGTGGACGAGGGGTTGAAGATAGGTTTCTCCATGCTTTTCGCGGGAGGACTTTTCGCGTCGGTGACGGGCGCGGTGGGCGTCGCCGTGGGCATGGTGGTCTCGGACGCAGTGTCGGTGGGAGTGCTCTTCCTCCTTTTCTTCCGCGCGGGAGGCAGACTCGCGCGTCCGCAGGGCGGACGGGAGCTCATATCCTCCTCTCTCCCCCTCTCCGCCGTAAGGATGCTGACCTCTCTTTCCGCCTCTCTGTCTGCGCTGGTCATCCCGCAAAGGCTGGTCGCGGGAGGCATGACCGCGGCGGCTGCCGCCGCCGAATACGGCAGAGTTGCGGGGATGGCGCTCCCTCTCATCATGGCGCCCGTCACCATCATCTCCGCCCTTTCAGTCGTGCTCATCCCCGACCTTGCGCAGCTGGCGTCCGCGGGCAAACTTGACGAGATCCGCGCCAAATTGCGCACCTCACTGCTCTTTGCGTCCATCGTGGCATCGGTGTTCTTCGCCGCCTACGTCCCGCTGGGCAGAGAGCTGGGCTCCTTCTTCTTCGGCGACGAGAACGCGGGCAAACTCGTCTCCTACGCCGCAGTCATCATCTTCCCCCTGGCTCTGGGCAGCATCACCACTCCCGTGCTCAACTCGCTGGGCATGGAGAAGTGCTCCTTCTTCTGCTACGTATGCGGGCTGTTGTGCTCCCTCCCCTGCATATTCTTCCTCCCCGACAAGATAGGCATCTACGCCGCGGCGGTGGCGAGCGGGACGGGCTTTGCCGTCACTGCGGCGACGGGCGCCTTCTTCCTCGTGCGCAGGTTGGGACGCCCGGAAGGGCTGGCACGTCCCGTCTGCGTCATCCTCTTCTCCCTCCCCCTCACGGTGCTGGGCATCTTCCTCGAGAGGCTGGTGGGCGCAAGACTCAACGACCTCTTCACCATGATCGTCGTGGCGCTGCCCGCGGCGGGGCTGTTCGCCGCTTTCATAGCCGCGTTCGGCATAGTGGACGTCAGAGGCTTCGTCACCATGCTGCTGCCTGCGGGGAGGACGGCTAAAAAACCCCGCAACTGAACAAAGCCGCACCACCCGCGCCCGACGCGCGCCGCGTTGCGGAGGGGCATAAAACTCCCGCCCGGTGACAAAATACGGCTATGCTGAACCTCTTTGTCAGGTGCATAGTCATCTACTTTTTTCTGCTCGTCGCGATGCGGCTCATGGGCAAGCGGCAGCTGGGCGAACTGCAGCCCTTCGAATTCGCCATCACGCTGGTGGCGAGCGATCTTGCGTGCATCCCGATGAGCGATCCGACCATCCCCGTCGTCTACGGCATAATCCCGGTGTTCACCCTCTTTGTCGTGCACATCATCATCACGAAACTCGCCTCGGGCAGCCTGCGCTTCAGGAAGCTCCTGAACGGCAAACCCATCGTCGTCATCGAAAGGGGCAACCTGCTCCCCGACGTGCTGAAAGAGCTGAACATGAACATCGACGACCTTCTCGAGGCATTGCGCGCGGGCGGCTACTTCGACCCCGGCGAAGTGGAATATGCCATCATCGAGACCAACGGCACCATGACGGTGCTGCCGAAGTCGCAGTTCCGCCCCCTGACCCCCGCCGACATCTCCGTAGAGGCAGAGCCCGCCGATATGCCCGTCACCGTCGTGATGGAAGGCAACTTTATGGGCGCAAATATGAAGGGCTTGCAGGAGGTGGACAAAAAGCGCGTGCTGCGCCTGCTTGACGGGCTGGGGATGCGGCAGTCCGACGTGCTCCTGCTGCTGGTGACGGGCAACAAGGTCTTCGTGCAGCCCTACGTCGGCGACAGCATGACGGTGTCCTTCCCCGCGGAGGACGGAAAGTGAAACGCCTCGTCGCAGCCCTCATCATACTTGCCGCGATCGTCACTGCGGGAGTGCTGGAAGCAGTGCACGTCGAGCGCACTTTCGGAGAGCTGGAGGAACGGATATGCGCCCTCGAGGATGCCATCAAAAACCCTGACGACGATGCCCTCGACGAGGTGAAGACCCTGACCGTTTGGTGGGAGAAAAAACGCGCGGCGATGGAGCTTTATACATGGTCGCCCGACCTTCGCGCCTTCTCCGTCGCACTCGCCGAAACGGAGGGGTCGCTTGAATGCGGCGACGACAAGAACGCATTGAGTAAATGCCAGTCGCTGCTCACCATGGCGCGCAACCTGAAACGCCTCTTGGACTTCTCCCCCTCCGACCTCATCTGAATGCGCGAAAAATCACGCTAGACCTCTCTCAACCTGTCCTTGATGTCATAGATGTCCCCCGCTCCGAGGAACATTACGCGGTCGTACTCTTTCGCCCGCATTTTCACAAAAGATAGGGTATCATCAAGCGAAACAGCGGAATAAACATTACATTTGGGCGACACCCTGCCTATCTCTCTTTCCAGATCCGCCGTCGTCCCGCCCGCCGCGGCGCGCTCTCTTGCGGCAAAGACGGGCAGCAGGACGACCTCGTCCCGCGCCCCCAACACCCGCGCAAAATCCGTGATATACGCCGCCGTGCGCGAGTAAGTGTGCGGCTGAAAGACGGCAAGCACTCGTCTTCCTCCCCCTTCTGCGGCGGCAAGAGCACAGGCAATTTCCGTGGGGTGATGGGCATAGTCGAACACCGCTTCCGCGCCGCATATCTCTCCCGCTCGCTCGAAGCGCCGCGCCACTCCGCGAAAGGTGGAAAGCGACTGCGCCGCCTCGCGCACTCCCACGCCGAGCGAGTGTGCCAGCGCCACCGCGAACGCGGCGTCCTCGGCATAATGCTCGCCCGGGAAGGGAAGAGTGAAACGTGCGCGCTCGCCCGAAAGGGTCAGTGTCACCGTTTGCGCGTCTTCGCATTCGAGAGACGGGTGTGTCTCATATGCACACACGCCCACACGAGAACACTCCCCCTCTCCGCCCGCGCACGCTTTGCCGTCTGCGGCTATGCACAAATGCGCATCTTTGCATATGAGCTCGTCTTCCGCACGCACGACGGTGAGCGGACAATTTTCGACAAATTGCGCAAAAGCCCTCCGCACCTCGGCGATGTCACCGAAGCAGTCCGGATGATCGGCGTCCACGCTGACGACGGCTGCGATGTCGGGACGAAGCGCCAGCATGTGCCGCGCATATTCGCACGCCTCGGTGAGGAATATACCGCGAGGGAGCCTTCCGTCCCCACCGCCGCGCACCGTCAGATTGCCCATGCCAACGGGCGCACCGCCTATGTGCGCGACGAAATCGACACCGCCTGCCGCAAGGATGTGTGCCGTCATCGCGGTCACGGTGGTCTTGCCGTGCGTGCCCGACACCGCGACCACGGTGTCGAAATCCTCCGCGACGAGGGCAAGCAGCTCATGGCGCTCGATGACGCGTTTGCCCATCGCGAGCGCGAGAGAAACTTCTTTGTCCGAGAGCGGCACGGCGGATGAGCGCACCACCAGTCCCGCCCTTGCGATTATGTCCCGCCGAGCACCAAGGTAAACCTCCGCACCCGCCTCTTTGAGGTGCCGAAAAGCGGCGTTCTCCCTGATGTCGCTGCCGCTCACTTCCGCTCCGCACAACAAGCAGTACTCCGCAAGAGCGCACATCCCCGCGCCGCCCACGCCCACGAAATGTATCCGTTCCTTTGAAAATTCGGGCATACAAAATTATATGCCGCGCCATCGTCCCCCGTGCCGACCGCCCGCTCATATGACAAATGTACAACAAATGTTAAATCGGTTGTCCACAAATATTTTGCTATGTTATTATATAGAACCGTAAGATAAAGGGGATTGCGAAATGCTGAACGTCACCGACATCAGAGTCCGTCCGTCCGAAAAGGCGACGGGGAAACTGCGAGCGCTCGTCTCGCTCATCATCGACGACTGTTTCGCCGTGCACGACATCAAGATCATCTCGGGCAAAGGAGGCGTGTTCGTCGCCATGCCCGCAATCGCCAACCCGGACGGCACCTTCCGCGACATCGTACATCCCCTCAACTCATCCACCCGCGCCGAAATATGCCGCATGGTGCTCGACGCCTACGAAAAGCACCTCGCATCCCTTCCCCGCGACGACACACAATGATATCCTGCGGGGGAATTCTTCCCCCTCCAAACCCGAACTAGGAACGCATTGAAACCAACGGGGACGGGGTCAAGCCGAAGTCCCCGTTTGTTTCGGAGTTACACACGAATTCATGCAACACCCGCTCGGAGGTGGCGTCGTGCTCAAATTAATTTAACGGGGTTCACGTCCCCTGACAGGGGAGTGTTGTTCCCCCCTTCCTGCGGGTTTCCCCCGAAATCGTTCCCCCTTAAAAGGGGACCCACCATTTCGGGGGACACCTTCGGCACTCGGGCACGAGGGCGTCCGAGGACGGCGCCTCCACGGCGCCGCCATGTTATGCCGCTTGCAATGCGCCCGCTTCGCGAAAAGAGTGGCGCATTGCCGGCGCACGTTTCGTCAGCCCTCGGCACTCATACGGTCGCCGCGGCGCTCAAGAGGGCTTCGCCCTGTGAGCGCTTGGTGAGCGGCTCCACTCCGAACGAGATAACGTCATGTCAAGCGGCGTCACGTTCGGAATTTTCGTTATTCCGTCGTCGAAAAAGGTTTCATCGTGCTCGGGGACGCCTTATCAAACGCTTATGGTCTGACGCTCTCATTTAGATGCAGAACAAGGAAAAGGCACCCTTGCAAGGGGTTAGCGTACTTAAACGTACGTGCCCCGCCGCAAGGGTGCCTTTGACGCAGTTATTCGCCGATCCACCCCACAAGAAAAATCGAAGATTTTTCTTGTGGGGACCCCGAACACCCGCTCCTACTCCCCGTCGTCCTGACGCTCTCATTTGGATGCAGAACAAGGAAAAGGCACCCGCTCAAGGAGCCAGCGTACTAAATCGTACGTGCTCCGCAGAGCGGGTGCCTTTGACGCAGTTATGCGCCAAATGAGAGCGTCAGTCTAGGTCGTTGTGAGCAAGAGCGTCCTTAAAAGAATCCCCCTCTCCGTCTTTCTTGCCGCCAAAGACGCCGTCTTCGGTGAGGGTGCCGTCGAGGGCGAGGGTGCCGCCGGCGTTGAGGAGCCCGTCGGGATCGAAGTAGTGCTTGAGCGCCTTGTAGACATTGTACTGCGCGGTGCCGATGGATTCCTCAAGGAAGGGCGCGAAGAGCTTGCCGATGCCGTGATGGTGCGAGAGAGCCGCGCCGGACTTGGTGATGGCGTCGAGGATGGTGTAGTGATACTTCTTGAACGCCTCGAGGTCGGTGGTCTTGATGACGAAGATGAAGTAAAGGTTGGCTCCCTGCGGATAGCTGTGGGAGATGTGGGTGGTGCACATGGCATTGGGCCACGCCTTCACGGCTTTGCGGACGTCGAGGTGCACCTGCGCCATGTTGTCCCAATTGACGGCACACTCCAGCGTGTCGATGATGATGCCGTAGTCCTGAATGGTATCTCTGAGGTACGGATCGGAGAACCTGCCGTGCTCCCACGCGGAAGTGACGTAGCCGGTGAGGGACATCGCGTTATATTTGTGCGCGATCTTTTTCACGTTCTTCACTATATTGCGCTGCAAGCCGTCCTCGCCGTCGGCGAAACCGAGCAGCAGACAGCGCTGGTTGGGCTTGAAACCTTTTGCCGCGAGCAGGGTGTTCAAGGGAGACTCCGCGATGCCGTACATGTGCATCATCATATCCGTCTCCTCCGCATCCGAAAGACGGAAGACGGAAGGATAGCCGAACTCGCCCTGCATGACCTCGCGCATCGCCGCCATGCCGTCCTCCCATGTGGGGAACATATAGGAGAATTTGCGGTGTTTAGCGGACTTTTTGAACACTTTAAGTGTCACTTGCGTCAAGATACCGTATGTTCCTTCGCTGCCCATCATGATCTGGTCGATGTTGGGACCGGTGGCTTTTCGGGGGGCGGAGTCGGTGCGGATCCTGCCCACGGGGGTGACGTATTCCTGCGAGAGGACGAGGTCTGCGGCACAGCCGTAGTAGGTGGAATTCTGCCCGCTGCCGCGCGTCACCACCCAGCCGCCGACGCAGCTGTACTCAAACGACTGCGGGAAGTGTCCGCAGGTGAGGCGGTGCTTTGCGCCGAAGTTTTCGGGCGCGTTGTTCAGGATCTTTTCAAGCTGCGGACCGCTGATGCCCGGCTGCACGGTGATGGTCTGGTTGATCTCGTTGAAAGCGAGCACTTTGTTGAAGTTTTTGCGGAGGTCGAGGATCATGTTCGGCGAACACATACACTCGGTGCCGCGCGTGACGGAGGAGCCGCCCGCGTAGACGTAGAGGTATATCCTGTGCTTTTTGGAGAAGGCGACCAGCTTCTCGACGTCCTCGGTGGTGGAGGGATAGACAACGACGTCGGGCAAATTCTCGATGATGCCCTTGCGCAATCTCATGATGTCCACCATGGTCTTGCCGTAGCAGACCTTGGCGCGGGTGAGCTCGTCCACGGCGACGTTGTCCTCGCCGAGGATGCCTTTGAGTTCCTCCACCTGCTCCGCGGAGAGCCTTGTGGGAGCGTGGATGTCCACGACCTCGTTGCCGACGTCCACCATCTCCTTGAAGTCGTCGTCGGTGAGGTTGAATTTTTGCTTGACCAGCTTATAAAGCCCCTCTTTCGGGCGCTTGTACGCGGCGGGATCGCCCCACTTCATGATGGAACGGTAGCTGTCCTTGACGGGGGGATCGGTGATCCATTTGGGTTCAAAATCTTTGTAGGGTTTGTTGGACATGGTTTTCTCCTTCTATGCGCTCAATATATCGTTGCCGTGGCGATGAGATCGACGTCCGTACCCACCACGGATGCCGCGACGACATCGCCGCGGTGAAGTTTCTCGGTGACTCTGATGCCGTTTATGAGTTGCATCAGCTCCCCTATCTTGCTCTTGGGGATCTCGCCGTCCGTACGCACGGGCAGGACGGGCATGCTCTCGAACGCCGTCGCCACGGTGGAACACACCGTCCGCATGGGGCAAGTCGCCTCCGACCGCGCGAACGCCTCCCCTTTCTTGCAGGTATTGCCCGTGACGGCGCCGTTTTCGTCGACGGTCATATGGCAGCCCTTGGGACACACTATGCACACAAGTTCCATCAGTTTTCCTCCAATTCGACCGCAAGTTTGCTCTTCGCGTTCAGCCCGAACGCGGAGAAGTCTATCTCCACTCTCTGCATCTCGGGAGGACGCAGGAAGGCGAATTTCTTCTTGTACACCTCTTTGCCGTCCACGGTCATGCGCAGCGTGCCCCTGTCCATATCCTTTGCGGAACGGAAGAAGAACACCACCTTGTCCGCGGGCTTTTTGAGGTCTATGCGATGAGGCACATACGAGAGCAGTCCCTTGCCCTTCTCTATCCTCACGCACTCGCCGCAGGGTACGCGCGCCGCCGCATTCGCACCCGCAGCCGCCGCGCACTCCGAAACGTAGTCCACAAGGTCGAAGACGTTCAGCGCGTTGCCCGCCGAGAACACCCCTTCCACCGAAGACATATACGTCTGATCGCAGTCGGGACCCTTGGTGAAGGGGTTGATCGCGACGCCGAGGGTCTCGGCAAGCTCGTTTTCGGGGATGAGACCGACAGAGAGGATGAGCGCGTCGCACTCGACTATGCGCTCGGTGCCTTTGACGGGTTTCATCTTGTCGTCCACCCTTGCCACTTCCACCGCCGTCAGCCTGTCCACGCCGAACACGCGCGTGACGGTGTGCGAAAGATGCAGCGGGATGTTGAAGTCGTGCAGGCACTGGTGTATGTTGCGCGTCAGTCCGCTGGGCTCGGGCTTGACCTCATACACTCCTTCCACCTCCGCGCCCTCGAGGGTGAGGCGGCGCGCCATGATGAGCCCGATGTCGCCGCTGCCGAGGATGACGCACTTCTTTGCGGGCAGCTTGCCCATGAGATTGACGAAATGCTGCGCCGTACCCGCCGTAAAGACCCCTGCGGGACGCGTGCCTTGGATGAGCACCTGTTTCGCCGTCCTCTCGCGGCAGCCGGTGGCAAGGACGACGGACTTCGCGGTGAAGTCCAGCATCCCCTCGCGGCTGACGCAGGTGACGGAAAACCCGTCCGCGCTCTTCACCAGCTTGGTGACGAAGGTGAGGGTGTAGGTGTCCACGGGCAGGGCGCGCACGAGGTCGATGTATCTCTCGGCGTACTCGGGACCCGCCAGCTTCTCGCCGAAGCGGATGAGCCCGAAGCCGTCGTGCACGCACTGTTTCAGGATGCCGCCGAGCCGTGCCTCACGCTCGATGACGGCGGTCTTCGCGCCCGCCTTGCACGCGCTCTCGGCGGCGGCGAGCCCCGCGGGCCCTCCGCCTATGACTATGACGTCGTAATTTTTCATCGGTTGACCTCCGCCGCTTTCTTCGTATCCTTATAGAGCACCACGCTGCCCTCGTCGCCTTTGAGCACGTCTTCGGGCGCTATGCCCTCGTGCTCGGCGATTATCTTGATGACCAAGGGGGAACAGAACCCGCCCTGACACCTTCCCATGCCGGGACGCACGCGACGCTTGATGCCGTCCACCGTGCACACCTTGAGGGGGGACTCGAGGGCGTCCACGATCTCTCCTTTGCTCACTTCCTCACATCTGCATACGATCTCGCCGTAGGCGGGGTCGCGCTTTATATACTCCGCGCGCTCCGCGTCCGAAAGCCCCGCGAGTTTGGGGGTGTGTTTGCGCACGGGATCGAAATCCTTCCTGTCGCGGGCGGAGAGCATCTCCTTCACCCACTCTCGCACGTCGCAGGCGATGGCGGGAGCCGCGGTTATCCCGGGCGACTGGATGCCCGCCGTCTCGATGACATTCTTTGTGAAAATGCCCTTGCGCACGACGAAATCTTCCTCGTACGTCGCCGCTCTGACGCCCGCGAAATAGGTGATGATGTCTGCGGTCGAAAGCTCGTCCGCCGCCACTTTCTGTTTGCGTATGATGGCGGTGACGTCTTCGAGGTTCGTGGTGGTATCTTCGCGGTAAGGCTGTTCGACGGCGTTGGGTCCCACGAGGATGTTGCCGTCCACGGTGCGCATGACGCCGCCGCCCTTGGTGTGTCCGACGGCTGCGTGCGTCTGCTCCTGCGCCTCCTTGGGAAGAGGTGCGAAATAGCTTCGCGCGAAAGAAGACAGCGCGTAATATGCCTTTTTCTTGTCGAGGATGAGGTCGGTGCCCTTGCGGGGATGGATGGTGAACGTCCTGTCCCCCGCCATCTCGGCGACGACGTCGCTGTACGCGCCCGCCGCATTGACCACTATGCGGGGATGGAGCGTGCCGCGGTTGGTCCTGACCGCAGTGATGACTCCGTCCTTAACCTCCATGCCCTCCACCACCGTGTTGAGGGAGACCTCGGCGCCGTTCTCGATGGCGTTCTCGGCAAGCGCGATGGTCACCTTGTAGGGCGACACCACCCCCGCCGACGCCATATACACCGCGCCCGTCAGCCACTTGGGCGGATGGGGCTCTATCTTCCTCATCTCGGCGGGCGACTTGAAGGACATATCTGGCACGCCGAGCAGCTTGCCTTTGAGCAACATGAGCGGCGCGATGATATATCTCTCCCACTTGGTGCTGAACATGAACGTCTGCGCCCAGCGCTCGAAGTCGCACCCGAGCTCCTTGCACAGCCCTTCGTACATCTCGTTGCCGCGCAGGACGTACTTCAGTTTGAGCTGTCCGCGGTGCAGGTCGATGCCGGGGTGTATGCAGCCGTCGTTCCTCGACGAAGCGCCCGTCGCGACGTCGTTGGCTTTCTCGACGAGCAGCACGCTTATATCGAGGCGGGAGAGCTCTCTTGCGAGCGCGCACCCCATGATGCCGCCGCCCACGATGAGCACGTCCGGCTTCTTCCCTTCGAGCGCGTCGTCGCGGAGGGAGGGCTTCTTCATCTCTTCGCGGAACCCTTTGAGCTTTATGTCGTTGAGCACGCCCAACGACCCTTTGCTCACGGCGGCGACGCCGCAGCGATAGATGAGATCCCAGCTTTCGAGCTCGCCCGAAAGCCTCACGCATCCGCGATATTCCTCCACCTTCACGGACGGCGCGATCTTATGAACTCTTTTTGCGATACTTTTCAAATTCATCGCTCAACCTCACATGATCCGTCTTGCCCACCTGCGTGCGCGGGAGCGCGTCCACGCAGATGACATATTTAGGTTCGTGCCACTTGGAAAGCTCGTGCACGATGTGCCTCTTCAATTCCTTTATCTGCTCATCGGAGAGTTGAGACGCCACAAACAGCGCGATAAACGGCTTGTTGTGCTCTCTCACCTCTATGGCGGCGCACTGCCCGACAAAGGGGAGCTCCACCGCCGTACGCTCTATCTCGGCGGGGAACACGTTGACCCCCGAGATCTTGATGAGCCTCTTTTTCCTGCCCATGAAATACAGCGAACCGTCGGGAAGAGCGCGGAACATATCCCCCGTCTTCAGCCAGCGCACGCCGTCCTCTTCGACGAATGCCGCACTTGTCGCCGCCTCGTCGTCGAGATAGCCCGTCATAAGCTGGTTGCCCGCAAGCAGCAGTTCCCCCGTCTCGCCCGCGGGGACGTCTTTCCCCTCTTCGTCCACTATGCGGCAGCGCATATTGACAAGGGGTTTGCCCAGCACCGCTCCCCCCGCTTTCTCGGGAGAGAGGACGCACACGCTGCCCGTCTCCGTCAGCCCGTAGCCGGGCGAGAGCACGCAGTCCGTGCCCGCCTCGCGCATCCTAGCGTCGAAGCGGTTCTCGAGCTCGGCATCCACGGTGTCGCCGCCCACATAGACGCGGTGCAACGACCTCACGTTCTCGCCGCAGAACCCGGGTTCTGCGAGCAGTTTGTTGACCATGCCGGGCACCGCGATCATCAGCGTGACGCGGTTTTTTGCTATGGCGCGCACCGCCTTGTCCGCCTTGAACACGGGCATGAGCACGGGAGGCGCCGCGATGCAGATGACAGTGTGCAATCCGACGAAAAGCCCGAAGCCGTGGAACATCGGGAGAGCTGTCAGCATCCTGTCCTTTTCGCCGTAACCCTCCTTTTCGAGGACGGCGAGCAGATTGCCCGTGAGCGCGTTGACGGCAGCAGCCGAGAGCACCACCGTCTTGGCGTCGCCGGACGTCCCTCCGGAGCGCATATACACCGCAGGTTCGGTCCCGTCCCCGCTGTAAGGCTCGAAGGACTTCGCCCTCGGCAGACCTATATAGCCGTAGGCGAGGAAGGGGCACACCACCCTCTTCACTCCCGAGAGCCCTTTGCCCAAACGCTTGAAATTGACATCGGAAAGAAAAACCGCCTTGGGGTGCTGCTCGCGCACGGCGCGCTCGAACTCCCCTCTCGCCATCAGCGGATGGATCATGGAAGCCACGGCGCCGATGCGGGACACGGCGTAAAATGCCACAATACCCTGCTCTATGGTGGGCAGCGCGAGCATGACGACGTCGCCTCTGCCCACTCCGAGCGCGGCGAGCCCGCCCGCGACTCTCTCCACCTCTTTGAAGAGCTTGGCGAAAGTCATCTTTTTGCCGCCTCTGATGAAAGCCGTCCCCTCCCCTTTTTTGGGACGGTAGGCGCGCATATAATCGTAAAGCGACATCTTCTCCGTTATCATACTCAAATTATAATCCGCACACACGCGCGCAGTCAATATGCAAATCCCTCTTCCCGCTGGATAAAATGACAAAAAAAATTTTTTGTCCGACGGTATAAATCGGCTCTTCGCCGTCGATAATCCCGTCAAACGGAGGTAACACCATGAGCAAAATCTCGACTGCCGCAAAGAAAGTCGGCGAGTTTATCAAAAGAAACGCATTCTATCTTCTCATCCTGCTGTGCATAGCGTCCGTGGCTACGGTCATCGCGCTTGCCGCCAGCGGCGATTTCGGAGCCGACCCCGGCGCGGAAGTCGTAAAACCCGTCCCCGACGATGACGACGACACCCCCGTCACCCCCGAGCCCGACGATGACGACGACACCGACAAGCCCGACGAGCCCGAAAAGCCCACTCTCTCCTTCGCCTCTCCCGTGAACGGCACCGTGACGCAGGAGTTCAGTGACACCGCTCTCGTGTGGAACGCCACCCTCGGGCAGTACGAAGTGCACCTCGGCGTTGACTTCACGGGCGACGACCTCTCCGTCTTCGCGGCGGAAGCGGGCACCGTCTCCGACGTCGTGACCGACGTCTTGGACGGCACCTATGTCGTCATCGACCACGAGGACGGCTATCAGACCCGCTACTACTCTCTCGATGAAAACGTGCAGGTCGCAAAGGGCGACAAGGTGGAAAAGGGACAGCTCCTCGGCACCATGTCCGCTTCCCGCGGCTCCGAGAGCCTCGCAGGCAACCATCTGCACTTCGAGATGTCCAAGGACGGCGTCGACATCGACCCACTCGACGTGCTCGTGCTCGAAGAAAAATAAGTTTTCCACTTATGAGGAAATAATCTCCCCCCTTATGCGGGAAGGGCGCAGACGGTGTCTGCGCCCTTCCTTTTCTTTCCTGCTTCGACGGCGGTCTTGCCGTCTTTGTTTTATCCGCGCACTACGCGCTCGTACACCTCGTTTACGGGCAGTTTGGGCGGGAATATCTCTGCCAGAAGCGTCTCGCTCACCGCGCACTTCTTTGCGAAGATCAGGTTGACGACGGGGGTCACGATCATGCTTGCCGCCATGGTCACGACGCCGATGAACGGGGACTGCCCTATGCCCGCCTTGAAGGCTTCGCCGAAGGTGGGATCGCCGCCGTCCGAACGCAGCACGAAGTAGCCCAGCCCGATGATGAGGGAGAAAGTGAGCGCCAGCGAAACTATGATGGAGGCGTAGGCCCCCGCCTTGTTCGCCTTCTTGCTGTACAGTCCGTAGACGTAAGGCCCCATGAAGCAGCCCGCGACGGCGCCCCAGCTCAAACTCATCATGCTGACGATGGCGTCCACCTCGACGATGGCGAGCACGGCGGAGACGGCGACGAACACCAGACACAACACGCGTATCAGGATGTTGAGGTTGCTCTCCGGCGCAGTCTTTTTGATGTAGCCCTTGTAAAAGTCCACGGTGACGGTGGAGCTTGAAGACAGCGACAGCGCGGCGAGGGTGGACATCGACGCCGAGAACAGCAGCACGATGATGAGCCCGAGCAGCGCGGAGGGAAGATTTTCTACTATCATGGTTGGCACGAGGTGGTCGTAGCCGCCCGCAGGCACCTCGTCCACGAAACGGGTGATCATGCTGCCCATGAAGTAGGCGCCGCATCCGACTATCGCGGAGAACACCGTGGATATGATCGCCCCGCGCCTTATCGCCGCCTTGTCCTTTATGGCGTAGAACTTGTGTATGGACTGCGGCATCCCCCACATTCCGAAGGAGGTCAGGCACACGAGTATGATGATGTTGAACAGCTGATTGTCAAGGAAGGTCCCGCCCTCCGGGGTGACGGGGTTGGGGATGAGAGTGAGGTCGGGGTCGGCAAAGAGCGCGGAAAGCCCTTCCCCCCAATTCATCTCGGGAGTGCCCAGAAGCATGAACACCGTGACGACGATGCCCACGATCATGATGATGCCTTGGATGAAATCCGTGATGGTGGTGGCAAAGTAGCCGCCGAGGAAGAGATAAGCCGCCGTCAGCCCCGCGAGTATGAGGATGCACCACACGGAATCGATGCCGAGAGCCGCCTCGAAGATGTAGCCCATGCCCTGATAGACGGAGGCGGAATAAGGCAGCAAAAAGACGAATATGGTCAGCGCGGCGAAGAGCTTGATATACTTGCTCTCATACCTCTTCTCGAAAAACTCGGGCATGGTGCGCGCACCGAGCGCCGTCGTCATATACTTGGTGCGGTTTGCAAGCACCATCCACGCGGCGAGAGTGCCTATGATCATGTTGCCTACGCCTATCCACACCGCAGAGAGCCCGAAATTCCACCCGAACTTGCCGGCATACCCCACGAAGACGACGGCGGAGAAATAAGTGGCGCCGTAAGCGAACGCGGAAAGCCACCCTCCCACGCCCTTGTTGGCGAACATGAAACCTTCCACGCTCGTGCTCTTGCGGCGCGTGACGAGAGCCACGGCGAGTATGACCGCCATGTATATGCCGAAGATGAGCCACTGCGGCCACACCTCGTTTGCCGCCGAAAGAATCGAGAGCATACCTTTCCTCCGATCAGCGCATATGCGCATATCCTCACATTCCGTTTCCCACACCACCGCATATGCGCATCCGTCGCCGCGTCCTCACGGCAAAGTTGCACATATGCGCATTTAAGCAATCGAAAACGTATGATAAAATGCGCATTTCTGCGCATTCACATTTGTTCACACCAGCATATCCGGGATGTCGCGCACGGCGTCCAAGACGTAGTCGGGCTTCACTTTGGAGCGCGCCACATCCTCCCGCGCCGTCTCCCCCGAGAGCACCAGCACCGAGACGAACCCGCAGTTGCGCCCGAAGGCGATGTCGGTGTACAGCCTGTCTCCCACCATCGCGATCTTGCGCGGAGGCAGGTTGTACTTCAAGGCTATCCTCTCCCCCGCCGTCCTGTGCGGCTTGCCCATGACAAGGTCAGGCTCTCTGCCCACGGTGAGCTTTATGGCGGACAGCATCGCGCCGACGTCGGGCATAGGACAGCCTTCCGCGGGGCAGAAGTTGTCGGGATGCGTCGCGATGAAGGGAAGCCCGTCATGGACGAAGCGGCAGAATTTGTAGAGCCTGTCGTAAGTGAGGGAAGTGTCAAAGCCGATGACGGCAAGGTCGGGATGCTCCTCGTCGAGCTCGATGCCGTACATCTCGAACTCCGCGCGCAGACGGTCGTTGCCGAGCAGGAAGACCTTCTTGCCGCGGTGGTTGTCCAAAAGATATTCGCAGGTCACCTGTCCGCTGGTGTATATCTCGTCGGAATAGACACGCAGCCCCAGATTGTTCAGTCTCGCGATATAGTCGGTGTGCATACGCGAGCTGTTGTTGGTGAAAAAGCAGATGCGTTTGCCCATCTCGCGCAGCCTGTTCACCGCAGCGAAAGAGCCCTCGATCTCCCTATCTCCTATGTACACCGTACCGTCGAGGTCAAAAAGAAAAAGCTCGACGTCTCTTATGTTCTTTGCCATATCCTTCCCGTGCCGCCCGCAGGCGGTGTTTTATTGCTCTTTTCCCGCGCGTTCCATGGCGTCGAACACTCCCGTTGCCGAGGCAAAGCCGAGCAGCCCTCCCGCCGTCTCGCCCGCGAGCGCCATGGCGCGGATCATATCCCCCGAGGTGAACGCGCTCTTCATCCAGAAACCCGCGTCGTCGTACATCCGCCGCCACCTCCTCGCCGAGGTGCCGAGCTCTGCGCCCGCAAGCTCCGCGATGAGATCCAGACGATATTCTCCGAGAATATAATTTATTCTAAAATAACCGCTGACGTCGAAAATGTCAAACGCTTGTATGATGTTGCCCTCTTCGCCGCCGTTCAGACGCACCAACTCGTCCAGCGCACGGCAGTGATCGGCGGGAATGAGGGTGTCCGCCGCGGGCGAAGACAGATATGCCTTATAGAACGCCGCAAGCGCGCACGCCGCCACAAAGACGTATTCCCCCTTCCTTCTGGGCTTCTTTCCCTTGGACAGCGCGATGAGCCGCAGCATCTCCGCCGTGACGTCGGCGGCATACCGCCTTCCCGAGGCTCCCGCCCTCATCACCTTTACCGCGGTGTCCGCAATGCCGTCGCCCTCCGAGGGCGTCGAAACTCTCTCTTCCGCATGAGGCTCCGCCAGCACCTTTTCGGCATAGACGTCCTCGAACCTGCGCAGCGGCAGTGCGAAAAGTATGCCCGCCGCAGCGGCTAAACTGTCGCGCGGAGCCCCTTCCAGCACCTCGGCGTCCAGACACACCGCCGTCACCCTTCCGCCCGCGAGCAACCCGTCCTCGCAGGGGATGACGGGCATGAGCACGCAATCGGCGCCTCTGTCCGCTGCCGCACGTTTTGCGGCGGAGGCGGCGCGCTCTCCGCCCACGCCCAGCACGACAAGACAGTTCTCCTCCGCCTCGCAGACGTCGGCGTCGGGCTTTTCAGTCACGCGCAGTCCGAAGCCCCGCAAAGCCTCCGTCGTCCTCTTTGCCTCATTTCCCCCCTCGCCGTCCCACGTGACCAGCACTCTGCCGCCGCCCGCGAGAGCGTCGAGGTATTCTCCCAGCGACTCGCGAAGGGCTCTGCCCGTATACACCTCGGTCTCTCCCACCTTGCACATAAGGGCGGGAAAGGGTGTCACCTCACATCGCATACGCACCTCCGCCCTACATCCTAAACTCCCCCGACGCGCGAAAAAAAGGGGATGCTCGCGCATCCCGTCTCATTTTGGGGAAACTCCCTCTTCGAAGCCCCCTCTTACCTTGCCTCTCGCGCTCTCCCTGCCCCGCTCATCCGTCGCGGGAGAGGATCACAGCGTCAGTTTGTATATCTCGTTCTTAGGCACCCCTCTCTCCGCCGCCACCCGCTTTACGGCGTCGCGCTTGTCCATACCCTGCGCGAGATATGCCGCAAGATGTTCCTCGGGAGTAAGACAGACGAGCTCGTTCCTCTCTTCGCCGCCCTCGATGACGAGGACTATCTCCCCCCGCTCTTCGCACTCGAAGGAAAGCAGGGTGCTCTCGGTGACGCACTCGTGCAACTTGGTCATCTCGCGCACCGCCCACACCTTTCTGTCGCCGAGGATGCCCCCGAGCTCCGCCGCGATCTTCCCGACATCGTGAGGCGCCGCGTAGACGACGATGGGCAGACACGCCTTGTCCGCTCTTTCGACCACGCGTTTCATCTCGCTCTTTTTCTCGGGCAGGAAACCTAGGAACACGAACCCGGCGCCCTTGACACCGGAGAGCGCCACCGCAGTCGTCACGGCGCTCGGTCCGGGCACGCTTTCGACATCTATCTCCTCCCTTCTGCAAAGGGCGACGACTTCCGCGCCGGGGTCCGACACGGAGGGCATTCCCGCGTCGGTGATGAGGGCGACGTTTTTGCCCTCTCTCACCATATCCGCTATTTTACGCGCACATTCCGCCTCGTTAAACTTGTGATATGCGATGGTTCTCCCATGCGCGCCTATGCGCTCCAAAAGGGGACGAGAGTGCCTTGTGTCCTCGCACGCGATGACGTCGGCTGCGCGCAAAGTTTCCTCTCCGCGCGGGGAGAGGTCGCCGAGATTCCCGATAGGCGTACCCACGATGAAAAGTTTCGCCATCAGTCGTAAAGCTCCTTCATCCTTTTGCTCTCTTGCCCGTCCGCGTCCGCGGCATACAACGCCTCCGTGATCACGCCGGGTCTTCCTCCCTTGCGCGCCGTCATGACGAACGTCCCCGCCTTCGCGTCGGGACGGGGAAAGAGAAACGTGACCTTCTTGGGCTCCAGCGAATGCGCCCTGAACGCCGTCACCGCGTCCGCGAGCCTCTCCGCCCGCATGACGAGGGTGAAGTCGCCGCCGAAGCGCAGACACGCGGCGCCCGTCGCAATAAAGTCGGCGAGGTTGGCTGCGCCCTCTCTCTTTGCCGAGGCGCGCTTGCCTCCGTCCGTGCCGTCGTCGAAATCGAAATAGGGCGGATTGCACACGACTTTGTCGAAGCTCTCCCGCCCCAGCGTCTCCGCCGCGCCGCGCACGTCGCGCGTGACGACGGTCATCCTGTCCGCGATGCCGCAGCGCTCGGCATTCTTCCTCGCAAGCTCGCACGCCCTCTCGTCAACGTCCAGCCCGACGGCCTCGCGCACCCCCTTTTTGAGGACGGCAAGCACGCTCATCACACCCGTGCCGCATCCGAGATCTAGCAGCCTGTCGCGGCTGCCCGCGGGCATCAGATTGGCGCAGACGACGGAATCCTGCGTGAAGAGATAACCCTCCGTGTCCTGCAACACGGAGTGTCCCCTGCACAGATCGACGGCATATTCCATCAGGCGCGTTCCACCCTGATCTTCACCTTGGCGGAGATCTCGGGGTACACCCTCGCCGTCACCTCGAAGTCGCCGAAGTCGCGGATGGCTTCCTTGATGTCTATCTTCTTCTTGTCGATGTCAAAGCCCATCTCGGCAAGCGCCTCCGAGATATTCTCGCCCGTGACGGAACCGAACATCTTCCCGCCGTTGTCGCCGCCGCGCATCTTGACGGTGACGGTGACGGCGCCGAGCTTCTTCACGGTCTCGAGGGCTGCGGCGCGATCCGCAGCGTCCTTGGCTTCCTTCGCCTTTCTGCGTTGCTCGGCGACGTAGAGGTTCTGCGTCGTACCCTCGGTGGCGAGCCCCTTCTTCAAGAGGAAATTGCGGGCGTAGCCGTCGTTGACCTCGACGATCTCGCCCTTCTTGCCTGTGCCTTTGACGTCCTGATTTAGAATGACTTTCATGTTGAACTCCTTTCGGAGATTATAACACGTTCTCCGCCAAAAGACAATATCGCTTTTGAAGAGTAAAAATGCGCGCGGGCGGACAAACTATATCAGGAGGTGAACATGAAACAGATCGTATGTGAAACATCCAACTGCGAACACAACCTGAAATGCCGCTGTCTTGCGGGCATCATATCCGTGGGCGACGGCGCGAAATGCCTCAGCCGCATCAAACGCGAGGGAGGCGCGCTGGCGCAGTCCTTCGCCGACGTGGAGGCGGGCGAGGAATTCCGCGGCGATGAACGCGAGTGCATCGTGCAATGCTCCGCGGAGTGCGCACTCAACACGGGAGGCATCTGCTCCGCCGACAAGATCACCGTGAAAGACTCGCCCTTCAAGGCGAAGTGCAAGTCGCGCATCGCGGCGCCCAAAAAGAGCTGAACACGCATTTCAACAGACAAAAAAGCGCCGATGAACGGCGCTTTTTTGTCATATTCAATAGAACTATCGTTCCCTGTCACGCCGCTTCGCGGACGTAGGCGGGGGTGAAGGCGTCGTATCTTCTTGCCTCGGCGGCGACTCCCGCGCGGGAGAAGGTGCGGTTATACGCATCAACCTCTCCCCTGAACTGCGGACGGGAGGAAATGAGCTCCGCGATGCCCGCCGTCACCAGCACCAGCGCCATGGTCGGGAAGGGCACGAAGGTGCCCGTGTCCATCATGGAATAGCCCTCGAAGCCCAGCCACGCGATGAGCATGAAGACGTTGAAGGGATTGCGCAGTTTGCGCAGCGTGCGGAAGCGGGCGATATAGTAGAACGCATATGCCAGCACGCCCACGACGCCCATATTGGCGAGCACCTGAAAGAGGGTGGAATGGAACCAATAGAACTGCATCGTGTTGATGGCGAAGTGGTCGCCGTTGTAGCCGAGTCCGACGCCGAGGAAGGGGTGGGAGCAGAACAGCTTCCACGCCTCGGCATACAGAAGGTCGCGGCTGGAGGGTCCGAAACCTTGGTCGAAGAGGCTCTTGATCGCCGCGGCGATGTCGTCGAAGAGAACGCCTATCGCCACCACGCCCGCTGCGATGATGACGGCGTACGCCATGCCCATGCGCTTCTTGTCCACGGCTTTCACGATGGCAACGACCGCGCACACGGGCCCCGTGACGGCTGCCATCAGGATGCCTCCGCGGGAATAGGTGAGGATGATGCCGATATACTGCGCGAGCCCGCACAGCGCGTATATCCCGCCCCATCTGTAACGCACGGCGAGATAGAAGCACATCGGCGCGCTGACGGAGAGTATGGTGGAGGCGTTGTTTTCGATGCCCCAGCCGAAGTCGCGGGCGACGCTGCCCCACTGCGAGGGGGGAAGGTCGGCGCGGATATACCACACCGCGATCTCCGCCAGCACGACGAAACCGAACCACATGAGCATCTTGGAGAAGTAGATGCCGACGTCCCTGCGCTCGTCCCTGCCCGCATAGCAGTAGACCAGAAGGTAGATCGCGAGCCCGCCGAAACCGAGCATGATCGCATTTGGCAACGCGCGCGTATATTCCGCCGCCGTGCACACGCCGAGCCCGCCTACCATCAGCACAACGGAGAGCACCAGCTGCGGCACCGTCATGGAACCGGGTCTGCGCAGGCGGGTGCGGTTGCGCATGAGGAAGAACGCGATCGCAATGCCGAGGGGGATAAAGGTGGGCCACATGAAGATGAAGTCCTCCACCTGATCGGTGAAGATCATGCACATGGCGTAGAACAGCGGCGCCGTGATGGGAAGCACATCATCCAAAATGACGAGGGAAAGACAGGTGAGCGCGATGAGCGCGACAAAGCCGAACTCCGCGCTCTCCGCCGTCCACGCAATAAACACTATGGCGGCATACGCGATGAAGTAAAAATCGGTGTATGCGAATTTTCGGAACTTTTCCGCGAAAGTTTTCATCTCTTCTGTCTCCGTGCGGGTGCGCCCGCGCGATAACATCGGCATTATACCACCTATTTTCGCCGATTTCAAGGAAACGGATACACCTCGGCTGCATTTGACAAATTCTTCCCGCCGCGTTAACATTTCGCCATGAAGACGAAAGGTTTCCTGCCCTGCTGTCCGGAGGGGGCTCACACCCTCATCCTCGGCAGCTTTCCCAGCGTGAAGTCCCGCGAGACGGACTTTTACTACGGTCACCCGCGCAACAGGTTTTGGGCGACCCTAGCGGAATACTTTTCCTCTCCCGTCCCCGTCACAGTCGAAGACAAGAAGTCCTTCCTTGCCGCCCACGGCATCGCCCTTTGGGACGTGGTGACGGAGTGCGACATCAAGGGCTCGGAGGACGCGAGCATCCGCGACTACACCGTGGCGGACGTCCCCGCCCTCGTCGCGGAGCGCGGCATCACCCGCATCTTCGTCAACGGCAAACGCGCCCTCTCCATCCTGCTCGCCGCCCACCCATCTCTCGCCCCCGTTGTGTGCGCCCTGCCCTCCACCTCTCCCGCAAACCCGCGCTTTGATAAACGCGTATGGTTCGAGGCTCTGGACACCTTCCGTCCGCAGCGGTAGAGCGTCAGACTCCCCTCTCGCACGAACGATACGTCCCACACGAACGACACGTTTCGCGCGAACGACACATCCGACACAGGCGGCAAGAGGTCGGCAGACAAAACGATCACACGAACAAGCAAAAACAACAAAATGCGCGGTTTATCCGCGCATTTTATCATTTTATCGTGCGCTTTCGTCAAATTCGCTCAAACGGCGGAAAGCATACGGTCATCGCGTCTTTCGATGATGAGGGAGATGAAAGCGGTCACCGCGATCGCGATCCCGCCCGCGAAACCCGCTCCACGCGACTGCGCGAGGAAGACGAGCGCTCTGCCCGCCGCAGGATAATGACGCAAGGCTCTTCCCAGCACCGCGACGAAGGGCACGGCAAGCACGCTGCCCTCTCCGAGGCGCAGTGTAAGGCGGTCGGCGCTCACCTTCGACACTCTGCCCACGCCCATGCCGCGCACGGTGCGGAAGACGGCAAAGTCGCCCGCCATCCAATCGAAGGACGTCCCTTTCTCGAACGCCACCAGCGTGCCGTCCGGGAGCTCGTCTCCTTCCGTCGCGGAATAGATAACGTAACCGGTGCCCGCAAACGACGGATAGCCCGTGAGCGCGGTCTCAAAAGTCGCCGCGCAGCAGAACAGCACACCGCAGACTCCCACACCCAAAGCGATGGCAAGAAGCGCCGTCGCAAAGATGCGCACCCCGGAACTTTCACCCTCCGCGAACATATCAGGCAGCCACCACCGCGGTGATCGTCACAGAGAGGGAGGCGCGGATGCCCGTCGCGGAAACGGGCACTTTGATGAGCGTCCTGCTCCCGTCCGCTGCGGGCGTCAGCACGATCTCTCCCGAGCCCTCAAAGGCGTAAGTGCCTCCGATCTCGATGCCGAGCTCACGAAGTGCTTCGGTTTTATCCGCGATCTGTGGAGTCGACACCAGCAGCCATGCCCTGCTCTCGCCGTCCAGCTCTTTGGGAAGGGACACTATCTCGAACTTTCCTCCATTCTCCACCCACGCGGGGCTGCCGTCGAAACGGCACAAGCCGCCCTCAACGGAGAATGCGGCCGACTCGTATGACAGCGCATTGAGGTTTTCCCCGTCCACGCCCGTCACGTTGCCGAGCACGTTTACGCTACCGCTGCCCCCTTCGAACTCGAAGACTGTGCCGAGGGCATCCGCCGAGAAGGAGTACAAGGGCTCGCACACATCTTCGCAATAGCTCTTGTAGGCGACAAAGGCTTTCTCGTCCGTCTCCGCTCCCGCGGCGTCCGCATATATGGTGTCGGGCCAGCACCAGCACACCGTCACACCCACGGCAAGGCTCTCCGTCAACGCTTCGGGAGAGGCAGAGATGTCCGACGCGGCGACTATGACGTCGCCTGCGCGCACGTAGCCGCCGAGCTCGGAGAAGTTGTAGGCGGAATAGTACGTTCTGCTTATGGGTCCGCCGTCGTCCGCCAGCCAAAAGACGACGGGGATGACTCTGTCGTCGGCGGGATTTGCCGCAAAGCCCCACACCACGGGCACATCCGCGAAGTCCACGCCCTCGAGCACGGCGGAACCGCTACCGCCGGGCAGGATATACTCGTCACCGAAGAGCTCGAGGGTGTAGGTGGTGTCCTCGAATCTGAACTCGCCCGCCGTCGCCTGATCGGACTTCCAAGTGTAAGTCGCGCTGAAAGCGGCAAGTGTGCCCGCCACGGTGCAGGAGGCGGCGAGCGCAAGAGCGACCGCGATGACCGCGATCTTGACAAAATTCGCCGTAGTTCTGTTTCTCATAATTTTCCTCTTTGGTATATTGCTGCGCAAAAACAAAAAGGCACTCTTGCGATCACGTGTATAAGTGTCACAAGAATGCCTCTTCCCGATTCCCGACGGGCGGAGTTACTTGATTTCCGCGACGGCGCCGACTTCCTTGAACTTGGCGACGAGTGCCTCTGCCGCGTCCTTCGGAATGCCTTCTTTGACTGCCTTGGGGGCTCCGTCGACAACGCCCTTCGCCTCGACCAGACCGAGACCGGTGGCGTCCTTGACGACCTTGATGACTTGGACCTTGTTGGGGCCGACTTCCTTCAGGATGACGTCGAACTCCGTCTTCTCTTCCTCGGCGGGAGCAGCCTCTGCCGCACCGCCCGCGACGACTGCAACGGGAGCCGCTGCGCTGACGCCGAACTCCTCCTCAAGCTCCTTGACGAATTTGGAGAGCTCGAGAACGGTCATGCTCTTGATTTCTTCCATAAGTTTCTGAAGATCTGCCATTTTTTTATTCTCCGTAATTTTATTTTTTGTGTGCCGCCCCTGCGGCGTGGTGTGGTTATTAAGCCTGTTGCTCCATCTTTTCCGCGATCTTGTTCAGGCAGACCGCAAGCCCCGTGATGGGAGACTGCATGCTGCCCAGCATCTTCGCGATGAGGACCTCTCTGGGCGGGATGGACGCGATGGTCTTGACACCGTTTTCGTCCATATACTCGCCTTCCACCAGACCGCATTTCGCCTTCATCTTGTTGAGTTTCTTGATGTTTTCGATGATGATCTTGGCGGGAGTGACCGCGTCCTTGTCGGAGAACGCGACGGCGGTGGGCCCGTTCAGTGCGTCGTCGAACTGCGTGTAGCCCAGATCGTCGAAGGCGCGCTTGACCAGACGGTTTTTGAGCACCTGATAGTCGACGCCGGCGTCACGGAGCTGCTTTCTGAAGGCGGTGTCTTCCGCGACGTTGAGCCCCATATAGTCGATGATGACGAGGGACTTTGCGGAAGAGATCTTCGCCTTGATCGCTTCGACCTGCTGTTGTTTCAGCTCGAGAACTTCCTTGGATGCCATCATTACCTCCTTATAAAATAATCGTCATCCCGAGACGTGGAATGACGAATACGCAAGCGTTATTACCACTCCTCGGCAAGCATTGCATTGAGGCTTTCGCCGCTTGCTGTCTCAGGAACGCGCTTATTGTAGCAAAGCGCAAACTTTTTGTCAAACGTTTGAGGGCACATGGCGCAAAAGCGCGCACGCGCTCCGCGCGGCGGATGCCGCGCGGAAGTGCGGTCATGCCATCTTGTAGAGGATCTTCACGCTGGGACCCATCGTGGAAGCGATATACACGCTCTTGAGATACTGTCCCTTTGCCGCCGCGGGCTTGGCTTTGACCAGAGCCTCCATGACGGTGTTGAAGTTGTCCATCAGCTTCTCCAGCCCGAAAGACTTCTTGCCGATGGGGACGTGCACGATGGCGGTCTTGTCCACGCGGTACTCCACTTTACCTGCTTTGATGTCGTGGATGGCGCGGGTGACGTCCATGGTGACGGTGCCGGACTTGGGGTTGGGCATGAGGCCCTTGGGACCGAGGATCTTACCCAGTCTGCCCACCAGACCCATCATGTCGGGAGTGGTGACGACTGCGTCGAAATCGAACCAGTTCTCGGAGGTGATCTTCTGGATCATATCCTCCGCACCCACGTAGTCCGCGCCCGCTGCCGCGGCTTCGTCAGCCTTCTCGCCCTTGGCGATGACGAGGACGCGCACGGTCTTGCCGGTGCCGTGAGGCAGCACGACGACGCCTCTCACCTGCTGATCGGCGTGACGGGGATCGACGCCCAGCTTGACGTGAAGTTCTATCGTTTCGTCAAACTTCGACTTCGCGGTCTGGATGGCGAGCGCCATGGCTTCCGCGCTGTCGTAGAGCTTGTTGCTTTCGATGAGTTTCTTGGAATCGATATAATTCTTTCCGCGTTTCATATTGCCTCCTTATTCCTCGACGAGGATGCCCATGCTGCGGGCGGTGCCGGCGATCATGCTCATGGCAGCTTCCAAAGAACCTGCGTTGAGGTCGGGCATTTTGAGCTCGGCGATCTCCTTGACCTGCGCCTTCGTGATGGTCGCGACTTTGTCGCGGTTGGGACGCGCGGACGCACTCTCGATGCCGCACGCCTTCTTGATGAGGACGGGCGCCGGAGGGGTCTTGAGGATGAAGGTGAAGGAACGGTCCTGATAGATGGTGATGACCACGGGGATGATCAGACCTGCCTGCTTGGAGGTCTTCTCATTGAATTCCTTCGTGAAAGCGGGGATGTTGATGCCGTGAGGACCGAGGGAAGAACCGACGGGGGGACCGGGGGTGGCTTTCCCTGCGGGGAGTTGCAGTTTCACGACTGCGGTGATCTTTTTAGCCATAATACCTCCTGACTAAACGTGGTTTGACGAAGACAGAAAAGATTTATCTTCTCCCACACATGCGTGACGCCGCATGCACGCTCACAGTTTTTCGACCTGCGAGAAGTCGAGCTCGACGGGGGTGTCCCTGCCGAACATGGAAATGATGACTTTGACTTTCTGACGCTCCGCACTGATGGAATCGATGACTCCGTCGAAGTTTTCCAGAGCGCCGCTGATGACACGGACGTTGTCGCCCGGCTTGATGTCCAGATCCTCGAAGTCGATGACTTCAAGCCCCAGACGCTTGACCTCGTCGTCGCGCAAAGGCAGAGGACGCCCGGCGGGACCGACGAAACCCGTTACGCCGCGAGTGTTGGTGACCATGAACCAGATGTGGTTGGAATAGATCATCTTGATGAAGACGTAGCTGGGGAATTTCTTCCTCTGCACCACCTTCCTCTTGCCGTTCTTCTCGACGACGTCGTCTTCGACGGGAACTTTCACCTCGAAGATCCAATCCTGCAAACTGTTGTTCTCAACCATGTTGTGCAGGTTGTTTTCCACCATTGCTTCGTAGCCGGAGTAGGTGTGGATGACGTACCACTGAGGAGTTTCCCTGTTTTCCATATTATACCTCTCAGCCCACTATGGACGTCCACGATCCGTCGACGACCAGATGAGAGAGCCCCGACAGCACATAGTCGATGCCGAACAGCACTACGAAAAACGCAATGACGACCACCAGCACGACGGCGGTGGATTTGACAACGTCCTTGCCCTTGGGCCAAGTGACTTTCTTGAGCTCGGAAATGACGCCCTTCAGCCCCTTCCACATACGCTTGAAGATGTTGGGCTTGTCAGACTTTGCGCTCTTTGCGGTCTTCTTGACTTTCTTGTCGGCAGACTGATCGGCTTGAGGTGCGTTCTCTTCGAGGACAACGGGTTTGTCCAGCTCGCCCCTCATGCGGCCGCGCATCTTGTCTTCGGACGCTCCGGGCACGGAGTTGTTATCCGGCGTTTTTTTTGCCATACTGCCTCCTCAACCTTACTTGGTCTCTCTGTGCAAGGTGTGTTTTTTGCAGAATCTACAATACTTCTGAAGCTCCATTCTGTCGGGATGCTTCTGCTTATTTTTTTTGAGGTTATAGTTGCGCTGTTTGCACTCGGTGCAAGCCAGCGTGATCCTCACGCGTGCTCCTTTTTGAGCCATTTTTGTGCCTCCTTTCGTGTTCCGACTCACAGGCATACCCTGCACGGCGGCAAATGCCGCCGCGCAGAGCAGCGCAAGTTTGAAAGAACACTTACTCGATTATCTTTGCAACGACGCCGGAACCGACCGTTCTGCCGCCCTCACGGATTGCGAAGCGCAGTCCTTCCTCGATCGCGATCGGGGTGATGAGGGTGATCTCCATGTCGATGTGGTCGCCGGGCATGACCATCTCAACGCCCGCGGGCAGTTTGATGGAACCGGTGACGTCCGTCGTTCTGAAATAGAACTGGGGACGATAGCCGTCGAAGAACGGGGTGTGACGGCCGCCCTCTTCCTTGGTCAGGACGTAGACCTGAGCGGTGAAGTGGGTGTGGGGATGGATGGAGCCGGGCTTGGCAAGGACCTGACCGCGCTCGATCTCGTTGCGCTGCACGCCACGGAGCAGTGCGCCGATGTTGTCGCCGCCCTCTGCGTAATCGAGGAGCTTGCGGAACATCTCGATGCCGGTGACGGTGGTCTCACGCTTCTCATCGGAGAGGCCGACGATCTCGACCTTGTCGCCGAGCTTGAGCATACCACGCTCCACTCTGCCCGTTGCCACGGTGCCGCGGCCGGTGATGGTGAAGACGTCCTCGACAGGCATAAGGAAGGGCTTGTCGGTGTCACGCTGGGGATCGGGGATGTAGCTGTCGACTGCGTCGAGGAGCTCCTGGATGCAGTTGAGAGCGGGATCGTCCCACTTGCCCGCAAGACCCGCTTCCATCGCCTTCAGCGCGGAGCCGCGGATGATGGGGGTGTCGTCACCGGGGAAGCCGTACTCGTTGAGGAGCTCGCGCACTTCCATCTCGACCAGCTCAAGGAGCTCTTCGTCGTCGACTTGGTCGCACTTGTTCAGGAAGACGAGGATGTAGGGCACGCCGACCTGACGGGCGAGCAGGATGTGCTCACGGGTCTGGGGCATGGGACCGTCGGACGCCGCAACGACGAGGATGGCGCCGTCCATCTGCGCCGCACCGGTGATCATGTTCTTGACATAGTCGGCGTGGCCGGGGCAGTCGACGTGAGCGTAGTGACGCTTCTCGGTCTCGTACTCGACGTGGGCGGTGTTGATCGTGATGCCTCTCGCTTTCTCTTCGGGGGCCTTGTCGATCTCATCGTACTTCATGACCTGAGCCTGACCCTTGGACGCGCAATACATGGTGATCGCAGCGGTGAGCGTGGTCTTGCCGTGGTCAACGTGGCCGATGGTGCCGATGTTGACGTGAGGTTTGGTTCTTTCAAACTTCGCTTTTGCCATTTTGAATTCCTCCAATTGGTTTGTTTTTGAGTTTGTGTTTTGTTTATAGAGAATATATAAGAGTATTACGTATAATACCGATATATATTATCTCTGGAATTTTTTGCCCGTGACCTTTTCCGCTATGCTCTGGGGCACTTCCGCGTAATGGTCGAAGAGCATCGTGAACGTCGCCCTGCCCTGCGTTATGCTGCGGAGAGTCGTCGCATATCCGAACATCTCGGAAAGAGGCACGTCGCTCTCGATGGCTTGAACGCCGTTCTTCATCTCCATGCCGCGCACACTGCCGCGACGGGAGTTGAGGTTGCTCATGACGTCGCCGACATACTCGTCCGGGACGTCGATCTCCACCTTCATGATGGGCTCGAGCAGGATGGGACCCGCCTTTTCCGCCGCGCTCCTGAATGCCATGGAGCCCGCGACACGGAATGCCATTTCCGAGCTGTCCACCTCGTGAGTGGAGCCGTCCACCAGCCTGACCTTGAAGTCCACGGCTTCGTAGCCTGCCATGATGCCCGCCTTCGCCGCTTCCTTGATGCCCTCGCTGACCGCGTTTGCGAATTCCTTGGGCACGACGCCGCCCACGGTCTCGTTGGAGAACTCGTAGCCGCCGCCGGGATTGGGCTCCAGCTCGATGACGCAGTGGCCGTACTGACCGTGACCGCCCGTCTGCCTCACGAACTTGCCTTCCGCCTTGGCGGGACGCGTGATGGTCTCGCGATAGCTCACCTGCGGCTTGCCGACGTTTGCCTCCACCTTGAACTCGCGGAACATCCTGTCCACGATGATCTCGAGGTGAAGCTCGCCCATGCCCGCGATGATGATCTGCCCCGTGTCCTTGTCGGTGTACGCCTTGAAGGTGGGGTCCTCCTCCTGAAGTTTCAGGATGGCGGTGTTCATGCGCTCTTGGCTAGCCTTGGTCTTGGGCTCGATGGCGACCTTGATGACGGGCTCGGGGAAGACCATGTTTTCCAGCACGATCTGGTGGGACTTGTCGCACAGCGTGTCGCCGGTGGTGCTCTTCTTGAGCCCGACCAGAGCCACGATGTCGCCCGCACCCGCTTCGGTGAGGTCCTCTCTGTCGTCCGCATTCATGCGGAGTATCCTGCCTATGCGCTCGTTCTCGTTCTTGCCGGGGTTGAAGACCATCATGCCCGTCTTTATGGTGCCGCTGTAAATGCGGATGAAGGCGAGCTTGCCGACATATTCGTCGGTGAGGATCTTGAACACCAGTGCCGAGAAGGGCTCGTCGTCGCCGGGATGGCGCACCTCTTCGCGGTCCACCCTCGGGTTCTTGCCCGTGATGGATGCGACGTCGGTGGGCGCGGGGAGAAAGTCGACGATGGCGTCGAGCAGACGCTGGATGCCCTTGTTGCGGTAGGAACTGCCGCACAGGACGGGCGTCATCGCCATCTCGATCGTCCCCTTGCGGATCGCCTTTTTCAGCTCTTCCTCGGTGACGGAGGCACTGTCGTCCATGATGCACTTCTCGAAGATGGCGTCATCGAAGTTTGCCGCCTCCTCGACGAGTTTCCTGCGGGCGTCCTCCACCTTCTCACGCATATCTTCGGGGATGTCCCCTTCCGTGACGGTGATGCCGTTGTCCTCCGCGGCGTAGTAGAGAGCCTTCATCGCGATGAGATCGACGATGCCTTTGAAGTCTCCCTCGCTGCCGATGGGGAGGACGACGGGGACGGCGTTGGTGCGCAGTCTCTCGTGCATCATTTTGACAACGTTGTCAAAGTTCGCTCCGTTGATGTCCATTTTGTTGACGAAAGCGATCCTCGGGACCTTGTAGGTGTTGGCTTGACGCCACACGTTCTCGGACTGCGGTTCCACGCCGCCTTTGGCGCAGAACACCGCGACCGCTCCGTCCAGCACTCGGAGGCTGCGTTCGACTTCAACGGAAAAGTCGACGTGCCCGGGAGTGTCGATGATGTTGATCTGATGACCCTTCCACACGGTGGTAGTGGCGGCGGAGGTGATGGTAATCCCCCTTTCTCGCTCCTGCACCATGTAATCCATTACCGCTGCGCCGTCGTGCACCTCACCGAGTTTGCGCGTCATGCCCGTATAGAACAGGATGCGCTCGGTGGTCGTGGTCTTACCGGCGTCGATGTGAGCCATGATGCCGATGTTCCTGACCTTGTCAAGTGCAAAGTTGCGCTGCATAAAGACTACCACCTATAGTGTGCGAACGCCTTGTTCGCCTCTGCCATACGGTGCATTTCGTCCTTCTTCTTGACTGCGCCGCCGGCGAGGTTGTAAGCGTCCATGAGCTCGCCCGCAAGCCTCTCCTTCATGGTCTTCTCGCCGCGCTTTCTGGCAAACTGAACGATCCAGCGGATCGCGAGGGTCTGTCTGCGCTCGGGACGGATCTCCATGGGGACCTGATAGGTCGAGCCACCCACTCTTCTCGCTTTGACTTCGAGGAGGGGCATGGCGTTTTCGAGAGCCTTGGTGAAAATGTCGATCGCCTCGACTCCGAGTTTCTGTGCTGCAATATCGAAAGCCTCGTAGACGATGGTCTGCGCAGTCCCCTTCTTGCCGTCCAGCATGATCTGGTTGATGAGCTTGGTCACAACCTTGCTGCCGTAAACGGGATCGGGCAGAACATCTCTCTTGGGCACGCCGCTTCTTCTGGGCATATTGTCCTCCTTGGGTAATTACATTCGAAAAATTCTTATTTGGGGCGTTTTGCACCGTACTTGGATCTGGCTTGCTTGCGTTTCGCGACGCCCGCCGTATCCAGAGTGCCGCGTATGATGTGATAACGCACGCCGGGCAGGTCACGGACTCTTCCGCCTCTGATGAGCACCACGCTGTGCTCTTGCAGATTGTGTCCGATGCCGGGGATGTAGATCGTACCTTCCTGACCGTTGACGAGGCGCACTCTCGCGATCTTGCGCAGCGCCGAGTTCGGCTTCTTGGGAGAAGTCGTCGTCACGGAAAGGCAGATGCCGCGCTTCTGCGGGCACTGTCCCATGATAGGAGTCATGGATTTCTTGGTCTGACGTTCCCTGCCCTTTCTGACAAGCTGGTTAATAGTTGGCATTCTTGTTCCTCCTGTGTTATTTCCGAATGTACCTGCTCAACCCATGCAAGTGCAATCAATCTAGTCCTCCTGCGTCCCGATGCCCGCAGCGGCGGCGCCCACCTCTATGCCGCAGGCTTCCCCCAGCCACGCCATCGACGGCGCATACGCTACGGAGACTCCCGCGCTCTCGGCGGCACCGACCACCTTGAGCCTCAAGGCGAAGTCGGCGTCCTCGGCGACGATCACACACCCGATCGTCCCTTCGGATATACCCCTCAAAACCTGTTTCGTTCCCACAACATTCGAGGAGTTTGCTAGCATCGTTTTCAGTTCGTTTTCTCTGCTCATGACCGTTTTTCCATAAGCTAAAAACAGCTCGCATTTACGCAAGCCATATCATATTACCAACTCGGGAGTGGGATGTCAAACGAAATGACGCGACTTTCCGCAAAAAAATTATATTATATTTTTATAGACTAGATGTAGTAGCACACACGCATATGCGCACACTAGCGCGCAACGTATGCGCCCTCGCGCCTTAAAGCGCGACCGTGGCTTTGGCGTCGAGGTCGAAACCTGCGGGTCTCCCTCCCGACCGCACGAGGTAGTATGCCGCGGCACCTATCATCGCCGCATTGTCCGTGCAGTATTTGAGGCGGGGATAAAACACTTCCGTGCCGCTCTCCTTCGCCCACTCGTCAAAACGCGCGCGCAGACGCTCGTTCGCGCTCACGCCGCCCGCCACCGCGACCTTTCTCTCTCCCGTGCGCGCCGCCGCGCACTCCGCGCCCCTAAAGAGCTGCTCCACCGCGCACTCCTGAAAGGAACACGCGATGTTCGCGCGGGGGATATCCTCTCCGCGCTGCTCCATGCCGTGCACGAGATTTATGACGTAGGTCTTCAACCCGCTGTAAGAGAACCTCACCTCTCCCCCCTCTTTGAAGACGGGAAGAGGCATCTTGTAGACGGGTCTGCCCTCTCTTGCCAGCTTCTGGATCTCGGGACCGCCGGGATAAGGCAGACCGAGCACTCTCGCCACCTTGTCGAACGCCTCGCCCGCCGCATCGTCCGCGGACTGCCCGATCAGCTCGGTGTCCTCGTAGTCCATGACCCGCAGCACGGCGGTGTGACCGCCGCTGGCAAGCAGACAAAGATAGGGCGGCTCCAGCGTGCTGTCGATGTAATTCGCGGCGAGATGCCCTTTGACGTGCGACACGGCATAAAGGGGTTTCCCCCACGCGTAAGCGAGCCCTTTGGCGTAGTTCACTCCGACGAGCAACGCGCCCAGCAACCCCGCGCCGTAGGTCACGGCGACGGCGTCGATGTCCTCCCGTCCGCACCCGCTCTCGTCAAGAGCCTGCGCGACCACGTTGTCGATCGCGAGGGTGTGGTTGCGGCTTGCGATCTCGGGCACCACTCCGCCGAAACGGCGGTGGATCTCGATCTGCGACGCGACGACGTTTGACAAGACCCGCCTGCCGTCTTCCACGACGGCGGCGGCGGTTTCGTCACAGCTGGATTCTATCGCGAGTATCTTCATGGTTTTGTTCTCGTTTTCCGCGATCTAAACGGATATTTTTGTTTATTCCGCCACAGACATTTTAAGGTACTCGTTGATGAAGCCTTCGAGGTCGCCGTCCATAACGGCTTGGACGTTGCCCGTTTCGTAGCCCGTGCGGTGATCCTTGACCATGGTGTAAGGACAGAAGACGTAGCTGCGGATCTGGCTGCCCCACTCTATCTTTTTGAGTTTGCCCGATATTGCCGCCGCCTCTTCCTCGCGCTCGCGTTCGCGGCGTTCGATGAGCTTGCTTCGCAGCATCTGCATGGCGACTTCGCGGTTCTGGATCTGACTGCGCTCGTTCTGACAGGCGACGATGATGCCCGTGGGTATATGCGTGATGCGCACCGCGGACTCCGTCTTGTTGACGTGCTGCCCTCCCGCGCCGCTGGAGCGATAGGTGTCCACCTTGAGGTCCTCGGGACGGATCTCTATCTCGGACGTGTCCACGATCTCCGGCATGACTTCGAGAGAGGCAAATGACGTGTGCCTGCGCGCCTGACTGTCGAAGGGAGAGATGCGCACCAGACGGTGCACCCCCTTTTCCGCCTTGAGATAGCCGTAGGCATTGTCCCCTTCCACGCGGAAGGTGACGCTCTTCAACCCCGCCTCGTCGCCCGCGAGGATGTCCAGCTCCGTGCAGTTCCACCCTTCGCGCTCCACAAAACGCGTGTACATGCGATAGAGCATCTCGCACCAATCCTGCGCCTCGGTGCCGCCCGCCCCCGCGTGCAGGGTGAGGATGGCGTTCAGCGCGTCGTATTTGCCGGAAAGCAGAGTGGAGAGCGTGAGATGTTCCACTTCCTCCGAAAGCTGCGCGATGCGTTGCAGAAGGGCTTCGTCCTCCTCCTCGCTCGCCTCGAGTTCCACGATGTCCACCGTTTCGATGGCGTCGTCGAGGTCGGCAAGCAGCTTCTCGAAACGCGCGAGCTTGCTCGTGAGCTGGCTGGATTCCTTGGACACTTTCTGCGCGTTTTCCACATCGTTCCAGAACCCGTCCGCATTCTGCATCGCCTCGAGCTCCGCAATACGTGCGCGCACTTTCTCGGGGTTTATCCCCTGATATGCGGTGTTTAACTCCGCTTTCAGCGATTTAAGTTCGTTTTTCTTGTCCTGATAATTCAGCATATCTCTCCCGTGTTCATGCGTTCCTGCCGCAGCAGTTCTTAAACTTTTTCCCGCTTCCGCAGGGGCACGGATCGTTGCGTCCGACCTTCGCTCCGCTGTTGACCACGGTGCGCGGCATCTGTTTCGCGGGAGGCTGTCCGGGACGCTTCGCGCCCGCGTGAGGCGCGCCCTGCGGCTTCTTCTCCTTGGGCGTGAGGGTGAAGGTGAGCAACATGGACGCCGTGTCCGTATGGATGCGGCTGACCATGTCCTCGAACATCTCCCATCCCTCCTGACGATAGGCGACGACGGGATCGCGCTGACCGTAGCCGCGCAGTCCTATGCCTCGGCGCAGCGCGTCCATGGCGTCGATGTGATCCATCCATTTCGCGTCCACGTTGCGCAGGAGCACCATGCGTTCGAGGTCGGCGAACGAAACGCCCAGCGCCTCCGCCTCCGCCTTCTTCTTGTCGTAGGTCTCGAGGGCTATCTTCATCACGGCGTCTTTGAGCTTATAGACGTCGTAGCAGGAGCACAGCTCCGGAGTCATCACGTTGCTGCCCTTGGGGAGCATACGGTGTTCGAGGGAGGTGTTGAAAGCCTCGTAGTCCCACGTGTTGTAGTCCACCTTATAGTCGGCGTAGTAGCCGATGATCTCCTCTGCCAGCTCCCCTATCATGTCGAGGATCTGATCGTGCACATCCAGCCCGTCCAGCACCTTGCCGCGCTCCTTATAGATGAGCTCGCGCTGGGCGTTCATCACGTCGTCGTAGTTGAGCACCTGCTTTCTCACGGAGAAGTTGCGGTTCTCCACCATCTTCTGCGCGCGCTCGATCTGCTTGGTGATGAAGGAGCTTGCGATGGGCGTATCCTCGTCCAGCTTCATCGTCTCGGTGACGGACTTCAGTTTGTCGCCGCCGAAGATGCGCGCCACGTCGTCGTCGAGGGAGATGTAGAACGCCGTGCTGCCGGGGTCGCCCTGTCTGGCGCTTCTGCCTCGCAGCTGATTGTCTATACGCCTGCTCTCGTGGCGCTCGGTGCCGATGACGCGCAGACCGCCCGCCTCCAGCACTTTGACCTTGTCCTCGTCGCACTCCTTCTTATAGCGGCCGAACCACTCGTCGTAGGCGGCGTCCGCGTCCATGCAGCGCGCTTTGAACGCCGCGTCGTCGGGGTACTTCTCGATATACTTCTCCATGGCGTATCTCATCATCCTCTCGTCATAGGCGTGGGGAGATGCCGCCATTTCGATGACTTCGGGCTCGAATCCCATGCTCTCGAGCTTGGCTTTCGCGAGATATTCGGGGTTGCCGCCCAGCATGATGTCCGTGCCTCTGCCCGCCATGTTGGTGGCGATTGTCACCGCGCCCGATCTGCCCGCCTGTGCGATGATGGACGCCTCTTCCTTGTGGTGCTTTGCGTTGAGCACCCGCACCACCACGTTGCCGCCGCTCGCGGTGCGCAGCCTCTTCGCGTTGATGTCACGCTCGAGCGTCTTGGCAAGGTTCTCGGACTTCTCGACGCTGACGGTGCCCACCAGCACGGGCTGACCCTTTGCGATGCATTCCTCGATATCCGCGATGATCGCCCTTATCTTGCCCGCCTCTTTGGTGTAGATGCTGTCGTTCTCGTCGCGTCTCATGGAAGGAAGATTGGGGGGGATGGTGACGACGTCGAGGGAATAGATGCCCTTGAACTCTTCCTCTTCCGTCTTCGCCGTGCCCGTCATGCCCGAGAGCTTGCGGTACATCCTGAAGAAATTCTGGAAGGTGATGGTGGCAAGAGTCTTGTTCTCGCTGCGGATGGCGACGTGTTCCTTCGCCTCCACCGCCTGATGCAGCCCTTCGCTGTAACGGCGTCCCACCAGCACGCGCCCCGTGAACTCGTCCACGATGAGCACTTCGCCGTCCGAGACGATGTAGTCGCGGTCCTTCTTCATGATGAAGTTGGCTTTGAGGGCGCGCTGGATGTGGCTGTAAAGATCGGCGTTGTCCATGTCCGTGATGTTGTCCACGCCGAACCAGTTTTCCGCCTTCGCGACGCCGTCATCCGTGAGCATGACCGTCTTTTCCTTCTCTTCGATGGTGTAGTCGTCGGGACGCAGCCTCTTCACGAAGTCGTCCGCCTTCTTGTAAAGCTCGCCGGAGTCGCCGCCCTTCCCCGATATGATGAGCGGGGTGCGCGCCTCGTCGATGAGGATGGAGTCCACCTCGTCGATGATGGCGAAGTTCAGCTCGCGCTGCATCTTGTACGCCTTTTTCACCACCATGTTGTCGCGCAGGAAATCGAAGCCCAGCTCGTTGTTGGTGCAATAGGTGATGTCGCACGCGTACGCCTTGCGCTTCTCGTCATTCTTCATCCCGGGGACGATGACGCCGACGGTCAGTCCCATGAAACGGTGCACCTTGCCCATCCACGCGGCGTCACGCTGGGCGAGATAATCGTTGACGGTGACGACGTGCACGCCGTGCCCCGCAAGCGCGTTGAGGTAGGAGGGCATGGTGGCGACGAGGGTCTTGCCTTCGCCCGTGCCCATCTCGGCTATCCTGCCCTGATGCAGAGCGATGCCGCCCATCACCTGCACGAAGAAGGGACGCATTCCCAGCACGCGGGCTGCCGCCTCCCTCACCGCGGCGAACGCCTCGGGCAGGATGTCGTCGAGGGTCTCGCCGTCGGCGAGCCTCTTTTTGAACCTAACGGTCTCCGCCGCAAGCTCGTCGTCCGGCATGGACGAGTATCTTTCGGCGAGCATATCCACCTTTTCTGCCAGCTTTTTCAGCTTGCGCACCTTTCTTTCGTTCTCGTTGAAAATGGAAGGCATATCGCTCCTTTCCCGACTCCGTCGGGTGCGCCGCGCGCCTCGCGCGCGGGAAATATTATTTCAATAATAAAGCCATTTGCTTAAAATGGCAATAATTTTCACTCTTCGCTTTTTTGTGCGGGCAGCACTTCCACCCTGTTTTTGGGCACGGTCACCGCCGCCGTCAGCACCGTGACCGAGGCAGCCTTCGCCCGCAGCAGCATACGCGTACACTCGTTTGCCGTAGACCCCGTCGTGAAAACGTCGTCCACCAGCACGATCTTCCTCCCGCGCACATACTCCCCGTACGCCACGGTGAAACACCCTTTCAGGTTCTCCGCCCTCTCCTTGCCCGTGAGTTCCTTCTGCGGCTTGGTCTCCCGCACCTTGACCAGGGCGGGGAGCACGGGCATACCCAGCCTTTTCCCGATGTCCTCGGCGATGAGCCCGGATTGGTTGAACCCGCGTCTTTTGAGTTCCGCTTCGCTCATCGGGACGGGCACGATCACCTCTCCCTCTTCGCCGGAACGGATGAACTCATCCGCCATCATAGCGCCGAGCAGCTTCGCGATGTATCTCTTGCCGCCGAATTTGAGCGCGTGGACGAGCTCCATCGCCTCGCCCGAGTAGCACAGCGGCGAGATATTGCGCCTGAACAGAGCGGAGGTCCGCTGACACCGCAGGCAGTAGTCCGCCTCATCCGAGATGGGGACGCCGCAATTCAGGCATCTGTGTCCCCTTATGAAAGGCATGGCGGCGGTGCATGCCGCGCACAGCGTATACCTGGTGTCGGCAACAAGCTCCGCCCCGCAGACGTCACAGGTGACCGCCTCGGGATACAGCGCGTCCGCAAGCCCCTTCGCCGCCCTCTTCAGGACGGCGCGCACAGCCTCGCCGCGCCCCTTCATCAGAACACCTCTCCCCTGCACTCCTCCTCGATAAGATTGAGAAGGAGGGAGTTGCGCCTTGCGGTCTCGTTGTTGCGCACCATCTTCGCCACCGTCTTTTTCGCGCCCACGATGACCACGAGTTTCTTGGCGCGCGTGACTGCGGTGTAAAGGAGATTGCGCGTCTGCAACATATAGTTCGCGTCCAGCGCCACCACCACGGCGTCGAACTCGCATCCCTGCGATTTGTGTATGGTCACGGCATACGCCGGCGCCAGCTGTTCGATGTCGGAATATTGATAAACCGCCACTTTATCATCATCAAAACGCACGGTAAACTGCATAGTTTGCGGATTGATGCTCTCAATGATGCCAATGTCGCCGTTGAACACTCCCGTGCCCGCTTCCACCCGCGAGCCCGACACCTGCACCCATTCCTGCTGATAATTGTTCTGGGTCTGCATCACCTTGTCGCCCTCGCGGAAGAGGGTGTCGCCCTGCCTTGCCTCCTTCTTGTCGCGGGAGGGAGGATTGAGCTTTTCCTGCAATATGCGGTTGAGGTTCACGGTGCCCGCGCTTCCCCTCTTCATGGGACACAGCACCTGTATCTCCATGGGCGGCACCTTCAAAAAGCCGGGGAGCCTGCGCGTCACGAGGTCGGAGGTGGTGCGGGCGATGGACTCCGCGTCCTCCTTTTCCTCGAAGAAGAAGTCGCTGCTGCGGTTGTCCAGCTCCGGCATCTCGCCGTGGTTGATGCGGTGGGCGTTGACGACTATCCTGCTGTCCTCCGACTGTCGGTATATCTGCGTGAGCTCGCTGACGGGGAACTTGCCGCACTTGATGAGGTCGCTCAAAACATTCCCCGCGCCCACGGACGCCAGCTGATCCTTGTCGCCGACCAACACCAGCCTGCTTCCCCTCTCCATCGCGGAGAGCAGTGCGTTGAACACATATTCGTCCACCATGCTCACCTCGTCCACGATGACGGCGTCGAGGGGCAGCTTGCGGTCGGAATTGAACCCGAAGCTCCCGCCGCCGTCCTTCCAATTGAGGTCGAGCATACGGTGGATGGTCTTCGCCTCCTCTCCCGTCGCCGCAGAAAGCCTCTTCGCCGCTCTTCCGGTGGGCGCGCACAGCGCCACCCTCTGCCCGAGATTGCGGAAGAGGTGTATGATGCACTTCACGATGGTGGTCTTGCCCGTGCCGGGGCCGCCCGTCACGATCTGCAGCCCGTTCTCCACTGCGGCACGCACCGCGGCGACCTGGTTGGGATGCAACGAGAAGCCCGCCTCTCTCTCGAAGTCGGCGACTTCCCTTTCGGTGTCCACCCTGAAATCCGCAGCCTCCGCCTGCAAGCGTATGAGCCTGCGCGCGATACTGCGCTCGATGTTATAGTTCTGCTTCGTGAGGATGGCGACGCACTCGCCCGTGTCGTATCTGACGAGGTCGCCGAGCATGATCATATCCTCGACGTTGTCACGCACCCTGCGCTCGATCTCGTCACTATCCGACCTTAACAATGCCACAACGGCAGGAAAAAGTTCCGTTTCGGGCAAAAAGTTGTGTCCGCCGCGCACCGACGCTTCCTTCAGCGTATAGGTGACGGCGGCGCATATGCGATAGTCGCTGTCGCGCGCCACGCCCAGCTCCCCCGCGATCCTGTCCGCGGTCTGGAAGCCTATGCCTTCCACGTCGTCCACAAGGGAATAGGGATTGCGGCGCACTCTCTCTTCTGCGGCATCGCCGTACACGCGGTATATCTTGAGGGCTAGCCCTATCGTGATGCCCAGCTTTTGCAGGAACATCACGGCGGACTGCATCTTTTCCAGCTTCGCGTAACCCAGACAAAATTCCGTGGCGCGTTTCAGGGAAATGCCCTTGACTTTGGCGATCTCCACGGGGTACTTCATCTTCTCGAGGGCGTCCACGCCGTAGCGGTCCACGACGGACTGCGCGGTGACGGGACCCATGCCCTTGATGAGCCCGCTGCCCAGAAACTTGACGATGCCGTCCAGCCTTGACGGAGAGGAAACGTAGACCTTCTCCGCGGTGAACTGTCTGCCGTACATGCTGCGCGTCTTGAAGTCGCCCTCCACGCGCAGATTCTGCCCCTCGCTGACGGGGGGCATCGTGCCGACCACGGTGAACATACCGTCCTCGCATTTGAGGTCGACCACGGCATATCCCGTTTCTTCACTGCGGAAGATCACGTTCCTGATCTCGCCTTTGAGCTCCATCACACCTCCCGCCGCGTCCTGCGGCGCTCCCCTGCGGGGTAAAGAAAAGCAAGGCTCTCCCTTGCTTTTCTTCGGTATATCGCGTTCACAGCGTATATTTTGCCAGCGCTTTCCTGATCTCGTCCACTCTGTCCGTCTTCTCCCAGCTGAACTCCGCTCTGCCGAAGTGGCCGTAGTTGGAGGTGGCGCGGTAGACGGGACGGTTGAGTTTGAGTCTGCGTATGATCGCTCTCGGGCGCAAGTCGAACACTTCCGAGACGATCTTTGCCACGGTCGCGTCATCCACGACGCCCGTTCCGAAGGTGTCCACATAGACGGAGACGGGTCTTGCCCTGCCTATGGCATAGGCGACCTGCAATTCCACCCTGCGGCACACTCCCGCCGCCACGAGGTTCTTGCACACATACCTTGCCATATACGTCCCGCTGCGATCCACCTTGGTGGGATCCTTTCCGGAGAGCGCGCCGCCGCCGTGGGGGCAATAGCCGCCGTAGGTGTCCACGATGATCTTTCTGCCCGTCACGCCGCTGTCGCCCGCGGGGCCGCCGATGACGAACCTGCCCGTGGGGTTTATGTAGAACTTGGTGTCGCCGTCCAGCCACTTGGCGGGGATGGCTTTTTTGATGACCTTCTCGACGAGGGCTTTTTCCAGCTCGTGACGCTCCACCTTGTCGTCGTGTTGCGCCGAAAGCACCACGACATCCACCCTCGCGGGCTCGCCGCCCACATACTCGACGGTGACCTGCGCCTTTCCGTCGGGACGCAGCCACGGGATCTCACCCGACTTCCTCGCCTCGGTGAGACGCATGGTGAGCGCGTGGGCGAGCATTATGGGCAGAGGCATGAGCTCCGGAGTCTCGTCCGTGGCACAGCCGAACATCATGCCCTGATCTCCTGCGCCCAGTTTGTCTATCTCGTCGCAGCCGACATAGTCGGACGCCTCGTCCACTCCCCTCGCGATGTCGGGAGACTGCTCGTCGAGGGATGAGAGCACGGCGCACGTCTTATAGTCGAAGCCGAGAGAGCTGTCGTCGTAGCCGATGTCTTTGACCACTCCGCGCACGATGCCGGGGATGTCGCAGTAGTGCGAGGTGCTCACCTCGCCGAAGACCATGACCATGCCCGTAGTCGCGCACACTTCCACCGCCACACGGGCGGAAGGGTCCTCTGTGAAGATGTCGTCGAGGATCGCGTCGGCGATCTGATCGCACACCTTGTCGGGATGCCCCTCCGTCACGCTTTCGGAGGTGAAGAATCTTCTTTCATTGTCCTTTGCCATTGTTTCAGATCATTTCGTTGGCGGCGCCGTTGTCCGCACTGCCCGTCTCGGCGGGAGCGGTGGAGATGTTCTTGTAGATCTTCATGCCCGTACCTGCGGGGATGAGCTTGCCTATGATGACGTTCTCCTTGAGCCCGATGAGCGGATCGACCTTGTTCTTGATGGCTGCCTCGGTGAGCACGCGCGCCGTCTCTTGGAAGGACGCTGCCGAGAGGAAGGACTCCGTCGCGAGCGCCGCCTTGGTGATGCCGAGGAGGGTACGCTTCGCGCTGGCGGGCACGCCGCCGTTCTCGAGGGCTTTCTCGTTCTCTTCCTCATAGGTGAAGATGTCCACGAGGGAGCCGGGAAGCATCTCGGTGTCGCCCTGATTTTCCACTCTGACCTTGCGCAGCATCTGACGCACGATGACCTCGATGTGCTTGTCGTTGATCTCGACGCCGGAGAGACGGTAGGCGGACTGCACCTCTTTCGTGAGGTACTCCTGCACGCCCTTGACGCCCTTGGCACGCAGCATATCCTGCGGGTTGATGGAACCCGAGGTGAGCGGATCGCCCGCTTCGATGATGTCGCCTGTCTCCACCTTGAGCTTGGCTCCGAAGGGGATGGCATAGCTCCTGACCTCGCCGTCCTCACCCGTCACGGTGATCTCGCGGCTGTCGTCGCTGACGACCACTGCGCCGGAGTTCTCGGTGATGACCGCCTGTCCCTTGGGCTTGCGCGCCTCGAAGAGCTCCTCGACGCGGGGCAGACCCTGTGTAATGTCGTCGCCCGTCGCGACGCCGCCGGAGTGGAACGTTCTCATCGTGAGCTGGGTGCCGGGTTCACCGATGGACTGTGCCGCGATGATGCCGACCGCCTCGCCCAGTTTGACGGGCTGTCCGCTTGCCATATTCTTGCCGTAGCACTTGGCGCACACACCGTTCCTCGTCTTGCAGGTGAGGACGGAGCGGATGAGCACCTTCTTGATGCCCGCGCGCTCGATCTCCTTCGCCTGATCGTCGGTGATCATGCTGTCCGCCTCGACGATGACTTCGCCCGTCTCGGGATGCACGATGGGCTCGATGGTGAACCTGCCCGCGATCCTGTCCGCAAGGCACTCGATCTCGCTCTTGCCGTCGCGGATGGCGGTGATCTCCGTACCCTTGCTGTCGCCGCAGTCCTGCTCGCGCACGATGACGCCGTGGGAAACGTCGACAAGACGTCTGGTAAGATAGCCGGAGTCCGCAGTCTTAAGCGCCGTATCCGCAAGACCCTTTCTGCCGCCGTGGGAGGAGATGAAGTACTCCAACACGGACAGACCTTCGCGGAAGGACGCCCTGACGGGCAGCTCGATGGTACGGCCGGAGGGGTCCGCCATAAGTCCGCGCATACCGGACAGCTGACGGATCTGACCCATGTTGCCTCGCGCACCGGAGTTCGCCATCATCCAGATGGGGTTGAAGTCCTCGGCGTTGTCGACCAGCGCCTTCTCCACCTTGTCGGAGGCTTCCTTCCACGTCTTGACGACGGTCTGATAGCGCTCCTCGTCGGTGAGGATGCCGCGGGCGAAGTTCTTCTCCACGCGCTTGATGGTCTCTTCCGCCTCGGCGATGACTTCCTTCTTCTCGGCGGGGATGTGCATGTCGAACACGCTCGCCGTGATGGCGCCGATGGTGGAATACTTGTAACCCAGCGCCTTGATCTTATCCAGCACCGCGGCGGTCTCGGTCGCGCCGTGATATTTGAAGCAGTTGTCCACGATGAGGGAGAGCTGCTTTTTGCCTATTGCCATAGCCTTCTCGCCGAGGATCTTCAGGATCTTCTTGCGCAGCATGGTCTTCTCGTGCGTCTCCGCACCCGTGACGTCCACGTCCTTCGCCTCTTTGAGAGCGGCAGCCATGGCGTCGATCTTGGCGTCGGCGAGGTCGGCGTCGCGCATTATCGCGCGCACCTTCGCGCGCTCCGCGTCCGTGATATTATCCACGCGCAGAGTGTCGGCAAGCGCCGCGAACTGCTTCTCGTCGATGCAGGCGCCCACACCGAGGATGCCGTCCAGCTCGAGGAGCCCCGCATTTCTGGGGTCGCGGCGGTTGACGAACTGCAGATCCTGCGGCAGGTTGGAGTTGAAGATGCAGCGGCCGACGGTGGTGTGCAGCATACGGGTGCCCTCGGTGCCGTCCTCACGGGTGTAGGGAGTGCGGATCCACACCAAGGATTGCAGCGTCACGTCGCCGTCCTGATACGCCATCACCGCTTCGTCGAAGGAGCTGAAGTATTTTCCTTCGCCCTTGTCACCGGGACGGATGATGGTGAGATAGTATGACCCGATGACCATGTCCTGCGTGGGTGACACGATGGGCTTGCCGTCGGAGAGTTTCAGGATGTTGTTGGTGCACAGCATCAGGATGCGCGCCTCCACCTGCGACTCGATGGAAAGGGGCACGTGCACCGCCATCTGGTCGCCGTCGAAGTCCGCGTTGAACGCGCCGCAAGCGAGAGGATGGAGCTTGATCGCTCTGCCCTCGACGAGGACGGGCTCGAAGGCTTGGATGCCCAGACGGTGCAGCGTGGGAGCGCGGTTCAGGAGCACGGGATGATCCTTGATGATCTCTTCGAGGATGTCCCACACCTGATTCTTGCCGGTGTCCACGAAGCGCTTCGCCGTCTTGATGTTGTGGCAGAGGTTCTGCTCCACCAGCTTCTTCATGATGAAGGGCTTGAAGAGCTCAAGTGCCATTTCTTTGGGCAAACCGCACTGATAAAGTTTGAGTTCGGGTCCTACGACGATGACGGAACGTCCGGAATAGTCCACGCGTTTGCCGAGAAGATTCTGACGGAATCTGCCCTGCTTGCCGCGCAGCAGACCGGAGAGGGACTTGAGGTCGCGGTTGCCGGGACCGCTGACCGCCTTGCCTCTTCTGCCGTTGTCGATGAGGGCGTCCACCGCCTCCTGAAGCATACGCTTCTCGTTGCGGACGATGATGTCGGGAGCGCCCAGCTCTTTCAGCTTCTTCAAGCGGTTGTTGCGGTTGATGACCCTGCGGTAAAGGTCATTGAGGTCGGAGGTGGCGAACCTGCCGCCGTCCAGCTGCACCATGGGGCGCAGTTCGGGAGGCAGCACGGGCAACACGTCGAGGATCATCCACTCGGGACGGTTGCCGCTGATGCGGAACGCCTCGACTATCTCCAGCCTCTTGATGGCACGCAGCCTCTTCTGGCTGGTGCTGCTCGCGACTATCTCTTTGAGTTCCGCACTGTCGCGCTCGAGGTCTATCTCCATAAGGAGCTCCTTGATCGCCTCGGCGCCCATGCCGACGCGGAAGTCCTCGGGCTTATATCTTTCGAGCAGTTCGCGATACTCTCTGTCCGTGATGATCTGCTTCTTGGTGAGTTCCGTCACCTTGCCGGGATCGAGGACGATGAAGGAAACGAAATACAGCACCTGCTCGAGATCCTTGGGGGAAATGTCGAGAAGGAGGCTGATCCTGGAGGGGACGCCGCGGAAATACCAAATGTGAGAGACGGGGGTCGCGAGTTCGATGTGCCCCATCCTCTCGCGGCGCACCTTGCTCTTGGTGACTTCCACGCCGCACTTCTCGCAGATGACGCCCTTATAGCGTATCCTCTTATATCTGCCGCAATGGCATTCCCAGTCGCGGGTGGGCCCGAAGATCTTTTCGCAGAAAAGACCGTCGCGCTCGGGTTTTTGAGTGCGGTAGTTTATGGTCTCGGGCTTGGTGACCTCGCCGTAAGACCACTCTCTGATCTTTTCGGGAGAGGCGATGCCGATCTGTATTGCGTCGAAATTGCTGAGTTCGTACATAGCGATCCTCCTTATTGCTCATCGTCGGCATCGTCCTTGGTGCCGAAGATGTCGAACGCGTCGCTCGAATTCGTGCCCGTGAGCGCGCTGAAGATGTCTTCGTCGTCGCCCGCGCCCGTGTCGAACACGTTGTCGATGTCCGTGCCGCCCTGACCGAAACCTTCGAAGAAGTTGCCGTCAAGGATATCCACTTCTTTGAGTTCCTCCTGCCTCTTGCCGACGGGGGTGTCGAAGTCGAGTTCCTCGTCGGAGTAGTCGCGGAGTTTGACCTCGTCGCGGTCCTCGGTGAGCACCTTGACGTCAAGACCCAGAGCCTGCAGCTCCTTGACCAACACCTTGAAGGACTCGGGGATGCCGGGCTCGGAGATGTTGTTGCCCTTGACGATGGACTCGTAGGTCTTCACCCTGCCCACCACGTCGTCGGACTTGACGGTGAGGATCTCCTGCAGCATATTCGCCGCGCCGTACGCTTCCAGCGCCCACACTTCCATTTCGCCGAAACGCTGTCCGCCGAACTGCGCTTTGCCGCCGAGGGGCTGCTGGGTGACGAGGCTGTACGGACCCGTGCTTCTCGCGTGGATCTTGTCGTCGACGAGGTGATGCAGCTTGAGCATATACATATATCCGACGGTGACGGGGTTCTCGAAAGGCTCGCCCGTCCTGCCGTCATACAGCTTGATCTTGCCGTCCACTTTGCCCTGCTCGTTGACGATGCCGCAGTCAGCAAAGAGCTGCTTGATGTCCTGCTCGTCCGCGCCGTCGAAGACGGGGGTGGCGACTTTCCATCCCAGCATCTTGGCGACCAGACCGAGGTGCACCTCCAAGACCTGACCGATGTTCATACGCGAAGGCACGCCGAGGGGGTTGAGCACGATCTGCAGCGGAGTGCCGTCCGCGAGGAAAGGCATATCCTCCTTGGGCAGCACGCGGGAGATGACGCCCTTGTTGCCGTGACGTCCCGCCATCTTGTCGCCCACGGAGATCTTCCTCTTCTGTGCGATGTAGACGCGCACCAGCTTGTTGACGCCGGGGCTCAACTCGTCGCGGTTCTTTCTGGTGAATATCTTGACATCCACCACGATGCCGCCCTCGCCGTTGGGGACGCGCAGAGAGGTGTCGCGCACTTCTCTCGCCTTCTCGCCGAATATGGCGCGCAGCAGTCTTTCCTCGGGAGTGAGCTCCGTCTCGCCCTTGGGCGTGACCTTGCCCACGAGGATGTCGCCGCTCCTGACCTCGGCGCCGACGCGCACGATGCCGTCTTCGTCAAGGTTCTTGAGCGCATCCTCGGAAAGGTTGGGGATGTCGCGGGTGATCTGCTCTTCGCCCAGCTTCGTGTCGCGGGCTTCGATCTCGTGCTCCTCGATGTGGATGGAGGTGAACACGTCGTCCTTGACCAGATCCTCGCTGATGAGGATGGCGTCCTCGTAGTTATAACCCTCCCAGCTCATGAAGCCGACGAGGATGTTCCTGCCGAGGGCGAGCTCGCCGCGATCTGTCGCGGGGCCGTCCGCGAGCACGGTGGCTTCTCTCACCACCTTGCCGTTCTCCTTCACCTCGGCATACACCCTGTCGCCCTTCGCGACGATGGGATGCTGATTGATGCAGGTGGACTGGTTGCTGCGCTCGAATTTCGCCATCGTGTAGACGTCTTCGGTGCCGTCCTCCGCCTCGACCACGATCTTGTCGGAATCGACATACTTGACGAAGCCGTCACGTTTTGCAAGTTTGAGTGCGCCGCTGTCGTATGCGATGCGGTGCTCGACACCCGTCGCGATCATGGGAGCTTCGGGCTTCAGGAGCGGGACCGCCTGACGCTGCATGTTGGAGCCCATCAGCGCGCGGTTGGTGTCGTCGTTCTCGAGGAAGGGGATGAGCGCCGTTGCGATGGACACCAGCTGCTTGGGCGAGACGTCCATGAAGTCGACCTGCTCTCTCGGCACTTCGCGGATGTCGCTCCTTATGCGGCAGGTGACGCGCTCACGCACGAATTTGCTCTCATCGTCGAGCTCCTCGTTGGCTTGCGCGACGACATATTTGTCCTCTTCGTCCGCGGTCATGTAGACGACTTCGTCGGTGACGACGCCCGTCGCCTTGTCTATCCTGCGGTAGGGAGACTCCATAAAGCCGTACTCGTTCACTCTCGCGTAGGTGGAGAGGGAGGAGATAAGACCGATGTTCTGACCTTCGGGAGTCTCGATGGGGCACAGGCGTCCGTAGTGGGAGTGGTGGACGTCACGCACTTCGAAGCTCGCTCTCTCGCGGTTGAGACCGCCGGGGCCCAGTGCGGAAAGCTTCCTCTTGTGAGTGAGCTCCGCGATGGGGTTGGGCTGATCCATAAACTGCGAAAGCTGGGAGGATCCGAAGAATTCCTTCACCGCGCTGGTCACGGGACGGATGTTGATGAGGTTCTGCGGAGTGATCTCGGCAGAGTCCTGCGCGGACGCCATCCTCTCTTTGATGACGCGCTCGAGACGGGAGACGCCGATGCGGAACTGGTTCTGCAAAAGCTCGCCCACGGGACGCACGCGCCTGTTGCTCAAATGGTCGATGTCGTCGCAGGTGCCGAAGCCCAGCCTCAAACCGAGGTTATAGCTCACCGTCGCCACGATGTCGTCGGTGGTGATGTGCTTGAACACCAGCTGATCGACGTTGCTCCTTATGGCAAGCAACAGCTCGTCGCGGTCGGGATATTCCTCCATAAAGGTCGCGAGATTGGGATAATACACCTTCTCCATGATGCCCAGCTCGCGGGGATCGCACTCCACAAAAGCGTCGAGGTCGACGGTGTTGTTGCCTATCGCCTTATACTCTTTCTCGACGCCGTCGGCATCGCGGTAGGCAAGCCACACCACGTTGACGCCGCTGTTCTGGATCTTCTTCGCGACCGCCTCGGAGGGAGTGTCGCCCTTGAGAGCGAGGATCTCGCCCGTGGAAGGATCCACGACGTCGCGGGAGAGCACGTTGCCCTCGATGCGGTTTGCGATGGAGAGCTTCTTGTTGTACTTATATCTGCCCACGCGGGCGAGGTCGTACTTCTTGTATTCGAAGAAAGTGTTGTTGATGAGGATGTCCGCGCCCTCGGTGGTGGGCACTTCGCCCGGACGCAGACGCTTGAACAGGTCCCTCTTGCCCTCTTCGACGGACTTGCAGTCGCTGTCCTTCCTGCAGGTGGCAGCCATCATCTCGTCCTCGCCGAAGAGCTCGGCAAGTTCCTCATCCGTGCCGAAACCGAGCGCTCGCAGAAGGGTCGTCGAAGTGATCTTTCTCGTGCGATCGACGTGCACCCACTGCACATCGTTCTGATCCTGCTCGAACTCGAGCCACGCGCCCCTGTTGGGGATGACCGTCGTCTTGAATCGGGGGGTGCCGTTGCGGTCCAGCGACTTCTCGCTGTACACGCCCGGGCTCCTGACCAGCTGACTGACGATGACGCGCTCCGCTCCGTTGATGATGAAGGAACCGGACTCGGTCATGAGCGGGAAATCACCCATGAACACTTCCTGATCCACCACTTCGCCCGTCTCCTGATTGGTCAGGCGGGTCTTGACGCGCAGAGGCAGCGCGTAGGTGGTGTCGCGGTCCTTGCACTCCTTCACGGAATACTTCGGCTCGCCTTCGAGGGAGTGGGAAAGAAACTCCAGCTTCAGCTTGCCCGCAAAGTCCACGATGGGCGAATAATCCTTGAAAACTTCGCTGATGCCTTCGTGGATGAAGCTGTTGTAGGAGTCCTTCTGCACTTCGATGAGATACGGAATGGCGAGCACGTCTTTGATCTTGGAAAAATCCATGCGCTCGGTTGTTCCGTACATGACCTTGTGAATTTTCTTCTGGGACATGTTTCACTCCTTGAAATTACCGATTTTGTTCCCCGCAAAAAAAATTTTCAGAAAAACCGTCTTTCGCGGAAAGCAGTTGTTTTTTTTGTTGCTCTGCACTATACTTACACCGTTAGATATAACCCCCTACCCCCAAAATACGGGATTTCGAGGGCAGGAATAAGCATTATTGCGCATTTTTCTATTGTATCAGCGATTTGCAAGTCTGTCAAGTGCCCGAACAGGGGAAATCGCAAGAAAAACACAAAATTTTTCCGCCCTTCCTGCGCCCCTCTCCGCCCCTCGGAAAGTCCCGCAAAAGACGGAAAATAATAGGTGAAAAATGAGGATAGACAAGTTTCTGAAAGTCTCCCGCGTCATCAAGCGCCGCACCGTCGCGGCAGAAGCGTGCTCGGGCGGACGCATAGAGATCAACGGCAAGGCGGCAAAGCCCGCAAAAGAGGTCAAACCCGGCGACGTCGTCACCGTCTCTTTCGGCAGCAGTTCCCTCACCTTCGAGGTGCTGAACGTGGAGGAGAAGCAGACTAAACAGTCTGCCTCCGAAATGTACCGCATAATATCCTGACGCTCTCATTTGGCGAATTGCTTTGTCAGAGCCACTGCCGTAGATGCTCACTTACTTCAGTAAGCTCCGCCTCTCGGCAGTGGCTCTTTCGCGCACTTCATCCAAATGAGAGCGTCAGACTGACAAACGTTTAATAGAGTGTAGCCGAGCACGACGATTCTATTTCAAAGACGGAATCACGCGCCGCTCACCCGCGTCGCAATCCGCGCGTAATCGTCGCCCTACGCCGCATTGCGGCGGTCGGCTCGTCTGTCGCGCGGTTGCTCATAATACCCCACAAAGTGTCCTCGCTACGCTGCGGTACTTTGCGGGGACCCCGTTTTCGCGTCGTGAAAATGCAGAGATGCTCGTTCACTCCGCGTTTTGCAAGCAAAACTATCCGTTCACTCGCTCATT